>JAJDOB010000076.1 GCA_022340385.1 Rhodobacter sp.
AGGCACAGATAACAAATTCGCGGCCGAGCTTGCCAGCCTGATGAACCAGTATGGCGCCGACGGCTGGGAATACCAGTGCACCGATACCCTGCCCTGCGAAGAACGCCAGGGCCTGACCGGGCGCGTAACAACGTTCCAGAACATGCTGATTTTTCGCAAGAACCTGGATCAGACCGCCCAATCTGGCACGGTTCTCAGCCCCGCCCCGGCATCGCGTGACCCGATGCTGGCGGTGCCGACCTTCCGTTCCACCGCGCAGACCAGCGGGGCGATTCCCGCGCTTAGCGCCCGCAGCGATGTCCCCGAAGGCCGCGCGCCGGAACTGGGTGCCGCCAAATCCGACATGGCTGTCCAGTAACGCGTTGAGCTGCCAAGGAAAACCGATCAGCCGCTGATCTGCAGCGCCAGCGCGTGAATGCGTCCCACCAGATCGGGGCCCAATGCCGCATGGACGGCGCGATGCCGCTCAATCCGGCTGAGCGGGCCGAATTCCGCCGCCGCGATCACCACGCGAAAATGGCTTTCGCCACCTTCGCGATATCCCGCATGACCGATGTGCTGGTCACTTTCGTCATGTACTTCAAGGGTTTGCGGCGCAAACTTCGTGCGCAGCCGGACCTCTATTTCATCTGCAACTGCCATTTTTCTGCTCTGACCCCTTTCCTGTCCCGTTGAAAACCTTAAACTCGTGCGACCGAGTCGAAAAGGCAGGCACATGAGCAAATCAGATCCCTTCGGTTTCGATATCCGCGTAACCTCGGACAAGAAAAAACGCACCCGCGGCAAGCGCGGCATGTCCGGCGCGTTCGAAACCTCTACCCGTGAATGCGAACATCCCGGCTGTCTGGAAGCCGGGCAGTACCGTGCGCCCAAGTCGCCCGATCATCTGGATGACTATCTGTGGTTCTGCAAGGATCATGTGCGCGAGTACAATCTGAAATGGAATTTCTTCAACGGCGCGACCGAAGAGGAATTTCAGGAACAGATCGACAAGGACCGCGTGTGGGAGCGGGAAACCAAACCCTTCGCCAAGCCCGGCGAAGAGGCCAAGGCCTGGTCGCGCCTTGGCATCGACGACCCGCATCAGGTGCTGGGCGTCAACGCGACCCGCAATCCGGGCAAGGGCACCACGGGCGCGCGCAAACTGCCCCCGACAGAGCGCCGCGCGCTGGATATTCTTGAGGCCAGGGATTACTGGAACAAGGCCGAAATCCGTAAGCAATACAAAGCGTTGATAAAGGTTCTTCACCCCGACATGAACGGTGGTGACCGGTCCGACGAGGATCGCCTGCAAGAGGTCGTCTGGGCCTGGGACCAGATCAAGGAAAGCCGGAACTTTCAGTAACCCGGCGCGACTTTGCCTGTTTCGCTTTACCAATGCCCCGGCTGGTTTTAGCCTTTCGGGGACAAAAGCAGTTTGCATAAATCATTTCACGGGATCGGATAAATCATGCGTGGTATTCTGGCAGCGCTTGTATTCACCGCAATTTCAGGTTCGGCCCAGGCCCTGACGGTGCCCGATGGCGCGCCGCCGGTGGCTGTGGGCAAGGTCGCCGCCGCCTGGTCGCAGTTTGTCGCGCAGCCCGCGGGCGCCACAGGCCAGCCGGTGACGGAGTTGCGTCTGGCGGTCCAGACCGCTGCGGGCGATGCCGGGAATGGCCAGCAATATTGTGATTTCTACGCGGTACAGACCACGCTGGCTGATGGCGCGACTCCGGCTCCGTTGCCGCTGAAGGCCCGCCCCCAGCTGGGTATTTCCGGCTATGATATCGCGCTGTGCACGGCTGTGCTGGCGACCGACGTCGCCCTGGCCGAGGCGATGGAGAAGGACGCCGGCGGCAGCCTTCAGGCCGCATTGGTCGCGCCCTCCGGATACAACGGGGCGACCCCGGTCAGGGTGCATGGCCCGGCATCACTGGGGTTGCGCCACAAGGATGGCGGAGCCGACGCGCTGCGGATGGTGACGCTGGGCGACACCGGATGCCGTGGCCGGATGGCCGTCGACAGCCACAGCCGGTTCTATCAGGATTGCGACAGTTGGGCCCTGCCCGACCTGGCGCGGAACGCCGCAAGCGAAGACCCCGATCTGGTGGTGCATGTCGGCGATTTCCGCTATTTCTGGGAGCCGCATCGCGACAACCCGGTATCGCCCGACACATGGCCTTACTGGATGACCGATTTCTTTTCGGCCGCGCAACCGCTGTTGCTGGCCGCGCCCTGGGTGTTCTCGCGCGGCAATCACGAGGTCTGCGACCCCGGCTGGTACGGCACCGGATGGCACTACCTGTTCGGCAGCGATGCGCGCGACGCCAAGACGCTGCCCGCGCAGGCCTGCCCGTTCAGCCCGGTGCCGATGTGGACGCTGGACGTCGCCCCCGGCGGCAACACAGCCGGACCCGCGGTGCATCGTTTCGTGATCATCGACAGCGCGCGGTCGTCGCAAACCAGCCTGACGACCGATTTCCAGACCGCCCTTGGCCTGACCAACCCCGACAGCGTCTGGTGGGTCAGCCATGTGCCGGCTTTCAACCTGCTGGAATACGCCGATTGCCGTGGTTGCACGCCGGGCTATCACCTTGGCGACACCAACGTGCAGTTTGCCCTGCGAACGGCCACCCGGAACATCACCCTGTGCGATCCGACCCGGCGGAACGCCCCGGCCTGTTTGCCCAGCACGTTGCTGCTGGGGCATCAGCACCTGTTCCAACAGATTGAATTCTTTGGTGAAAACGCAACGTCGGGCGCATATGTCTTTCCGCAAAGCTATATCGTTGGGCATGGCGGCACCCGGATCGACAGTTCGGGGCTGTCGGGCAGCCCCTGCACCTTTGCCGGCTTTGATCTTGGCCAGGTCACCGACAGCGCCGGCCAGGAAACGGCGCGAGCCTATAATGGCGTGGTCCATTCGGCGTCTGACTTTGGCTATGTGGTCTGGACACGCTCTGCCGCGACGCTGGCCGAACCGTCCGGCTGGCGCGCCGAAACCCGCGACGCCGCGGGAAACCCGATGCCGACCGGCCAGCCCAACAGCAATGTGCCGCCCTGCTAGGGCGGACACGCGGCGCGGCGACCCCGCGCGCGAAATCTCTTGCGGCCGTGCGGTCTATTTGCCCGCCGCGACGTTGACGTTCTGTGTACTATCCGCCATGAAAGCCTCCGGCACGACAGGCGACCCCGAAGGCGTCTGAATCCCAGGCGCGCACGAGGTCGAAAATGGCGGACGGTACGATAGAGATTGGCAAACCCACCGAAGATGTATCGGTCCGCGATGTCTTTGGCATCGAAAGCGATATGTTGATCAAGGGCTTCAGCGACCGTTCCGACCGGGTGCCGGACGTCGACAGCACTTACAAGTTCGACCCCGATACCACATTGGCGATTCTGGCCGCCTTCGCCCGCAACCGCCGCCTGATCATCCAGGGCTACCACGGCACCGGCAAGTCGACTCATATCGAACAGGTTGCGGCTCGGCTGAACTGGCCCTGCGTGCGCGTCAACCTCGACAGCCACATCAGCCGGATCGACCTGATCGGCAAGGATGCGATCAAGCTGCGCGACGGCAAGCAGGTGACCGAATTCCAGGAGGGCATCCTGCCCTGGTCGCTGCGCAACCCCACCGCCATCGTGTTCGACGAATACGACGCGGGCCGCGCCGACGTGATGTTCGTGATCCAGCGGGTGCTGGAACATGACGGCAAGCTGACGCTGCTGGACCAGAACGAGGTGATCACGCCGCACCCCTATTTCCGCCTGTTCGCGACCGCCAACACGGTGGGTCTGGGCGATACCACGGGGCTGTATCACGGGGTGCAGCAGATCAACCAGGCCCAGATGGACCGCTGGTCGCTGGTGGCGACGCTGAACTACCTCAGCCATGACGCCGAAACCCAGATCGTGCTGTCGAAGAACCCGCATTTCAACACCGATCGCGGCCGCAAGCAGATTGCCCAGATGGTGACCGTGGCCCAGCACACCCGCACCGCGTTCATGGCCGGCGATCTGTCGACCGTGATGTCGCCGCGCACGGTGATCAACTGGGCGCAGAACGCGGAAATCTTCCGCAACATCGGCTATGCGTTCCGGGTGACATTCCTGAACAAATGCGACGAACTGGAACGCGAAACCGTGGCCGAGTTCTATCAGCGCTGTTTTGACGAGGAATTGCCGGAAAGCGCCGCATCCATCGCGATGCCGTGATCTCGCGCGCCGATATCGAAGCCGCGCATGCGCGGATTGCACCGCATATCCGGCGCACGCCGGTGCAGAGTCTGGAAGGCGCCGCACTGGGCCTGCCCTACCCCGTCACGCTGAAGCTGGAGCATCTTCAGGCGACCGGCTCGTTCAAGCTGCGCGGGGCGTTCAACAACCTGCTGTCGGCGGACCTGACACCCGAAACCGAAGTCGTGGCGATATCGGGCGGCAACCACGGCGCGGCGGTGGCGCTTGCGGCGTCGCGGCTGGGGGTAAGGTCGACCGTCTTCGTACCCGGCGCAATCGCGGTCGAGGTGAAACTTGCCCGGATACGGGCCTTCGGCGCCACGGTCGAGGTGGTGGAGGGCAGCGTCGACGACGCCTTTACCGCGTTCGAGGCGCGCGCATCCGACCCCGGCACGGTGCAGGCCCACCCCTATGATTCCGAACTGACGCTTCAGGGTCAGGGCACGGTCGCGCGCGAGATCGCGGAACAGGCCCCCGGGATCGACACGCTGATGGTTTCGGTCGGTGGCGGCGGGCTGATCGGTGGCGTGCTCAGCTGGTTTCAGGACCGGGTCAAGGTCGTCGCGGTCGAAACCACCGGCACCTCGGGGCTGGCGCAATCGCTGGCCGCCGGGCACAGCGTCACCATCAGCCCAAGCGGCATTTCGGCCAGCGGGCTGGGCGCGGCCACCATCGGGGCGCTGCCGATGCAGGCGATCAATCGCTGGCTGGGCGGCAGCGTGGTGGTCAGCGACGAAGACACCAAAGCCGCGCAACGGCGGCTGTGGGACGGCGCGCGCCTGATCGGTGAACCCGGTGCCGCCACCGCACTGGCGGCCCTGACCAGCGGGGCCTATGTGCCCGAAAAGGATGAACGCGTCGGCGTGCTGATCTGCGGCGGCAATGCGTCGCCGGACTGGTTCTTGTGACGGGATAGCGCCATGCATATCGGTCTGATCGGCGGCATCGGCCCGGCCGCGACACAGTTCTACTACCGCCGGCTGGTCGCCGCGTCGAAAGCCGCCGGCGTGCCGTTCAGAATGACGATTACCCATGCCGATAACGCCCCTCTGGTGCAGAATTTCCTGGCCGACCGGCGCGCGGAACAGGCGCAGGTCTTTGCCGACCACATCGCCGATCTTGCCGGCGCCGGCGCGCAGGTCGCCGCGGTGACGGCGCTGGCCGGCCATTACTGTATCGCGGAAACCGTCGCGCGTTCGCCGATCCCGCTGGTCAATGCGCTGGACGTGGTGCGCCGGGATCTGACCGCGATGGGGATTGGCCGCATCGGCGTGCTTGGGGCGGGCCGGGTGATGACCAGCGGGCTGTTCGGCGCGCTGGACCCCTTCGACCGGATCCTGCCCGAAGATGCCGAAGGCGCCGGCGCGGTCTATCTGAAAATGGCGCAGCGCGGATCCTGCGAAGGAACTGAACGGGCGTTCTTTTTTGCCGAGGGCCGCAAGCTGATCGACGCCGGGGCAGAGGCGGTGTTTCTGGCGGGCACCGATCTGTTTCTGGCATTCGAAGGCCATGACCCCGGCTATCCGGTGATCGACGGCGGCGAATTGCACATCGCCGAACTGGCGCGGCAGGCGGCGGGCCAGGCGTAAGCTATGGCAGGATCGGGCAGCCCAGATCGCCGCCCTCGAAAATCGCCTGCATCGCTGCCCTGTACTGTGGATCCTCGTTGGCGGCGACCATCTGTTCCGTCAAGGTTTGCAGCGTCGCCTGATCGGCCTCTGACATCGGCACGTCCAGCGGGCGCTTGTCGCGCAAGCTGCTGATCTTGATATGCAATTGCGCGCGCTGCGACAGCATCGCGCGCAAATCCTCTGGCGAAAGCGGTGCGATTGCGTCGATCAGCGGCCCGGCGCGATCGCTGATCTGATGCGTGAAACACTCGAATGTCCGCGCCTGGCTGAGTTCGGTCATCGCGACCAGCAGGATCGCCAGATCGGGCGCGCCCTCGGCAACCCTTGTGTAGGTCGTCACCCGCGGCGCCAATTGCAGGGTCCGCGGGTCGCGCGTCTCTGAGCGAAGCACCAACGCGGCGCCATCCAGCGCCAGCCCGATGCCGCCTTCGAAGTGATTCACTTGCGACTTGACCCACAGATCATCGGACCGGCCGAATTCGAAACTGATACCGCTGTAGCGAAAACTGTCCTGATAGGGTTCGGCGCGATACCGCCCCGGCCCGCCGTCGGCAAACACCGTGCCCGCGCTGACCCAGCCGCCATATCCGGCCGCGTCCTCCCAGGGAAACTCCTGTCCCTCGGGAAATGCCGCCTTGATCCAGTATTGCCGGATCTGCAGCGAATCAGGCGCTGCGCCGGCGCTGATCTTCAGCACCTCCTGTCCCGGCGCGGCCAGACCTGCAATCGTCATCAAGACATCGTCACCCAGCCATGTACCATACAGCCGGCTTGCGTCATCCGGCGGCTGCGCATGGGCTATCGCGTTGTAATTCTTCTGAAACATCGCGGTTTCTTCGATCGAGCAATCGGCCACCGCCGCGCCCGGATTGCCCGGCGGCACCTTGACCACCGCATCCGGCACCCGCAGCACCCGCCTGAGATCGGCGCATTCATCCGCCTGCGCCACTGCACCGGCCATCGCCATGCCCAGGGCGAAACTCAGAAACCGCAAAATTCCCATGCCGCCAGGTTCCCTACAAAATTGGCAACAATCATATACCTATCAATCGCTTACCCGAATTCAACGACGCTGGCCGCACCCAAGTCAAGGGCTTTTCCTTTGCCATGCCCCGGTGCATAACCCAATCATGGCGAAACCGAATGACAACCCTGCAGAGCCGTTCAAGAAGGCATTGGCCGAAGCCACCAAAGTGCTGGCCGACAATGCCGAACTGAATGTCAGCTTTACCGTGGACCCGCCCGGCGTGTCCAACGATCAGGTGCGCCTGCCCCAGGTCAGCCGCCGGATGACCCGCGCCGAGGTGCTGCTGGCGCGCGGCACCGCCGATGCCTTCGCGTTGCGCCTGAAATATCACAACGAGGGCACCGGTGCGCGCTATGCGCCGCAGGGCCAGATGGCGCGCGACATCTACGAGGCGATGGAAACCGCCCGATGCGAGGCCGTCGGCGCGCGTGCGATGCCGGGGACGGCCAGCAATATCGACGCCAAGATCGCGAACGAGGCCGAACGCAAGGGCTATGCCCAGATCACCAAGGCGTCCGAAGCGCCGCTTGCCACCGCCGCCGGATACATGATCCGCCATCTTGCCACCGGGCGCGACCTGCCCGAAGGCGCCGGCAACATCATGAATCTGTGGCGCGATTTCATCGAGACACAATGCGGCGACACGTTGGAAAGTCTCGACGACACGCTGACCGACCAGACTGCCTTTGCCAAGTTCGCGCGCCAGATGATCGACGATCTCGGCTATGGCGACCAGTTGGGCGACGACCCCGACGACATGGACGACGACGCCGATGACGAGGCCGGCGAGGACGACGATCAGGACCAGCCGGATTCCACCGGCGACGACGAGGACGACAGTCAGGAAGACACCGAGGCCGACCCCGAACAAAGCCAGGAAGACCAGCAGGACGCCGCTCAGGCGCAGATTTCGATGGACGAGGTCGACGACACCGACATGTCCGACGAAACCGAAATGCCCGAAGGCGACATGCCCCAGGAACCGCCCGCCCCGGCCCCCTATTCCGAGGCGGATCCGGATTACGTGGTCTACGAGACCAGGTTCGACGAAGAGATCAAGGCCGAAGACCTGGCCGAACCGCAGGAACTGGAACGCCTGCGCGCCTATCTCGACCAGCAGCTTGAACCGCTGAAAGGTGCCGTGTCGCGGCTGGCCAACAAGTTGCAGCGCCGCCTTCAGGCGCAGCAGAACCGCTCTTGGGAATTCGACCTCGAAGAGGGCACGCTGGATGCCGGGCGGCTGGCCCGGGTGGTGGCCAACCCGACCACGCCGCTGAGTTTCAAGCAGGAAAAGGATACCGAGTTCCGCGACACCTGCGTCACGCTGCTGCTGGACAATTCCGGTTCGATGCGGGGCCGCCCGATCTCGATCGCCGCGATCTGCGCCGATGTGCTGGCGCGCACGCTGGAACGCTGCCAGGTCAAGGTAGAGATCCTGGGCTTCACCACCCGCGCCTGGAAGGGCGGCCAAAGCCGCGAGACCTGGCTGAACGAGGGCCGTCCGGGCACGCCCGGCCGCCTGAACGACCTGCGCCATATCATCTACAAATCCGCCGATGCGCCGTGGCGGCGGTCGCGCGACAATCTCGGGCTGATGATGAAGGAAGGCCTGCTGAAGGAAAACATCGACGGCGAAGCCCTGGAATGGGCGCATCGCAGGGTAGCGGGCCGCCCCGAAGCGCGCAAGATCCTGATGGTGATTTCGGACGGCGCCCCGGTGGATGACAGCACCTTGTCCGTCAACCCGGCCAATTACCTTGAAAAACACCTGCGCGACGTGATCGCCATGGTCGAGCGGCGCAAATCGGTCGAACTGCTGGCCATCGGCATCGGCCATGACGTGACCCGTTACTATAACCGCGCCGTCACCATAACGGATGTCGAACAGCTTGCCGGCGCGATGACAGAGCAACTCGCCAGCCTGTTCGACAAGGATCCGCGCGCCCGCGCCCGGGTGATGGGCATCAAACGCGCCAGCTGAGACCGGCACATCGGCGGCAATTTCATCTGGTCGCAAATGGCTTTGTCGGACGCGCCCGCACGGGATCGAATCTGCCACTGGCATCCCGGACGGCGACAGGGCACAGTCCCCCGAAAAAGCCGGAGACTGCCCGATGTTCCAAAGCTTCGACGCCAGCACCGCGCCCGATCAGGGCCCGCCGCGACTGGCCGCGCTGCGCGCCGAAATGGCGGCGCGCAATCTCGGCGGTTATCTGGTGCCGCGCGCCGATGCGCATCAGGGCGAATATGTTGCACCGCGCGACGACCGCCTGGCCTGGCTCACCGGTTTCACCGGATCTGCGGGGTTTTGTGCGGTGCTGCCCGGCATCGCCGGCATCTTCATCGACGGGCGCTACCGGGTGCAGGTCCGCGATCAGGTCGCGCCGGACTTCACGCCCGTGGACTGGCCGGAAACCAAACTCGGCGATTGGCTTGCCACGCATCTGCCCGACGGCGGCACGGTCGGCTTCGACCCCTGGCTGCACACGGCCGGCGAGATCGAAACCCTGAAAGACCGCCTGAGAACGACCTCTGTCGTGCTGGCCGAAAGCGACAACCTGATCGACCTGGTCTGGCCCGATCAGCCTGTCCGCCCGGCCGCGCCGGTCCTGCGTTATCCCACCGACCTGGCGGGCGAAGGCGACGAGGCCAAGCGCGCCCGGATTGCCGCGATCCTGCGGGACGCGGGCCAGCGGGCCGCCATCCTGACGCTGCCGGATTCAATCTGCTGGCTGCTGAACATCCGTGGCGCCGACATCGCCCGCAACCCGGTGGTGCAGGCCTTCGCCATCCTGCATGACACCGGCAAGGTCCAGCTGTTTTCCGATCCCGAAAAATTTGCGGACCTCGGCCCCGATCCCGATATCGCCCTGGCCGACTGGGATGATTTCGAACCGGCGCTGCGCGATCTGGACGGGCCGGTGCGGGTCGACAAGGCGACTGCCCCGCTCGCCGTCAGCCGCATCCTGGAGGCCGCGAAAATCGCGATCGCCTATGGCGAGGATCCCTGCATCCTGCCCAAGGCCTGCAAGAACGACACCGAAATCGCCGGAACCAAAGCGGCGCATCTGCGCGATGCGGCGGCGATGTGCGAGTTTCTGGCCTGGCTTGACAGCGCGGCCCCGAAGGGCGGGCTGAGCGAGATTGACGTTGTCCGCAAGCTCGAAGGATTCCGCCGCGCCACCAATGCGCTGCAAGAGATCTCTTTCGACACGATCTGTGGCGCCGGACCGCATGGCGCCATCGTGCATTACCGCGTCACCGAGGGCACCAACCGGCCGGTCAGGGCCGGAGAATTGCTGCTGGTCGATTCCGGCGGGCAATACCTTGACGGGACCACCGACATCACCCGCACCGTCGCCATTGGCGCGCCAAGCGACGATCAGCGCGGCTGTTTCACCCGGGTGCTCAAGGGCATGATCGCGATCAGCCGCGCCCGCTTTCCGGTTGGCCTGACCGGGCGCGACCTCGATTCGCTGGCGCGTTACCACCTGTGGCAGGCGGGTCAGGATTACGACCACGGCACCGGTCACGGCGTCGGCACCTATCTGTCGGTGCACGAAGGCCCGCAACGCATTTCCCGCGCCACCGATGTCAAGCTGCAACCCGGCATGATCCTGTCGAACGAGCCCGGCTATTACCGCGAGGGCGCCTTCGGCATCCGTATCGAGAACCTGCTGGTGGTGCGCCAGGCCGCCGACCTGCCCGGCGGCGACCCGCGCAAGATGCTGGATTTCATCACGCTGACTTTCGTGCCGATTGATCTGTCGCTTGTCGACGCCACGCTACTGAATCAATCAGAGCGTGACTGGATCAACACTTATCATGCTGAAATAAAGGCAAAAATAGCGGGCCGTCTCAGCGAGTCCGCGCGCGAATGGCTGCTGCGGGCAACCCGGGCGATTTGACATGTGCCTGCCACCCGATACCTGATAGGTTGCCTTGGCAATTGATTTTCAAAAGGGGCTTGTCATGGCCGACCACATCAAGATTCGCCGCGCCAGCGGCACATGGGTTGTCCGCGCCGCAGGCGCTGTCCTGGGCGAATCCAAGAAGGCCATCGAACTAAGCGAAAGCGGCCATGACCCGGTGATCTATTTCCCGCGCAGCGACATCGCGATGGCGTTTCTCGAACGGTCCGAAAAGACCAGCCATTGCCCGCACAAGGGCGATGCAAGCTATTACTCGATCGCCGCCAAATCCGGCCTGATCCATGACGCAGCCTGGAGCTATGAGACCCCCAAGGATCATGTCGCCGACATCGCCGGGCATCTGGCGTTCCACACCGATCGGGTTACCGTCGAAGAGTTGTAGCGCGCGTTCCGCGACATCGCCGCCGGCGCATCGCGAACCCTAGGAATGTTCCTCTGCCGCGGTTGCCGCCAGCGCCCGGTTATACGCCCGCAGCGCGTCGACATGATGCAGCACGCCCAGCAATTCGGGCGGGCGCCCGTCGCCCCACAGCGTGACGACCGGCAGGAATTCCACACCGGATTTGTCGAACACCGGCATCGCCACCTCCAGCGTGGCGGCGCCGTCGATATAGGCACCCTGCTCGATCAGTTCCCAGCAGGTCTCTTCGGTTGTCGCCCCGGTTTCCGACACCGGGCGCAGGATCGCGGCCACCCGGACCAGCGCCAGAAGATAGGCCTGCGGACCGGCGGCCAGATGGATGTTGCGCCGCTCCAGCTGCGTCAGGAAGAAAGAGCGATCCACAAGCCGCGACGCCAGCGCGGTCGACAGCGACACCGAAACCATGACCGCCAGCCCGGTCTGCCAGTCGCCGGTCAGTTCGAAAACGATCAGCGTGGTCGACACCGGCGCGCCCAGCACCGCCGCCGCCAGCGCCCCCATTCCGGCCAGCGCATACAGTGTTTCTGACCCCGACACGTCGGGGAATATCCCGGTCGCGATCAGCCCGAAGGCCAGCCCGACAAGCGCCCCCAGCATCAGCGAGGGCGAAAACACCCCGCCGCCCATCCGCCCGCCCATGGTGATGGCGACGGCGATGGTTTTCAGGATCGCGAAGACCACGACCTCGTGCAGCACCAGATTGCCGGTCAGCGCGGCGGACGTGGTTTCATATCCGACCCCGATGATGTGCGGATAGGCGATCGCCAGCCCGCCCAGCATGGCGCCGGCCGCCGCCGGGCGCAGATAGCGCGGCAACCCGGTGGCCCGCTGGACGAATGTGGCCATGGAATCGGCCCAGAAAATCGCCCGCATCAGGATCGCGGCGCAGACGCCGCAGACCAGGCCCAGCAGCAGGAAGGCGGGCAGTTCCACGTAGAATTCCAGCGTGCTTTCCTGGGGCAGCATGAATTCGGTGACGCCGCCGAATTCCAGCCGGTTGATCACCGTGCCCGCGACCGAGGCGATGACGATGGGCGCGAATGCGTGCACCGCGAAATGCCGCAGAATGACCTCCAGCGCAAAGATCGCCCCGGCAATCGGCGCGTTGAAACTGGCCGACACCGCCGCCGCCACCGCGCAGCCCAGCAGGTCTCGTCCGGTAATCCCATCGGCCCGGATCAGGTTGCTGACCCAGGTCGAGATCGTGCCGGCGATATGCACCACCGGCCCCTCGCGCCCGGACGATCCGCCAGAAGACAGCGTGATGAACGAGGCCGCGGCAGAGGCGATTCCGGCGCGCCAGTCGACACGCCCGTCATGCAGGGCCGCGCCCTCGATCACCTCGGACACCGCATGCACCCGACCATCCGCGGTAAAGCGGTCCAGTATCAGGCCGACGATCAGCCCGCCAATGATCGGGATCACGAAAATCCAGTACCACGGAAGGGTTTGCGCGAAGGAATGCAGGTGGTTGACGTTGTCGGTGCCGTAAAGCCGGGCCTGCAGCGCCTCGATCCCCATGCGAAAGAACAGCGCCACCGTCCCCGCCGCCATCCCGATCAGCAGCGCGATGAACCAGAACTGCACCTGCCCCGGGCCGCGGGTCTTCAACACCTGCCAGCCGCCACGCCACGCGCGGGTTGCATCCTGCATCTGCTGTGCGATCAGGGACCGGCTGGATCGGTTCATCAAACGTCCGGCGCGGGGCCGCGATTTGCTTGGGCTTCCCCCGGCCCCCCGCTTGGCCTAGGCTGCCGCTCGGGGAGCAATGACGAGGGACAAATGACCATCGAAGCCGCACTGACCGAGTTATCCACATTGTTAGGCGCTCGGCTCAGCCGTTCCAAGCCCGATCTGGAACAACACGGACGCTCCGAGACACATTTCCCACTAACCCCGCCCGATGCCGTCGCCTACCCGTCCACGACAGAAGAGGTCAGCGCCATCGTGCAGGTCTGTGCACGCCACCACTGCCCGGTGATCGGATGGGGCACCGGAACCTCTCTGGAGGGGCATTCGCTGGCGCTGTCGGGCGGTGTCTGTGTTGATTTCTCGGGCATGAACAAGGTCTTGCAGATCAACGCCGAGGATATGGACGTGGTCGTCCAGCCCGGAGTGACCCGCGAGGCGCTGAACCACGAACTGCGCGCCACGGGGCTGTTCTTTCCAGTCGACCCGGGGGCCAACGCCTCGCTTGGCGGCATGGCGATGACCCGGGCCAGCGGCACGACCGCGGTGCGATATGGCACGATGCGCGACAATGTCATGGGCCTGCAGGTGGTGCTGGCCGATGGCCGGGTGATCCGCACCGGCACACGCGCGCGCAAATCCAGCGCCGGCTATGATCTGACCGCGCTGATGGTCGGCAGCGAGGGCACGCTGGGTCTGGTCACCGAACTGACGCTGAAACTGCGGGGCCAGCCAGAGGCGATATCGGCCGCCGTCTGTGCCTTTGGCGACATGGATTCGGCGGTGAACGCCGTGATCGCCACTATCCAGATGGGCATTCCGATGGCGCGGATCGAATTCGTCGATCCGGCGATGGCAGAGGCCTTCAATCTTTACGCGGGCGCCAATCTGCCGCTTGCGCCGCATCTGCTGGTGGAATTTCACGGGTCCGACGCCAGCGTGGCGCAGGACGTTGACCGGTTTCGCGAGATTGCCGATGATTTCGGCGCCAGCGGATTTGACTGGGCAACCCGCCCCGAGGACCGCACCGCGCTGTGGACGATGCGCCACAACGCGCATTACGCAAGCCAGGCGCTGCGGCCCGGCGTTCGTGTGCTGGTCACCGACATCTGCGTGCCGATTTCGCGCCTGGCCGAAGCGGTCGAGGAAACCCGCGCCGACATCGCCGCCGCGCCCTTTCCGGGCACCATTCTGGGCCATGTCGGCGACGGAAATTTCCATGCCGAACTGATGTTCGACGAAAACGACGCAGACGAATGCGCCGCGGTTCACAAATTCTCTGAACGTATCGTCGAGCGCGCGCTGCGGCTGGGTGGCACCTGCACCGGCGAGCATGGCGTCGGGATCGGCAAGCTGGAATACATGGCGGCCGAACATGGCGACGCATGGGCGGTGATGGGCGATCTGAAACGTGCGCTGGATCCGGACAATATCATGAATCCCGGCAAGGTCGTCCGTCTTAACTGATCCCGGGAATTGTGTATGAAAAGCCGCAGCTTGCGCGGCATTCTTCATGCGCGCCTTGTCACAGAAATCGCGATTTGCTAGGCACGGCCTGTCTGACCTGGGGCGGTCAATAGATTGGAAAGGGCCGTTTCGCGATGCCCAACTTGCCCCGTGTCACCATGATCGCCAGCGTGCTGGCGTTGCTTGTCACATCGACCCCGTCGCAGGCGGTTCCCGACTGGCGCAAGGATGGCCGGCTGGGCTATCCGACACGCGAACTGGCGCTGAAAGTGGCCCGCGCCTTTACCGCGCCCGGCGCGCCGCGCGAAGGCCGCGGGTTTCGTATCCGCCGCGATCCCGACGGCGGGTTCACCCCGATCTTTCACGAAAGAATACCACCGGGCGAGGCCGGCGCCTGAGCCGTTGCCCGATCCTGCGCCCCGGGGAGATTAACCCGCCAGCAGGGCGCGCGCCGCACCGCGCGCTTCGCGCGTCACCGTGTCACCTGCCAGCATGCGGGCAATCTCGTCGATCCGGTCATCGCCGTTCAGCGCCGTGACCGTCGACAATGTCGCGCCATCGGCAACGCGTTTGGCGACCTGCCAATGATGCTGGCCGCGCGCCGCGACCTGGGGCGAATGGGTAACGACCAGAACCTGGCTGTCGGCCGCCAGGCTGGCCAGCCGGCGCCCGACCGCATCCGCCGTTGCGCCACCGACGCCCCGGTCGATCTCGTCAAAGATCATGGTGATGCCGGTCGATCCGGCGGTCAGACAGACCTTCAGCGCCAGCAGGAACCGGCTGAGCTCGCCACCCGAAGCGATCTTGTTCAGTGGCCCGGATGGTGCGCCGGGATTTGTTGCAACGCAAAAGGCCACCGCGTCGGTGCCCTGCGCGCCGGGCTCGGACGGTTCGATTTCGGTCGTGAATACCGCGCGTTCCATCTTTAGCGGCGCCAGTTCGGCGGCCATGGCCTGATCCAGCGCGCTGGCTGCCGTCCGCCGCCTGTCCGAAAGCTGCGCGGCCGTTGCGGCATAGGCCGCGCCCGCATCCGTGACCGCCTGCGCCAGCGCCCTGAGATCGGTCGCGCCGCCGTCCAGGGCGGCGAGCTTGCCGCGCAGGCCATCGGCAAACGCGGCCAGATCATCCGGGGCCACCGCATGTTTGCGCGCCAGTGCGCGGATCGCGAACAGGCGTTCCTCTGCCAGTTCCAGATCGGTCGGATTGAAGGTCAGCGCGTCCAGGCAGCGCGCCACCCCCTGTTCCGCCTCGGCCAGTTCGTTCAGCGCCCGCCCCAGCGAGTCCAGCGGTGCCTCCAGTTGTCCCTCGGCGCGTTCGGCCACGTCTTCCAGCCAGCGCAGGGCGTTGGCCATCAGCCCCTCTGCCCCGTCATATCCCAGCGCGTCATGCGCCTTGCCGATGTCTTCGCGGATTTTCTCGGAGGCCTGCATCAGGCGGCGACGCTGGTCGAGTTCCGCCTCTTCGCCGGGTTGCGGATCCAGCGCGTCGAGTTCGGCCACCGCATGGCGCAGGAAATCCTCTTCGGCGCGCACCGCATCCAGCGCCGCCTCTGCCGCCGTCATTGCCTTTCGTGCCGCCCCCAGATCGCGCCAGGCCGCGCGGGTGGCAGCCAGCAGGCTGCCCGCATCGGCGAATTCGTCCAGCAGGTCGCGGTGCCCGCGCGGGTTCAGCAACCCGCGATCATCCTGTTGGCCATGCAGTTCGACCAGGCAATCGCTGAGCGCGCGCAGAACCTCGCCAGACGCGCGCCGGTCGTTGACAAAGGCGGTCTTACGCCCGTCGCGGGTGTTGACGCGCCGCAGGATCAATTCGTCGGTTTCCGGCAATCCTGCCTCGCGCAGCACCGCGCGCGCCGCATGATCCGGCGGCAGATCGAACACGGCGGTGACTTCGCCCTGCTCCGCCCCGGCGCGCACCAGTTCCGCACGCCCGCGCCAGCCCAGGACAAACCCCAATGAATCCAGCAAGATGGATTTGCCCGCCCCGGTTTCCCCGGTCAGAACATTCAGCCCCGGCTGGAAGTCCAGTTCCAGCCGGTCGATAATCAGCATGTCGCGGATTTCCAATGACCGTAGCATCAGCCCGCACGCAGATTCTGCGCGCCTCTTCGCACGATCTTTGTTAGAGCCATTCGCCCTTGATCATCTGCCGATAGATCGCGCGCAACCAACTGTCGCCGGCGACTTCCGGGCGCAGGCCGCGGCCCGTCAACAGCTTGTAGGCGTCGTCATAGAACGGCGACGCCTGAAAGTTGTGGCCCAGAATCGCGCCCGCCGTCTGCGCCTCGTCGGTAAGGCCAAGCGACAGGTAGCTTTCGACCAGCCGGTACAGCGCCTCGGCGGTATGCGTCGTGGTCTGGAACTGTTCCACCACCACGCGGAACCGGTTGATGCCGGCAGCGTAGTGCTTGCGCTTGAGATAATAACGCCCGATTTCCATCTCTTTCGCGGCGAGATGGTTGAAGGCAAGGTCGAATTTCAGGATCGCGGAACGGGCATATTCGGTGTCGGGGTAACGCTCGATCACGGTGCGCAGGGCCTGAAGCGCCTGGAAGGTCAGGCCCTGGTCGCGGCCGACCTCGTCGATCTGATCGTAATAGGACAGCGCCAGCAGATACTGCGCATAGGCCGCGTCTTCGTCGGCCGGGTAAAAGTCGATGTAGCGCTGCGCGCTGGCCCGGCTGGCCGGATAGTCGTTGTCTTCGTGATAGGCGAAGGCCTGCATGATCAGCGCGCGCTTGGCCAATTCCGAATAGGGATACAGCCGTTCGACCTCGCCGAAATACTGTGCCGCGTCATCGGCGCGCCCGACTTCGAGCTGGTATTCGGCGCGGTTGAAAATCTGTTCGGCGCTTTGATCTTCGATCGGAGTTTCCTTGCGCCCGCCGCAGGCCGCAAGCGCGACACAAGCGGCCAGAATGCCGGTTCGTGTTGTGGCCCGTCTCATCAAGCGCCTACCCCGTTCACCCATGTGCCGACGGGTCAGAACCCCGGGCACCTTGAGCGTTGTTCTAGCATATTAATTTGTCGGGCAAAACGCCCTTTGCACGGTTTTAAGCGGCGTGGGCCAATCCGGCAATATCTGCGCGTCCGACGCCGGATCCGGGCAGCTTTTTCGCTGTTTCGGCGTCACACATTACCACCCGATACGCATCCGGGCGCGCAAACAAAGCCCGCATCAGCGTATTGGTCAGCGCGTGCCCGGCGCGATCGCCGGTGTATCGGCCCAGGATCGGGCAGGTCGCCAGCGCCAGATCGCCCATGGCATCCAGCATCTTGTGGCGCACGGCCTCGTCGGCGTGGCGCAGCCCGCCGGGGCTGAGCACCCGGTCGCCATCGACCACCACCGCGTTTTCAAGCGTGCCGCCCAGGGCAAGTCCGTTCCGGCGCATCGCATCGACATCGCTTTGCCGGCAGAACGTGCGGCTGTCGCAAAGCTCGCGAATGAAGGCGCCGTTCGCCATGTTCAGGGTCTTGGCCTGCGTCCCGATGGCGCGATCGGCAAATTCGATGTGGAAATCCAGCTCGAACGTGTCGGCCGGATCGAACCGCGCGGTCGCGGCGCCATCGCGCACCTCGACCGTGTCCAGCACCCGGATTGCCCGGATCGGCGCGCGCAGCTGGCGGATGCCACGGGCCAGGAAAGCCGCGACGAATGGCGCGGAACTGCCGTCGAGAATCGGAACCTCTGGGCCGTCGATCTCGATCAGCGCGTTGTAAATCCCGCAGCCCGCAAGCGCGGCCATCAGGTGCTCAACGGTCGAGACCGAAACACCGGCGTCATTCACCAGCAACGTGCAAAGCCGGGCCGGGGCGACCGCATCCCAGCGCGCCGGCACCAGCGCGTCGCGCCCTTCGACATCGGTCCGCTGAAACCAGATTCCATATTCCGCCGAGGCAGGTTTGATCGTCATCCGGACCGGCTGGCCCGAATGCAGGCCCACGCCCACAAAGCTGACTGGTGATTTCACAGTGGTCTGCACTGACTGCCCCAACCTTTGCGCCGGGCGATTGTCCCGGCAATTCTGCGTTAACCTGTTGCTGACTCGCGCTCAACTCACTCTTTGTAACGCTTTGAAACATGGGGTAAATCATGCGCGGGAACCTGCCGAATAAGTTAAGATTGCCGCATAAATGCCTGGTCTGAAATGCGAAAAGGCCGGCATCAGCCGGCCTTTTCGTGACGTAACGTCGTGACGCGCTAGTTTGCCTGGCGGCGCAGGAAGGCCGGAATCTCGATCCGTTCCTGCTCTGCGTCCATTTCTTCGGCGCGATCCCTGGCCTGAACCGGCGGCTGGACCCGCGGTTTCGCGGTACGCTGTGCCGAATGCTCGCCCTGATGGCCGGTCATCCGCCCGATCAGCGAGTTGATACCGAACCGCGGTTTGTCACCCGCGTTTTCGGCGGCCTGGGGTTCGATCCGGTTGGGTAACGGGCGCGGAGCGCGATCGACCGCCGCCTGCAGGCGCGCCAGGGCTTCGGGCGTCGGCGTGCCGGGCTTGGGGGCGACGAATTGCGCGGCATCGTCTTCGATCGCGTCGCGCTGCGGCTTGAACGCGGCAGGTTCCGGGCGATAGGCCGGCGCCGGCAGTCCGTCATCGGTTTCGGCGTCGAACAGATGCTCGACCTGTTCCTGTTCCGCCGCTTCCTGCGGGTCAAGCTCTTCGAACAGCATCGGTTCGGCCTGCGCCGCCTCTGGCGTTGGCACATGCTGTTCCCTGGCTGCGACCGCGGCCGCATCGGGATAGGCTGCTTCTACTTTTTCCTCAACGATTTCCGTGGGTTGAAGCGGCTCTGACAGGCGACGGCGCGGCACCGGAATCTCGCTGTGCGCCTCGACCGCGTCAATGCCCGTGGCGACGACGCTGACCCGCATCATGCCTTCCATGTTCTCGTCCAGCGTCGAGCCGACGATGATGTTGGCCTCGGCGTCCACCTCTTCGCGAATACGGTTTGCCGCCTCGTCCAGTTCGAACAGCGTCAGGTCATGGCCGCCGGTGATGTTGATCAGCACGCCCTTGGCGCCGCGCAGCGAAATCTCGTCCAGCAGCGGGTTGGCAATGGCCTTTTCCGCCGCCTGGGTTGCGCGATCTTCGCCGGTCGCTTCGCCGGTGCCCATCATCGCCTTGCCCATCTCGTCCATCACGGCGCGGACATCGGCGAAATCGAGGTTGATCAGGCCGGGGCGCACCATCAGGTCGGTCACGCCCTTGACGCCCTGATACAGCACGTCATCGGCCATGCTGAAGGCTTCGGTAAAGGTGGTCTTTTCGTTCGCCAGCCGGAACAGGTTCTGGTTGGGGATGATGATCAGCGTGTCGACCATCTTCTGCAGCGCCTCGACCCCTTCTTCGGCCTGCTTCATCCGCTTGCCGCCTTCGAACTGGAACGGCTTGGTGACCACACCGACGGTCAGAACGCCCAGTTCGCGCGCGGCCTGCGCGATGATCGGCGCCGCACCGGTCCCGGTGCCGCCGCCCATGCCGGCAGTGATAAAGCACATATGCGCGCCCGCCAGATGATCGACGATCTCTTCGATCGTTTCCTCGGCGGCGGCTGCGCCAACGCTGGGCCGCGCACCGGCGCCCAGACCTTCGGTAACTTTCACGCCCATCTGAATGCGGGCCGGAGCTGCGGATTGCTGCAAAGCCTGGGCGTCGGTGTTCGCAACGACGAAATCGACCCCCACAAGCTCTTTCTCAATCATATTGTTGACCGCGTTGCCACCCGCGCCACCAACTCCGAAGACGGTGATCTTCGGCTTCAACTCTTCCCGCTCGGGCATTGTCAGGTTCAATGTCATTTAGCTGTCCGCCTGCTTTGCTGCCATCGGTCTATGATGACCGTTTTTGTCCCATTACGCGGCAACCTACCGTTAAGAAATGGGCTCGTCACGTAAAAAGACACATTTTGGACACAAAATCTGGCACTGTTTTGCAAATTTGCCGCGTTATTTTGCCGCGACACCAATCTGTAGGGGGTGCAACGCATATACCATACCAGCTTGCGGCGGGAATCCGCGCAATCCGTCTGCCGCGATCGGCAAGATTCCTTAGCGTCCTACCAATTGTCCCTGAACCATTTCACCGCCCGTTTCAGCGACCGTGCCGGATACCGGTCGATCGGCATTTCGAAATCCCACCATTCGTCCTGGGGGTGCGCCGCGAACAGCGCCAGCCCGACGCAAGAGGCAAACGCCGCCCCGGTCGCGGCCTGCGGCAGCCCCTGCACGCGCAGCGGACGGCCAATGCGCACCTGATTGCCAAGGATTTTCGGCGCCAGCCCGTCCAGCCCCGGAATCTGGCTTGCGCCGCCGGTCAGTACGATCTGCTGGCTGGGCAGATGCTCGAACCCGGCCCCGTCCAGCCGGGCGCGCACCTCTTCCAGAATCTCCTCGACGCGCGGGCGCATGATTCCGATCAGCTCCGAGCGCGACACCGTGCGCCGGTCATGTTCCCAGTCGCCGGTCTCGCCGCCGATCTCGATCATCTCGCGGTCGTCCATGCCGGTGGCGACGACGCCGCCATAGAAGGTCTTGATGCGCTCGGCCACCGCCAGCGGCACCTGCAACCCCTTGGATATGTCCTGGGTCACGTGATCGCCGCCCAAACGCACGCTGTCGGCGTAGATCATTTGTTTCTTGATGAAGATCGAAAGCCCGGTGGCACCGCCGCCCATGTCGATGCAAGCCGCACCCAGTTCCTGTTCGTCCTCGACAAGGCTGGCAATGCCGGACGTGTAGGCCGACGACGCGATGCCGGCCAGTTCCATGTCGCAGCGCTTGATACAGTACAGAAGATTGTGAATCACATCCGCGTCGATGGTCAGCAGATGCATGTCGCAGGCCAGCCGGTTGCCGATCTGGCCGCGCGGGTCGCCCATGCCGGAACGATGATCCAGCGCGAAATTGACCGGCTGGGCGTGCAGCACCTCGCGGCCCTCGCCGATATCGGGCACATCGCAGCTGGCCAGCACCCGGGCAACGTCATGTTCGCTGACCACGGTGTCATGCAGGTCGATCGCGCCGGCCAGCCCGTAGGACCGGGGATTGGCGCCCGAAAAACTGGCGATCACATGGTCGACGCGCACATTGGCCATTTTCTGGGCGGCCTGCACCGCGGTCCGGATGGCGCGCTCTGTCTCCTGCATGGCGTCGATTTCGCCGAAACGCACCCCGCGCGAACGGGTCGTCGCCGCACCGATAACCCGGAAAGAGCTTTGCCCGGCAAGCGAGCCGACGCCATCGTTTTCGCGGCTGTGCCCGGGTCCGTCAAAGCGCAGGACAAGGCAGGCGATTTTCGAGGTGCCGATGTCCAGGATGGCGATCACGCCCCGCTGCATTGCCGCCTGGCGCATGTTCCGCATCGCACGCTGTGACTGGTAAAGGTCGTTCATTGAAGGGGCTCTCCTAGTTCCAATGCCTTGATGCGGCGCAGTTCGGTTACCGCGTGCGGGGCCATGCGCAGGGTCGGGCGCTGCACGTTGCGCATGTCCACCGACGCCAGATCGCGGGCCAGCATCTCCTGGGCCTGATCCAGCGCGATCATCTGCTCCAGCGCCTCGACCGCACCGGTTTCGGGCAGCATGATGCGCTGGTTGCGATCCAGCACCACGTCCCAGCGGCGTTCGCCCATGCGCACCAGCCCGCGCAGGCGATCCTCCAGCGGCGCGGCGGCGCTCAGCAGCGACAGCGCCTCTGGCACGGCGTCATCCGCGCCCTCGCCCACGATCAGCGGCAGGTCGGCGCGCTGCCCGCGTGCAGCCAGCGGCGCCACCCGACGCCCGGTTTCATCCAGCAGTTCCAGCATTCCGTCGACGCGCCAGACCACCGCCGGCAACCGTTCGACCACCTGCAGATGCAGAACGCCGCCCGGGCGGATGCGCAGGTCGACCGTGGCGACGGCGTCCAGATCCTCGACCACCAGTTTCATCTGGTCGAGATCGAGATCGAAGGAACTCAGCGGAAAATCCACCGGCAGCACTTCGCGGATATCCTCTGCCAGTTCCGCCGACGCGCCGTCGACGGCCATCAGTTTGACCATGAATTCCGGGCGTTCCGCGACCGAGCGCCGGATCTCGGCGACCTTTTCGGAAATCGCTTCGCGGGTGCCGGGGTCGTTCAGGAACCAGGCCGCGAAAAAGAAGGCCGACGCCATCGGCAGCCCGACGCGCATCAGTTGGCGGAACGTCGGCGTCAGCCACAGTCGCTGAATCCGGTAGGACCAGCGCGACGGGGCCGGGTCGCGGCGGTTCGATCCGTTCGTCATCGGTTGCATGAGGCATCCTCGACCAGCCAGCGGCACAGGCGACCAAAGCCGATGCCGACATGTTCGCCCTGTTCGGGCGCCAGCGATGTCGGTGTCATCCCCGGCTGCGTGTTGGTTTCAAGCAGCACAAGCCCGCCAAGCCCGCGCGTTTCGTCCCAGCGGAAATCGGTGCGGCTGACCCCCCTGCACCCCAGCGCGTCATGGGCGCGCTTTGCGAAATCGAGACAGGCGTCGAAAATCTCGCGCGGGATCTCGGCGGGCACCACATGGCGCGACCCGCCCTCCTTGTACTTGGCGTCATAGTCATACCAGCCGTCGGTGATGATATCGGTGACGGTCAGCGCCATGTCGCCGATCACCGTCGCCGTCAGCTCGCGCCCGGGCGCATAGGTTTCCACCATCACCTGCCGGGGCATGTCATCGGACAGTTGCGGCGGGCCGTTGGCATCCTGGTGCACGATATAGATGCCGACGCTGGATCCTTCGTTGTTGGGTTTGACCACATAGGGCGGCGGCATCACGTGACGCGAACGCACCTCGTCGCGCTCTGCCAGCAGGCTATGAACGATCGGCAGGCCGGCGGCGCGGTAGATGTCCTTGGTCCGCTCCTTGTCCATCGCCAGCGCCGAGGCCAGCACGCCGGAGTGCGTATAGGGAATCTTCAGCCATTCCAGGATGCCCTGGACACAGCCATCCTCGCCCCAGCGGCCATGCAGGGCGTTGAACACGACATCGGGTTTGATATCCAGAAGGCGCGCGCAGATATCGGGGCCGGCATCAAGCTCGACCACCTCATATCCTTCGCCCCGCAGCGCCGCCGCACATTCGCGGCCACTCGACAGGGAAACCTCGCGCTCTGCCGAGGGCCCGCCCATCAAAACGACGACCTTGGGGGATGTCCTGCCCGACACACCCACGTTTACTGCCTCTTTGCCGTCGGCCTTATCGCTGGCCTTTTCGGCGTTTGTTATTCCTGTCCCGGCTCTCCGACCCGGATCACTTCCCATTCTAACTGAATCGCGCTGGTTTGAAAGACTTTTCTGCGCACCAACTCGCCCAGATTTTCCAGATCCGCCGCCGTGGCGTTGCCGGTGTTGGTCAGGAAATTGGGATGCTTTTCAGACATCTGCGCCCCGCCCAGCCGAAATCCGCGCATTCCGGCATCGTCGATCACCTTCCAGGCCTTCAGGTCGTGGCGATCATCCGCCTGACCGGTGCTGGAAAAGCCGGCCGGGTTGCGAAAGGTGGAACCGGCGGTGCGGTCCCGTGTCGGCTGGGTCGCGTCGCGCCGGTCAAGCTGGTCCTTCATGCGGGCATCAAGGGCTTGCGGATCGCCCCGCGCCGCCCGGAAGGTCGCGCTGGTTATCACCGTGCCTTGGGGCAGGTCGGTCTGGCGATAGCGGAAGTTCAGATCGTCCGCGCCCAGCGTGATCACCTGCCCGGCCCGCGTAACCGCCTGCGCGGAAACGAAAACATCCGCCACATAGGTGCCGTAGCAGCCGGCGTTCATGCGCACCGCGCCGCCGATGGCGCCCGGGATGGTGCGCAGGAATGTCAGGTCCAGCCCGGCGGCGGCGGCCTTGCGCGCCACATGCGCATCCAGCGCCGCCGCGCCCGCCGTCACCCGGTCACCGTCGATGTCGATGGCGTTGAAGTTGCGGCCCAGCCGGATCACCACGGCGCGGATGCCGCCATCCCGCACGATCAGGTTACTGCCCACACCGATCGGGAAAACCTCGACATCCGGCTCAGCGGCCAGGAACCCGGCCAGATCGTCCGGATCGGCGGGCTGAAACAGGAAATCCGCCGGCCCGCCGACACGCAGCCAGGTCAGATCGGCCAGCGGCCGCGCGGGAGTCAGAACCCCGCGAACCTTGTGTCGGATATGCATCGGACTTCTATCGGACTTTCATCTGGTTTTGGTCGGGTTTTGGTTGGGTGCCCTGCTAAGGCCCAAAGACCACATACGCAAGGGATGCCGGCGCGGCGAGCAGTCCGAGGCACGCCTCAGCCGCTGAACCGGCCCCGCACCCAGCGGACCATGTAGATCACCGGCCAGCGCAGGATCGAGCAGCCGGCGGCGGCGACCAGAAGCGCGATCCAGGGGCCGTGTTGCAGGGTGACATACCCCAGAAGCGGGATTCCGGTGGCGATCAGCACATAGGCGGCGGGCCAGTGGTTGCGCTTGCTTGGAAACATCGCGGTGACGCAGGCGATCAGCACCCAGAGACAGGCGAAGGTCAGCGACAGGCTCATTTCCCGAACGCCTTTCGCGCGAAATAGGCCAGCGGGCGGCGAAACAGCGACAGCACCGCAAGGAAGGCGAACAGCGTGACCCACGCGCCCTGATCATAGCCGATCCAGATCAGCAGCGGCACGGCGGCGGCCAGCAGGACCAGCCCCGGCGCGTATTGCAGGCGCATCGGCAGCATCGCGGTGACTGTCGCGGCCAGCACCCACAGGCTGGCGATGATCAGCGGCGGCGACATCAGCGCGCCCGGCCCCTGGCCCGGCCCCTGCCCCGGCCCAGGTCCGGGGCGGCTAATCCGGCGTCGTCAGCCATTGGCCAGCCGGTCCGGCAGCGCATTGGCCCAGGCGCTGATCGTGCCCGCGCCCAGGCAGACGACCATGTCGCCGGGCCCGGCATGTTCGCGCACCAGCGCCGCAAGCTCTTCCTCATTGGCCAGCCCGTGGGCGTGGCGATGGCCGTGGCGGATCAGCCCGGCCACCAGATCGTCGCGGCTGGCGCCTTCGATCGGGTCTTCACCGGCAGCATAGACATCGGCGATGGCAACCACATCGGCATCGTTGAAACAGGCGCAGAACTCTTCGAACAGGTCATGCAGGCGGGTGTAGCGGTGCGGCTGGTGGATGGCGATGACGCGGCCGTCGGTCGACTGGCGCGCGGCCTTCAGCACGGCGGCGATTTCAACCGGGTGGTGGCCGTAATCGTCGATTATGGTGACGCCGTTGACCTCTCCCACCTTGGTGAAGCGGCGGTTGACGCCCCCGAACTGCGCCAGCGCCTCGCGGATGCCGGCCCGCGACATGCCAAGGTGGCGGGCGACGGCAACGGCGGACAGCGCGTTCGACACGTTGTGATCGCCCGGCATCGGCAGAGTGCAGCCTTCGATCATCGCATCCTCGGCCTGCAGCGCGATGTCGAAATGGGCGACGCCATTGCTGTAGCTCAGGTTCTGGGCGCGCACATCGGCCTGCGCGTTGAACCCGAAGGTGGTGACGCGGCGGTCGCTGATCCTGCCGACAAGGGTCTGCACGTCGGGGTCATCGGTGCAGCACACCGCAAGCCCGTAGAACGGGATGTTCGACACGAATTCGAGAAAGCCCTGATGCAGGTTTTCCTCGGTGCCCCAGTGTTCCATGTGCTCGGGGTCGATATTGGTGACGATGGCGATGGTGGCGGGCAGCCGGTTGAAGGTGCCATCGCTTTCGTCGGCCTCGACCACCATCCATTCGCCCTGCCCCATGCGGGCGTTCGACCCGTAGGCGTGAATGATGCCGCCGTTGATCACGGTCGGGTCCAGCCCGCCGGCGTCCAGCAGGGTGGCGACCATCGTCGTGGTGGTGGTCTTGCCATGGGTGCCGGCGACGGCGATGTTGGATTTCAGCCGCATCAGTTCGGCCAGCATCTCTGCCCGGCGCACCACCGGCAGGCCATTGCCGCGCGCGGCGTCCAGTTCCGGGTTGCCGGGTTTGATCGCGGACGAGATCACCACGACCTCGGCGCCTTCCAGGTTCTCTGCCTTCTGGCCGATGAAAATCTTCGCGCCCATCGTGGCCAGCCGGTCGGTGATCCTGGACGCTTTCAGATCGGACCCCTGCACATGGTAGCCGTGATTCAGCAGCACCTCGGCGATGCCCGACATGCCGATGCCGCCGATTCCGACAAAATGCACCGGGCCCATTTCCATCGGCAGTTTGGTTGCGGCGTTCATTCCACAGCTCCGGAATTTTTCCCAGCGTTCATGTCTCATAACCCTACCTGTGCCCCTCAGCCAATGTTACCACCATTTCCGCCAGACGGTCTGTCGCGTCGGGCCGGCTTATCTTCAGCGCCGCGTTCGCCATCAGCGTCGCGGCCTTCGCGTTCGTCAGTATCGCCGCGATATGCGCCGAAAGCGTTTCGGGGTCCAGCTTTGATTCCGGGATCAGCACCGCGGCGTCGGCATCGACCAGCCCGCGCGCATTCGCGGTCTGATGGTCGCCGGTGGCCGCGGCAAAGGGAACCAGGATCGAGGGGCGGCCGATCACGCTGAGATCCGCGACCGTCGAGGCGCCAGAGCGGGCGATGACCAGCTGCGCATCCGACATCCGCACCGGAACATCATGAAAGAACGGCTGCACATCGGCCTTGATCCCGTGCTCGGCATAGTAATCCGCGACCCGCGCCAGATCCTCGTCGCGCGCCTGATGGGCGATGCGCAGGTGCCCGAGAATGTCCAGCGGCAGCGCCGCGATCGCGGGCGGCACGACATCGGACAGGATGCGCGCGCCCTGGCTGCCGCCGATCACCAGGATCGACATCGGATAATCGCCGGGCGGGATATAGGGCGCGCCGGCCCTGGCCGCGACCGCGCCGCGCACCGGGTTTCCGGTGTGGTGGCCGGCAACGCCGTCGGGCAGCGCCGTGGGCCATGTGCCGCAGGCAACGGCGTGGACGCGGCGGGCAAATTGCCGGTTCACCCGGCCCAGCACGCCGTTCTGTTCATGGATCATCCGGGGCAGCCGCATCAGCGTGGCCGCCGCCAGCGCCGGGATCGACGGATAGCCACCGAACCCGACCACGATGGCGGGCCGGTCGCGGCGGAAATTGCGCAACGCAGCGACGACGCCGCCAAGGATGCGCAACGGGACCAGAGCCTTGGAAAACAGGTTGCCGCGCGCGAATGTGGCGCTGGCGACCTGCTCGATCTCGACCGAATGCGGAAAACCGCTGGTATAGCGCGCGCCGCGTTCGTCGGTGGACAGTTTCACCCGCCAGCCCTGACGAAGCATATGCTCTGCCAGCGCCTGGGCCGGAAACATGTGGCCGCCGGTGCCGCCCGCAGCAATGACAAGCAGCGGCCGGGTCATGGCGCCTCACCCGCCGCAGAGGCCCGCAATCCCCGCGAATTGCCGGCAGATATCCTTGCGCGCGCCCGGTTGCCCATGTCAGCGCCCCCGCCGGATAAGCAGATCTCCGATCTCGCCCTGCGGCCGTTTCCGGGTAAAGGCCAGCAGCATGCCGATGGCGATCCCGCCGGCGATCAGT
>JAJDOB010000038.1 GCA_022340385.1 Rhodobacter sp.
TGCGTCGACAGCGGCTATCAGATCAGCATTGGCGGCGCGGCGGGCATGGACGTGCGCCAGACGGAACTGCTGTGTCAGGTGCCGAGCGAGCAGGAAGCCATCGACGTCATCAAGGCTATCACACAGCTTTACCGCGAGAACGCCAAATACCTCGACCGGATCTACAAGTGGACGGCCAAGGTCGGGCTGGACTGGATCAAGCAGCGTGTAGTCGCGGATATTGAAGGCCGCGCCGCCCTCGTGGACCGCTTCGAGATTTCGCAAAGCATCTATCGCAAGGATCCCTGGGCCGAACATGCCGCGCATAAACCGCAAGCCTATCAGCTCCTTGCCAATCTGACGCTGGAGGCCGCTGAATGACCGACTTGATCGACATCGCCGCCCTGGACGACATTCCCAGGCGCGGGGCGCGCATTGTAAAGACGCGGCTTGGCTGCGTGGCGGTGTTCCGCACCGGCGACGACATGGTGTATGCGCTCGACAATGCCTGTCCGCACAAACAGGGGCCGCTGGCCGAAGGGATCGTGCACGGCACCTCGGTGACCTGTCCTCTGCACAACTGGGTGATTTCGCTGGAAACCGGACAGGTGCAGGGCGCGGACCAGGGTCAGGTCCAGACCTATGGCGCGCAGGTGGTCGACGGGCGCATCCTGTTGGACGCGGCCTTTATCCGCGCCCGGTCGGCTGCATGAGCACCTCGACCACGTGCCCTTATTGCGGTGTTGGCTGCGGGGTGCTGGCCACGCGCGACGGCACGATCAAGGGCGACCCGGATCATCCGTCCAATTTCGGCAGGCTGTGTTCGAAAGGTGCGGCGCTGGGTGAAACCCTTGGCCTTGAGGGGCGTCTTCTGGCCCCGCAGATCGCCGGGCGAAAGACCGGCTGGGACGCGGCGCTTGATCTGGTGGCCAAGAAGTTCACTGACGCCATCAGCGACCACGGCCCCAACAGTGTCGCCTTCTACGTTTCAGGTCAGTTTCTCACAGAAGATTACTACGTCGCCAACAAGCTGATGAAGGGCTATATCGGCTCGGCCAATATCGACACGAATTCAAGGCTGTGCATGGCGTCCTCGGTCGCCGGGCACATCCGCGCCTTCGGCACCGACACCGTCCCCGGTACTTACGAGGATCTGGAACAGGCGGATCTGATCGTGCTCGTCGGCTCGAACCTCGCATGGTGCCACCCGGTTCTGTATCAACGGATTGCCGCCGCCAAGGAGGCCCGACCGGAGTTGACAGTCGTCAACATCGACCCGCGCCGTACCGCCACGACGCAACTGGCGGATCTGCACCTGCAAATTGCACCCGACGGCGACATCGCCCTGTTCAACGGTCTTCTGTCCTATCTCGTCGATACACAAATGATCGACTTGGCCTATGTGCACGATCACGTATCAAATTGCCGCGACGCGGTACTGGCCGCGCGCGCCACTGATCCGCTTGGTTCCGGCCTGAGGGCGCAGGATCTACGGACGTTCTACCGCCTTTGGGCAGGTACCGAGAAGGTCGTCACCGTCTTCAGCCAAGGCGTGAATCAGTCCCGCTGCGGCACCGACAAGGTTAATGCGATCCTCAACTGCCATCTGGTCACCGGGCGCATCGGCAAGCCTGGAATGGGACCATTCTCGGTGACCGGTCAGCCCAACGCGATGGGTGGTCGCGAAGTGGGCGGGCTGGCGAACATGCTGGCCTGTCACCTTGATATCGCCAATCCCGACCACCGAATGGCAGTCCAGAACGCATGGCAAAGCCCTACCATCTGCACCCGGCCCGGATTGAAGGCGGTCGATCTGTTTCAGGCTTGCGCCGATGGCCGGATCAAGGCGCTTTGGATCATGTCGACCAATCCAGCCGTCAGCATGCCTGACGCCGACGGGGTGGCCAGGGCCATCGCCAACGTGCCCTTCACGGTCGTCACCGACATCATGGCGCGCACAGATACCGGCGATCTGGCCGGCGTGTTGCTGCCCGCTGCGGGCTGGGGCGAGAAATCCGGCACAGTCACCAATTCGGAACGCCGCATCTCGCGCCAACGCGCGTTTCTGCCCGCCCCCGGCATGGCGCGGCCCGATTGGGACATCATCAGCGATGTGGCGCGACGCATGGGGTTCCAGGGCTTCGAGTATGACTCGCCCGCCGCGATTTTTCGCGAATATGCGCGGCTGACCGAGTTGAGCGTGACCTTCGGCAAGGACCTCGACCTGACCGGCCTGTCTGACCTGAGCGATGACGGCTACGAAACGCTGGCCCCGGTGCAATGGCCGGTGCCGCGCGACGGCATGGCGCGCGGCAGGTTCTTTGGCAATGGGCAGTACTTTCACACCGGCGGCAAGGCCCGGATGATCCCTACCGTGCCGCCGCAGGTCGAGACCCGCGACGGGTTTCTGCTGAACACCGGCCGCATTCGCGACCAATGGCATACGATGACCCGCACCGGCAAATCGCCGCGCCTGTCGCGGCATCTGGCGGAGCCCTACATTGAAATCCATCCCTTGGACGCCGCCGATATCGGCGTTGGACCGGCGGACCTTATCCAGCTTTCATCGTCGCATGGGCGCGGCGTGTTCCGCGCACTGATCGCGGACAAGGCGCAGCGCGGTCAGTTGTTCGCGCCGATGCACTGGACCCGGCAGCGATCAAGCGCAGGCTGGGTCAATGCCAGTGTCCTGTGCGGGAGGGACCCGGTTTCGGGCCAGCCGGCGCTGAAGAGCGCGGTCGTGCAGGCCAAACGGTTCGCCGCCGCCTGGTACGGTTTTGCCGCTTCCGCTGCTCCGATGCAGCCAAACCGTCCCTACGCCGCCGTCAGCCTGACCGACACCGGATCGCGCGGCGAAGTGGCGGGCATCAAGCCGCCACCGGACTGGGAGGCGGAAGCCCGCGCCATCACCGCCATCTCCGACGGCACGATCAGCACCCTGCACGACGCTGGCAGCGGCCTGGTCCGCGTGGCCATTACCGTCAACGACAGGATTGCAGCGCTGTTCTTTGCCAGCCCGCGCCCCGTCGCGCTGAACCGCGACGCCGTGGTCGCACTGATCGGCACCGACACCCCGCCATTGCAAGCCCTGGCCGGGCGCAGCGGCAGCGGCAGGGCAGATGCGGGCGCGGTCATCTGTTCGTGCTTCTCGGTCGGGATCAACACCCTGCGCGAGGCGCTGGCGGCGGGTGCGACCAGCGTCGAGGCCTTGGGTGCAGTGACCTGCGCCGGCACCAACTGCGGTTCGTGCAAACCCGAGTTGGCGGCGCTTTTGTCCGTGGCACGCCTGCCAATGGCAGCAGAATGACGTTGCACCCCTATCTGTCGGCCATTGCGCGCGGCAAGGGGCGCGGTCGCACCCTGACGCAGTCCGAGGCGGAGGAAGCGATGCAGGTCATCATCCCTGCACGGCAACGCCGCACCCGAGGCCCTTGGCGCCTTGCTGATGGTGCTGCGCTATCGCGGCGAGACGGCGCCGATCACCTATCTGCCGCTCGAAACTCTTTCGCCGCTCGGCTTCGAATTGCTGAATCCGCGCCGGAGGCCTGGTCTGCGCTCCTGCCTCAACACCGTGCGGCGCTTGTGGAATCCGACAGGTGCACCTGCAAGCGTTCAGGGCGTTTTCCATCCCTCGTATCGCGGGCTTCAGGCTTGCGCTGCCGAGACGCTTGGCCAGCACACCCTGTCGATCATCAAGGGCGGCGA
>JAJDOB010000058.1 GCA_022340385.1 Rhodobacter sp.
GCGGGATCGGCTGCCGATATGATCGACCTCGACGACATCGACCGCGCCCTGTTGCGGGCGCTGTCTGCCGATGCCGGGCAGGCCGCCAGCGTGCTTGGCCGCAAATTGGGTCTTAGCCAGCCGGCGGCCTGGCGGCGCATCCAGCGGCTTGAAAAGGCGGGAATCCTGCGCGGGCGGCGGGTAGAGCTTGACCTGCAGAAACTGGGCTTTGGCGTCACCGTATTTCTGGGGGTGAAGCTGGCCACAAAGGGCCGGGTTTCGCTGGACGATTTCGAACGCGCGGTCGCGGCGATTCCCGAGGTGCAGACTGTCGCCCATGTGCTGGGCCTGTACGACTATCGCCTGCGCGTGGTGGCGCGGGATCTGGCGGATTTCGAGCGCGTGCTGCGGCGGCGGATCATGACCTTGCCGGGGGTCGGCAATGTCGAGGCGAACGTGCTGCTCAGCGAGGAACGCCGGCCCGGGCCGCTGGGCTGAAATGCACCCGATGCCAAAGTAGACTTTGCAAGCGCGCGCAAACCCCGCTATGGCCGCATTGTTCTGATAGGAGACTGCAATGCCCGCACTTTTGAACACTGTCGATCCGGACGGACTGCTGGAATATTCGGTGGTTTTCACCGACCGCTCGCTGAACCACATGAGCGGGACGTTCCAGGGCGTGATGCGCGATATCTCTGCGATGCTGCGCGACGTCTACAACGCCGACGCCGTGGCGCTGGTGCCGGGCGGCGGAACCTACGCGATGGAGGCCGTGGCGCGGCAACTGGCGACCGGCAAGGATGCGCTGGTGATCCGCAACGGCTGGTTTTCCTATCGCTGGACGCAGATTTTCGAAATGGGCGGCATTCCGGACTCTGAAATCGTGATGAAGGCGCGTCGCACCGGCAACGCCATCGACGCGCCCTTTGCCCCGGCGCCGGTTGACGAGGTGGTGGCCAGGATCGCGGCAGAACGGCCGGACGTGGTGTTCGCGCCGCATGTCGAGACGTCAAGCGGCATGATCCTGCCCGATGACTACCTGAAGGCCGTGGCGGATGCCGTGCACGCGGTGGGCGGGCTGTTCGTGCTGGATTGCATCGCCAGCGGCTGCGCCTGGGTCGACATGAAGGCGACCGGCGTCGATGTCCTGATCTCGGCCCCGCAAAAGGGCTGGTCGGCGTCGCCCTCTGCCGGGCTGGTCATGCTGTCAGAGGCCGGGCTGGCGGCGGTGAAGGCCACGCAGTCGACCTCTTTCGCGGTCGATCTGGGCAAATGGCTGGCGATCATGGAGGCCTACGAAGCGGGCGGCCACGCCTATCACGCCACGATGCCGACCGACGCGCTGCGCGCGTTCCGCGACACGATGATCGAGACCAGGGACTACGGGTTTGACCGTCTGCGCGACGCCCAGTGGGAGCAGGGCAAACGGGTTCGCGATGCGCTGGCGGCGCGCGGTATCAAGTCGGTTGCCGCCGAAGGCTTCGGCGCGCCCGGCGTGGTGGTCAGCTATACCGGCGACGGCGATGTGCAGACCGGCAAGGCCTTTGGCGCGCTGGGGTTGCAGATTGCCGCCGGTGTGCCGCTGCAATGCGACGAAGGCCCCGAGTTCAAATCGTTCAGGCTGGGTCTGTTCGGGTTGGACAAGCTTTATGATGTCGATGCCTCGGTGGCGCGGCTGGAAGCGGCGCTGGATAAGGTATTCTGAAGCTTTTCGCGATGAATTGCGCGGAAAAAATCTGATCCGGCACCTTCGATTCACATTGAACGCGCCTCGCTTTGGCGGGAATGCGGCGGCGGGACTATCTGGAGCCGAGCCCGGCGCGCATGATCGATTGGCGCAGCGGCCCGATATCGTGGACCGAGGTCAGCCCGGCCCGGCGCAGGGCCTGAACCGCCGGCTCGCCCGACTGGCAGATACGGTTGAACAGGTCGATGGCGCGGGCGCGCATCGCGATGTCGCGTTCGCGCAGCCGGGCGTAGCGCGCAAGCTGCGCGGGCGCGCCAAGCGCCTCTGGTTCGGCCCGGGCCAGATCATAAAGCGCCGCCACATCGTGAAGCGAGGTGTTCAGGCCCTGCGCGCCGATCGGCGGCAGGACATGCGCGGCCTCTGCCACCAGCGCGGTCCGTTCCGCGGTTAGACGGGTTGCGCGCTGGGTGATCACCGGCCAGACCGCCACCGCGCCGGTGCGCTGCATCGGCCCCAGCAGGGCGCAGGCGCGTCCGGTCATCTCGGCGTCGAACTGGTCTTCCGGCAGCGCCGCGAGGGCCTGTGCGCGCGGCCCCGGGTTCATCCAGACGATGGCGGATGCCGGTACGCCGTTCTGGTCGGGCAGCGGCACGGTGGTAAAGGCGCCGCCCCGGTTGTAGATCTCGGTAGAGATGTTTTCGTGCGCCAGCGGGTGCGTGGCCGTGAAGGCCAGCGCCTTCTGCCCGTAGCGCGTCGTGGAAACCCCGATTCCGGCGGCTTCGCGCACCGGTGATGCGCGCCCGTCGGCCCCGATCACCAGCCGCGCGCCCAGCCGGCTGCCATCGCTGAGGCTGACAATGGCCGCGTTTGTGCGCGCCAGCATCCCGGCAAAGCCGACGCCCGGCAGGAACGTGATTCCCGGCTGCGCCCGGATGAAACGCAGCAGTTCGGCGCGGGTCTGCCAGTTGGGCAGGTTCCAGCCGAAACTTTGCTGATCCAGTTCCTGTGCGCTGAAAATGCGGGTCTCGGCAATCTCGGGCGGCCAGCCGGTGGTGTCGACAATGCGCAGCGCATCCAGCGGAGTCGCCAGCGGCGCAAGCGCCTGCCAAAGACCGATTTCGTCAAGCAATGCGCGCGCAGGATGCAGGAACGCGGTCGAGCGCAGGTCGGCCCCGGTGTCGGCGGACGTGTCGGCGGGCGTGTCGGGCGCAGGCGTCGGATCGGCCAGCACGACGGAAAAGCCGGCGTGGCCAAAGGCGGCCGCCGCGACCAGACCGGCGATGCCGCCACCAGAAATGAAAATGTCTGACCGGGGAAGGCTCATGTTCAGGATCTAGACCTGCGCCGGGATGTCCGACAGGACCTGCGACAAAAAGCCGGTCAGATCATCGGTGTGATGGTGGATATGGGGCTGCGGGTCGGCGCCGGGCGCGACATGCACGGTGCGCATGCCCATGGCATGCGGCGCGGCCAGATTGCGGATGTCATCCTCGAACATCGCGGCCTTGTCGGGGCGCAGGCCATCGCTGGCAAAGATCGCGTCGAACGCCTGCCGGTCCGGTTTCGGGCGCCACCCGGCATGTTCGATCCCGTAGATCGCGTCGAAGGCGCCGGTCAGCCCGCGCGCCGCCAGAACCCGCGCGGCATAGGGCGCATCGCCGTTGGTATAGACGATGCGCCGCCCGGGCAGAGCGCGAATGCAGGCGGCAAGATCGGGGTCGTCGGGCAGATGATCCATGTCGATATCATGCACATCGCGCAGAAACGGCCAGGGGTCGATGCGATGCACCGCCATCAGCCCCGCCAGCGTGGTTCCGTAGGTCGCCCAGTAGTCGGCCCGCAGGCGGTCGGCCTCTTGGCCAGAGACGCCCAGTTCGCGTTTCAGCCAGGCAACCATGCGCGCCTCGATCTGGTCGAACAACCGGGCCGAGGGGTGGTACAGCGTGTTGTCGAGGTCGAAAACCCAGGCGCGGACATGGCTGAAGGACTGTGCGAACATGGCCGGACTGGTAGCGCGGGTGCGCCACTATGGCAATGCGTCCGCGCTTGATTGGCGCGCCGGGTCAGGGCTAGGGTGCACGAACCTTTTGGGAAAGTGCGCGATGATCGACGACAAACCGCAGGTGACCGACGCCTATGGCCTGATCCTCGAGGCGATCGACGTGGGCATCTACCGCCCCGGCGACCGGCTGGTGGAAAGCGAACTGGCGGAACGGTTCGGCGTGTCGCGCACGCCGATACGCGAGGCATTGCAGCGGCTGGAAACCCAAAGCCTGCTGACCCGCGATGGGCGCAGCCTGATCGTCGCCTCGCTTGATCACAACGAGTTGGCAGACCTGTACGTGGTGCGCGCCGAACTGGAAGGGCTGGCGGCGCGACTGGCGGCGCGCCATGCCGCGCCCGAGGAAATCAAGGTTCTGCGCGACATGGTCGACGAGGATCAGGCCCTGCTGGACAACCCCCAGGCGCTCAGCCGCGCCAACCGGCGGTTCCACAAGCAGATCCATCTGGCCTCGCACAACCGCTTTCTGGTGCGCCAGCTTGACCTGGTGCACCGTTCGATGGCGCTGCTGGCGTCGACGTCGCTGGCCGTCGACGGGCGCGGCACCGACGCGTTGCAGGAACATGCCCGTATCGTGGCCGCGATCGAGGCGGGCGACGGCGATTCCGCCCATGCCGCGCTGAAGGCGCATATTTCGAAGGCCTTCGAAACCCGGCTCAAACTGGATGCAGGCGGGGTCGATCCGGCTGAATGACAAGGTGCGACGGGTCGGCGTCAGCCTCTGGTTCCGGCGAATGCGGGTCCGCAGCTTCTGTTTGCGGCGAGGGGGCGTCATACAGCCCATGCGTGGTCTTGTCCCAGAAGAACGGGCGCGTCAGCAGTTCCAGCATCCCCTTGAAAGAGGCCAGCGCCGCCATCGGAAAGTAGAAATACAACGTCGGCACCCAGCGGATCAGGTATCGGTGCTGTGCATCGCGCACCGCATAGATGCCGATGGCGATGTTGACCAGTTCCGACAGAAGGAAGGCGATCATCGAGGTCCAGATCAGCGGGCTGGACGCGGCCCAGGCCATCGGGTGCGGCAGCCCGAAGGTTATCATCCACAGCGACCACAGGATCGGAGCCAGCAGAAACTGCGAGATCGTCCCCAGAAACAGCAACTGGATGCCAAGAAACCGCCATGCGCCCAGATCCGACCACAGCTTTCGCGGGTGGCGCATATGGACGGCCCAGGTGATGGCATAGCCTTTCAGCCAGCGCGAGCGCTGCTTGACCCACGGCCAGAACCGGCAGTTCGCCTCTTCCAGGGTCACGGTGTCGATCAGTTCGGTGCGATAGCCATGCCGCGCCAGCCGCACGCCGAGATCGGCGTCCTCGGTGACATTATGCGCATCCCAGCCGCCGAGTTGTTCCAGCACGTTGCGCCGGAAGAACAGCGTTGTCCCGCCCAGCGGCACCACCAGCCCCAGCCGCGCCAGCCCGGGCAGGATCACGCGGAACCAGGCGGCATATTCGATGGTAAAACAGCGCGCCATCCAGTTGCGCCGTGTATTGTAGAAATCCAGCACTCCCTGCAGGCAGGCGACCTCTGGCCCGCGCTGGTAGAACCTTTGCACGACCCGGTAGATCTGATCGGGGGCAGGGGAATCTTCGGCGTCATAGACCCCGATGATGTCACCGCGGCAGAAATCCAGCGCGTAGTTCAGCGCCCGCGGCTTGGTCTTCAGGGTGCTGAACGGCACCGTGATCTGGCGCATGTAGGGGGGCAGTTCAATCATGGCCAGCGTGGCGCGCGTGGCGGCGTCGTCCGCCTCGACAATCAGGCAGATGTCTAGCAGTTCCTTTGGGTATTCAATGCGTTGCAGCCGTTCGATCAGGCGGTGCGCGATGGCGGTCTCCTCGTAAAGCGGCACCAGCAACGACACCGCCGGCAGCCGGGCGATCACCGGGGCCGGCGCGTGGTCCGCATCGCCTGCCGACCGTATGGCGCGGACCTGCGCGATCGCCGCGGCAAGCTTCAGCAGGCTGTTGGCGAACAACGTCAGCAAGGCCCATACCGCCAACAGGACCAGCGCCATTGCCGGCACCAGCAACAGCGACAGGATCAGCAACAATCCCAATCCGCCAAACAGGCGCGGCAGGGTGCGCGACGGCCAGCAGCGGCAGCTTTCCTCTGCCGGAACCCGCGCTTCGGCGCGCTGGGTCAGCGCCTTGGGCGCCATTGTCATGAGGGCGCGGTGAATGTCGCATTCCGGGGCGATCACCATCCGGACCGGGCCGAACAGCGATTCCAGCTGGGCGCGCACCGCGGCAAATCGCTTGGGCTGCGCGGCGGCGATCAGCATCTGGCCGCCGACACGGCGCCAGGGCAGCAGGGCGTTCTGCAAACAGAATTTCGCGCCCAGCGAATCCGCGAGCCACGGGGCGGGCGGTGTGCCGATCAGGTCGGCGACATAGGTGTCATGCTGCTGGGCGATGGCGGCATAAAGCCTGGCCCTGTCGACCAGCCCGCGCGCCAGCAGGATGCGGCCATAGGATGCATCGACGCGGCTTTGCAGTCCCAGAACATGCAGCTGATCTGCCGGTGCCAGCTCGCCGCGCTCGACCAGCAACTGCCCGATCGGCAGTCGCCGCGCGCGGGGCACGGGTATGTTTTCCGCGCGCAGGTTCATGCGTCGCAGCGGCGTCAAGTCCATAACTGGTAACCGTTCGTCCTTCTCCGCCTAGGACAATTCGGCAGGGAAGGTTAACGGTTGGTTAACATCGAAGCGGAAACCCTTGATAATGCGACTTGTTTACGCCACGTCATCCATCGCTTTGACGAATCTTTCGAACAGGTAATAGCTGTCCTGCGGGCCGGGGCTGGCCTCTGGGTGGTATTGCACCGAAAACACCGGGCGGTTTCTGGTGCGGATGCCGCAGTTCGATCCGTCGAACAGCGACACATGGGTCTCGACCACATTGTCGGGCAGGGTCTGGCTGTCGACCGTGAAGCCGTGGTTCATCGACGTGATCTCGACCTTGCCGGTTTCCAGATCCTTGACCGGGTGATTGGCACCGTGGTGGCCGTGGTTCATCTTGATGGTGCTGGCCCCCAGCGCCAGCGCCAGCATCTGATGGCCCAGACAGATGCCGAATACCGGCATGTCCGATTTTTCCAGCACTTCGCGGATCATCGGCACGGCATAGACGCCCGTGGCCGCCGGGTCGCCGGGGCCATTGGATAGGAACAGGCCGTCGGGGTTCTGCGCCAGCACGTCCTCGGCGGTCGCCGAGGCGGGCATCACCGTTACATCGCAGCCCGCGCTGGCCAGACAGCGCAGGATATTGCGCTTGGCGCCATAGTCGATGGCGACGACCTTGTGCCCGGGCGTCGTGCGCCGGGTATACCCATCGGGCCATGCCCAGCGCATTTCGTCCCAGCGGTAGGATTGCGCGCAGGTGACATCCTTGGCCAGATCAAGCCCCTCGAGTCCGCTGAAGGCACGTGCGGCGGCGACCAGCGCCTCGATATCGAACTGCCCGTCCGGGTTATGGGCCAGCGCCACATGCGGCGCGCCCTGCTGGCGGATCGCGCGGGTCAGGCGGCGCGTGTCCAGCCCGCCGATGCCGATGCGTCCGCGCCGGGTCAGCCAGCCTGTCAGTTCTTCGGTGGCGCGCCAGTTCGATGGCGCGGTCGGATCCCATTTCACCACCATGCCATCGGCCACCGGATCGGCGGTTTCATCATCGCCCGGATTGACGCCGGTGTTGCCGATATGGGGGAATGTGAAGGTCACGATCTGCCCGGCATAGGACGGATCGGTCATGATTTCCTGATAGCCGGTCATCGCGGTGTTGAAACACAGTTCCGCCGTGGTCTGACCGGTGGCGCCGAATCCCTTGCCATAAAACAAGGTGCCAGTCGCCAGCGCCAGGCAGGCGGTTGCGCCATCGGGGCCTTTGGATGCTGGCATGACCGGCGACTCTCTTTTCTGGTGGATCGGCGCGACATTATGGGCAGGCCGCGGTGGGGTCAAGGGCTGCGCGAATTTGCGTTATCATTTATTATCAACAGCTTGCAGGATCAAGCGATGGTTGCGCCCGCGCAGAGGGGCGACTATGGTCAGGGCTTCCGAATGGCCGTCTTGGGGATAGGCACCGATGGATATGCGTGAACGAATCGTCGCCGGACTGAAACTGGCGATGAAAAGCCAGGACAAACCACGCCTGGCGACCCTGCGGCTGATCAACGCCGCGATCAAGGACAAGGACATCGCGCTGCGCGGCGAGGCCGAGGAAACCAATGTCTCGGATGACGATGTGCTGGGAATCCTGTCCAAGATGGTCAAGCAGCGCCACGAAAGCGCACGCGCCTATGAAGAGGGCGGCCGGCTGGATCTGGCAGAGCGCGAACGCGCGGAAATCACCGTGATCGAGGAATTCCTGCCCAAGAAACTGAACGAGGACGAGGTCGACGCCGCCATCGGCAAGGCGATCGCCGCGTGCGAGGCCACGTCGATCCGCGACATGGGCCGGGTGATGGGCGTGCTGAAGGCGGAATATACCGGCCAGATGGATTTCGGCCGTGTCGGCCCGATGGTCAAGGATCGGCTGGGCTAGGCTGAGTCGAATGGGGGCGCTGAAGCGCCGCCTGATTCTCCCCATCCCAGGCTTCGCCAGCGATGGGGCCCCGCCGTCCGGCCGCATGGTATGCGCGTTACGGCCGGTGGTCAGCGCCTGGGGCCGCCGACGCGCCAGCGCCCGGCAAAATGGCGGATCGCGATGGTGTTGTGGCGATTGCCGGTGCCGCCCTGGCCGCGGTTCATCAGGCCAAGCCGGGTGGATTGCAGTGCCGCCTTCTGCGCCCAGGGCACAAAGCTGAGGCTGGGTGCCGGGATCACGAATTTCCGCGCGCGGCACAATGCGCTGGTGCGCACGTCATCGACATAGCGCAGCGCGGCGGGGCCGTCATCGACAGCCTGCATTTCGGCAAGGTCGAAGAAGCCCGGCCGCACAAGGTAGCTGAAAACCCCCAGCATGACATCGACCTCGCGCGGCGAGGTGAGGCGCGGCGCGCGGATCGGCGCCGGTGGCAGCATCGACCAGCTGGTGCGCAGGGTGGTCGCCTCGTCGGTCAGGTTTTCGGGCACCACCCAACCGGCCATCGTCAGGGCGCGGTCGGCGTGGGCCCTGGCCGCCGCCTCGAAGTGTTCCAGCAGCCAGCCGGGGTAGATGCGGTCGTCGTCCAGCACCACGATTCCGGCGGTGGCGGGCAGGGCGGCCAGCGTCGGTATCAGCTTGGTCCCGGGGCCAAGATCCGCGGTCCGGCGGATATCGAGCGATTTCAGCTGGCTCAGGCTTTCGGGGATGGCATAGGCGACGTTCTCTCGGATGCTGAAATCGGGCACGTTCAGAATGATGCGCGCCGGGGGGCGAGTCTGGTCCAGCAGGCTTTTCAGCACCGGTTCCAGCAGGCCGATCCGGCTGGGCGTGGTGGTCAGCGTGACGACCAGATCAGACCGATCGGTGTCCTGCGCCCATCGCGCGTCGAGTTCCGACAGCTTGCGCCGCGACAGGCGAAATTCGCGCCACAGATCATGCGGCAGCCATTCGCCCTCGAACAGATGGTGCAGCCGGAGGCCAAGCCAGAATGCGGCCCCAAGCAGGGCGAGGATGATCCAGAACGTCATGGTCCGCGGTGGTCGGGGAAACCCGCTGGCCTGTCAATGGGGTGCATTGATGTCGAGCGCGCGCAGACGGTCGGTCAACTCGGCAAAAAGCACCGCACGCTCGTCGGGACTGAGGAATGCGCCGATCTCGACCTCGCGCGCGCCGCCGCTCAGCGTGATGTAATTGGCGACCGGGCCGCCGCTGGCATGCAGGTCAACGCGCACCCGATAGGGATCGGCCTGCCAGGTCTGGTCGGGGCGGCGCGGATTCCTGCGGGTCAGAGTGATTTGACCATCCTTCAGGACAAGGTCTTCGCGCAGCTCGCCGTCGGCCGTGTTGCGGCGCAGGAAATACCAGACCAGCCACAGCGCGCCGACCAGAAACGGCAGCAAGACCCACAGCACCGGGCTGCCCAGCACCGCCAGCAGCGGGATCAGCAGAAAGCTGGCCGTGATCGCGATGAAGATGACGAAGCCCTGTGGCGGCAATGACCGGTGCGGCCACAGCGCAAGGCGCCAGTCGGTGTCGTGCGAAATGTGCCACTTGTACGGCATCGGCGGGGGTCAGCCGCCAGTATGGCTCATGTGGCGCGACACCTGGCCATCGGCCTTCTGACGGGAATAGTCGAAATCATGTCCCTTGGGTTTGCGCCCGATCGCCTTGTGGATGGCTGAAACCAGCGGTGCATCGGTGTCGGGAAAATCGCGCAGGGGCTTGCGCAGATCTGCCTGATCCTCTTGTCCGAGACACATGTAAAGCTCGCCCGTGCAGGTCAGCCGCACCCGGTTGCAGCTTTCGCAGAAATTATGCGTCAGCGGCGTGATGAATCCGATTTTCTGCCCGCTTTCTTCCAGCCGGACGTAGCGCGCCGGGCCGCCGGTGCTTTCGGGCAGGTCGGTCAGGGTGTAGCGCCCGGAAAGCTGGGCGCGGATGTCGGACACCGGCCAGTACTGGCCGACCCGGTCCTCATTGCCTAGATCGCCCATCGGCATCACTTCGATCCAGGTCAGATCCATATCGTCGCGCGCGCACCATTCGGTCAGCGTCAGCAGTTCGTCCTCGTTGAAGCCCTTCAGCGCCACGGCGTTGATCTTGACCCGAAGCCCCGCGTTGCGCGCCGCCTCGATCCCGCCCAGCACCTGCTGCAGGCGGCCCCAGCGGGTGACGCGGGCGAATTTGTCATCGTCCAGCGTATCCAGCGACACGTTCACGCGCCGCACCCCCGCAGCGTAAAGATCGGCGGCAAAACGTGCCAGCTGGCTGCCGTTGGTGGTCAGCGTCAGTTCCTTCAGCGCGCCCGAATCCAGATGCCGCGACATCGACCGGAAGAACGCCATGATGCCCTTCCTGACCAAAGGTTCGCCGCCGGTGATGCGCAGCTTTTCGACACCCAGACCAATGAAGGCGCTGCACATGCGATCAAGCTCTTCCAGCGTCAGCAAGTCCTTCTTGGGCAGGAAGGTCATGTTTTCCGACATGCAATAGACACAGCGGAAATCGCAGCGGTCGGTGACCGAAACGCGCAGATAGGTGATGGCGCGGGCGAAGGGGTCAATCAGGTGCGGAGTCATTGCGATACCCTAAAGCGCAATGCGGATCGTGGAAACCGGTTTTTGGGCCAGACCGCGCCGGCTCAAGAAAAAGTCATGGCCGCGCATCTGCGTGTCGCAGGCGGTTCAGGACCCGGCCCCCGGCAAAGCCCCGCCACGGCCAATCAACAGGCGTTGTGCGCCCGCGCGATTGGTCATAACCTTGAACGCATGAAACATGTCCTGATGATCTGTGTTGTTCTGGCGCTTGCTGGCTGTGCCGGTCAGATGCCCGGATTTCTGAAAGGTCCGCGTGGGTTACGCGGGCCGGCGCCGTCGCAGCCGGCTGCGGTCGCGCCGGTTCCCGCGCCGGAAAGCGACGTCTTGCCGCTTGACGGCCCCGTTTTGACGCCGCCGGACGATGCGCGCACCGCGGAAGAGTTCGACACGACATCGGCGGCCGACCGCGCCGCCGCCGTCACCGCGCCGCCCGACGCCAGCGAGGGCGGGCGGCTGGGCACGACGATTGCCTCGCTTGGCGATCCTGCCGAGGCCGGGTTCTGGATCAAGACGCCGCTGGTCAGCCAGCCTGCGCAGGGCCGGATCGTCTATGTCACCAGCGGGCGCTCGGTTCAGGTCCAGCTGATTCCCAGCGGCGGCGCACCGGGAAGCGGCAGCCAGGTCTCGCTGGCCGCGATGCGGCTGCTGGATGCGCCGCTGACGGAACTGCCCGAGCTGGTGGTCTACAAAAACTGACCCGTGATCGCAAAGTCCTGCCCGCGATTGGCGACTGGTCCGCGATGCGGGCGCGGTTTCGCTGGCAGGTGCCACAGCGCTTCAACATCGCCGAACGCTGTTGCGACAGCTGGGCGCGGGAATTTTCCGACCGGGTGGCGATCGTGCATCTGGACGGCGCCGGAGCACGGCAGGAATGGTCCTATGGCCGGTTGAAACGCGCCAGCGACGGGCTGGCCGCGTCGCTGCGCGCGCGCGGCGTCGGGTTCGGCGACCGGGTGGCGGTGCTGCTGGCGCAATGCCCAGAGGTGATGATCGCCCATATGGCGGCCTACAAGCTGGGGGCGGTGGTTCTGCCGCTGTTCACGCTGTTCGGCCCCGACGCGCTGGATTACCGGCTGCGCGACAGCGGGGCCCGGGCGCTGGTGACGGATGGCGACAACCTCGACAAGGTGATGGCGCTGCGCGCGGGTTTGCCGGACCTGGCAGAGATTTACTGCATCGACCGCGCCGCCGCGCCGGTGCGGACTTTCTGGGACGAGGTCGAAACGGCATCCGCCTTTCAACCCGTCGATACGCTGGCCGAGGATCCAGCCTGCCTGATCTACACCTCGGGCACCACGGGCGATCCGAAAGGCGTGCTGCACGCGCATCGTTTTCTGATCGGGCATCTGCCGTCGGTCGAGGCGCATCACGAAGGCTTTCCCCAGCCCGGTGATACCGGCTGGACCCCGGCGGACTGGGCCTGGATCGGCGGGCTGATGGATATGGCGATGCCGTGCCTCCATTACGGTGTGCCGCTGGTCAGTCACCGGATGCGACGGTTCGATGCCGATGCGGCCTGGCGCCTGATCGCGGCCGAGCATGTGCGCAACCTGTTCCTGCCGCCCACCGCGCTGAAACTGATGCGCCAGGCGCAGGTGCCGTGCGATGTCGCCATCCGGTCGGTCGGGTCGGGCGGCGAGGCGCTGGGCGCCGATCTGCTGGACTGGGCGCAAACCGCGCTGAACGCCCCGATCAACGAAATCTATGGCCAAACAGAGTGCAACCTGGTGCTGGCGTCCTGCGCCGGCTCGATGCCGGTCGTGCCGGGGTCCATGGGCCAGCCGGTGCCGGGCTTCGACGTGGCGGTGATCGACGCGGCGGGCGCAGAGCTTGGCGATGGCGAGGTTGGCGAGATCGCGGTGCGCCGCCCCAACCCGGTGATGTTCCTGCGCTACTGGAACAAGCCGGCCCAGACGGCAGAGCGGTTCACCGGCGACTGGATGCGTACCGGCGACCTGGGGCGGCGCGATGAACGGGGCTATTTCTGGTACGTGTCACGCGATGACGACGTGATCACTTCGTCGGGTTACCGCATCGGGCCGGTCGAGATCGAGAATTGCTTGACCGGCCATCCCGACGTGGTGATGGCAGCCGTGATCGGCGTGCCCGACGCGACACGCGGCGAGGCGGTCAAGGCCTTTGTCGTGCTGCGCGACGGCGCCGGCTGGGACGGGCTGGAGGCGGCGCTGATCGCACGGGTGAAGGCGCGCGTCAGCCCGCATCTGGCGCCCCGGACGGTAGAACGGATTGCTGCGCTGCCGATGACGGCGACCGGCAAGATCATGCGCCGGTCCCTGCGCGACAGCGGCGTTTCCTGATCGGGTCGCCTTTGGCGACAACCCTATACGCCCCATCCTCGCCTTCGGCTGTGGTGGGGCCTGCTGGCACCCCGGGCGGGTGTCGGATGCACCTTGAATATCTGCGTTGTTTACGGGTGGCGCAGCCCGTCGCGGGCAATCTCAGACAGGATGGAAAATGTTTTATTTCAAAGATGTCTGGCGGCTTCCTTACGTGCGAAGGGTTTCATTCTTTCGCCATACGCGTCCAGGAAGGCCCGGGTGCGGGCGGCGTCGTGCCTGGACAGGTCGCGCAGCCACCAGGCGACCGCTTTCTGGATGAACCATTCGGGATCGTCGACATATGTCGCGGCCCAGCCAAGGATACGGTCGCGCGCCGCCACGTCCTGCGGCTTGGGGTGGTTCTGCTTGGTCCAGGGCAATGTCATCACCAGCGCGGCGCGGCGGGTCCACATGTGATCGGATCCGGTCCAGCGTTCGACATCGTCAAGCCGGGCGGGATCGGCGACCAGGCGTTTCTGCCCGGCGATGCTGGCGTGATCGGCGATGGCCCAGGCGTCGAAATCCGGCACCCAGGATTCGATCAGTTGCCAGGCCGTGATGTCATCGGGGCGGATGCGCGCCTGAGTCAGCAGCTTGGCCGCCGCAATCCGCGCCTCGTGGATGTCGGATTGCCACAGCGCATCGGCCAGTTGCAGCCGGGCCGACAGCGTCAACTCTGCCCGCCATGCTTTTGTTAATGCGTCTATATCTGGGTTCGCGACCCCAAGATATACGCGCGGCGCCTTGTGATAGCGCGCCATGTCGGCTGCCTTGCCGGGCTGCGCCTTTTCGCGCAATTGCGACAGGGCGTCCTCCAGGGTCATTCCGGCGTCAGGATCCCGGTTGGCAGGCCGTCGATCGTGGTCTGGTTCCTGTCGGCCCAAAAGCTGTGAATACCGTCCTCGCCGCGATCTGCGGTCCATTTCGCAAGCGTGTCGCGCGGCCTTGGATTGTCAAGGAACGGCACCGCGTACCCACAGCTTGTCTGCGCCATTTCCACTGACATATCATAGATTTGCCTTGCGCCCTCGACAGCCGGGAACAGCGCGTTCAGGTCGTTCCAATCGGCATCGCGCGGATGGATGGTGCGCGCCGAACCATAGGCCCGCAGGATCATCGGCTTCAGCGTGAAACTGCACCACATCAGCGTCATCCGGTTGACTTGCAGCAGATGCCCGGCGGTTTCATTGCCGCTGCCGGTGACATTGCGCCAGACGAGGCGATTGGGCCCCAGAACGCGCAGCGAATCCATGCCCTTGGGCGAGACATTGACGCGCCCGTCTTGTGCGGCGGTGCCGACAAAGAATATCGGCTGCGCTTCAATAAAGGCCTGCAAGCGGTTGTCGATACTTGGGAATTGTTCTGCCATTGCCTATTCCACCGTTACGGATTTTGCCAGATTTCGCGGCTGATCGACATCCGTGCCCTTGGCGACAGCGGCGTGGTAGGCCAGCAGCTGCGCCGGGACCGCGTACAGGATCGGCGCAAGTTCGTCGGGTGCGTCGGGCATGATCAGGGTTTCCCAGACGCCGTCGCCGGCCGCCTTCGCGCCCTTGGCGTCGGTGATCAGCAGAACCTTGCCGCCGCGCGCCATGACTTCCTGCATGTTGCTGACGGTCTTGTCGAACAGGGCATCGCGCGGCGCCATCACGATAACGGGCACGGTCTTGTCGACCAGCGCGATGGGGCCATGTTTCAGTTCACCCGATGCATAACCTTCGGCGTGTATATAGCTGATTTCCTTCAGTTTCAACGCGCCTTCCAGCGCGATGGGATACATCTGCCCGCGCCCCAGGAACAGCACATCCTGTGCCTCTGCGACCTTGTGCGCGACCGCCGCGATGTCGCCCGAGCGGTCAAGCGCCTGGTTGATCAGCCCCGGCAGATTGCGCAGCGCGTCAAGGTGACCGGGCAGGTCGGACGCAGCCAGATGCCCGCGATCCACTGCCGCCTTCAATGCCAGGGTCAGCAGCACCGCCAGCTTGCAGGTGAAGGCCTTGGTCGAAGCGACGCCGATTTCGGCCCCCGCAAGGATCGGCAGGTTCAGATCGGCCTCGCGCGCGATCGAGCTTGTGGCGACGTTGCTGATCGCGGCGACGGTGGATTTGCCGACGCAATAGCGCAGCGCCGCCAGCGTGTCGGCGGTTTCGCCCGACTGGCTGAGAAACACCGACAGCGTGCGCGGCGGGATCGGCGGTTCGCGGTAACGGAACTCGGACGCGATATCGACCTCGACGGGCAGGCGGGCCATCTTTTCGAACCAGTATTTCGCAACCATTCCCGCCAGATAGGCCGTGCCGCAGGCGACAATGGTGATCCGGTCAAAGCGGGTGAAATCCAGCGCCTCGGGCAGCGCGAGGCCGTCACCGGTGACGTAATGCGATATCGCCTGGCCCAGTACGGTGGGTTGTTCGGCGATCTCCTTGGCCATGAAATGCTTGTGCCCGCCCTTGTCGATGCGGGCAGCGTCGATCTGGATGGTCTCGATCGGGCGATTGGCAAGATTGCCGTTTGCGTCGAAGATCTCGACGCTGTTGCGGGTCAGAACCGCCCAGTCGCCCTCTTCCAGATAGGTGATGCGATCGGTCAGCGGCGCCAGCGCGATGGCGTCAGAGCCGACGAACATCTCGCCGCTTCCGTGCCCGATCACCAGCGGAGAGCCCTTGCGGGCGGCGATCAGCAGATCATCCGCGCCGTCAAAAAGGAAACACAAGGCAAAGGCGCCTTCCAGCCGGGCAATGGTCTGTTCGGCTGCATCGCGCGGACCAAGCCCCTGATCGAGAAAGCGCTGCGCCAGCGCGACGATGGTTTCGGTGTCGGTATCGGTGTGAAACACGGTCCCGCCGGCTTCCAGATCGGCGCGCAGCTCGCGGAAGTTCTCGATGATGCCGTTGTGGACGACAGCGACCCCGCCGATCTGATGCGGATGCGCGTTTGCCTCGGTCGGGGCACCATGGGTCGCCCAGCGGGTGTGACCGATCCCGGATTTCCCAGCCAGCGGCTGATACACCAGCAGGTCAGACAGATTCACCAGTTTGCCGACGGCGCGGCGGCGGGCAAGGTGGCGCTGTGCATCGACCGTGGCAATTCCGGCGCTGTCATAGCCGCGATATTCCAGCCGCTTCAGCGCCTCGACCATGATCGGTGCGGCTTCATGCTCGCTCAGAACTCCGATTATGCCACACATGTCATGTCACCTTCTGCCGGTTGTCTCGGGCTTTCCTGTACATGTCGAACAGTCTTCGCGCCGCGCCGCTTTTGTTCACCTGCTGCGTGCGTGACAGTGCCAACGCGCCGTCCGGAACATCATGTGTGATGACGGAACCGCTGCCAGTCATCGCCTCTTCGCCGACATTGACCGGAGCGACCAGCATTGTGTTCGACCCGATGAAGGCGCGCGCGCCGATCTCGGTGCGGAATTTCTCGACGCCGTTGTAATTGCAGGTCACTGTGCCCGCGCCGATATTGGCCTTTTCGCCGATGTTGGTATCGCCGACATAGGACAGGTGATTTACCTTCGCGCCCTCGCCAAGCGTCGTGTTCTTGAGTTCGACGAAATTTCCGACCTTGGCGCCATTGCTCAATTCGGTTCCCGGGCGGATCCGCGCAAAAGGGCCGACGATCGCGTCGCTGCCGATATGGCAGCCCTCCAGATAACTGAAAGCGCGGATCGTGGCGCCGGTTTCGACGCTGACACCGGGGGCGAAAACCACGTTTGGCTCGATGACGCAATCACGGCCCAGCAGCGTGTCATGTGCGAAATACACTGTTTCGGGCGCAAGCATGGTGACGCC
>JAJDOB010000085.1 GCA_022340385.1 Rhodobacter sp.
ATGACATGGCGCGCCGCGGCCGGCCCGCCGGTAAAGGCGACGCGCGCCACCAGCGGGTGACTGGTCAACGCCCGCCCGCAGGGTTCGCCGTGCCCGGTCACGATATTGACGACGCCGTCGGGAATGCCGGCCTGCGCCACCAGTCTGCCGAAGGTCAGCAGCGGGGCAGAGGCATGTTCGGACGCTTTCAGAACGATGGTGTTTCCGGCGGCCAGCGCCGGGCCGATCTTGGTCGCGCTCAGGAACATCTGGCTGTTCCACGGGATCACGGCGGCGACAACGCCCAGCGGTTCGCGATTGGTGAACACGAACATGTCGGGCTTGTCGATCGGCAGGGTCTCGCCCGCGATCTTGTCGGCGGCCCCTGCGAAAAAGTGAAAGAATTCCGCGATGTAGGTTGCCTGCCACGCGGTTTCCTTGAACATCTTGCCGGTGTCGCGGGTTTCGATGCGGCCCAGGTCTTCGGAGTTTGCGGCCATCAGGTCGCCCAGCCTGGCCAGGCATTTGCCGCGCGCCGTCGGCGTCATCGCGCCCCAGGGGCCGTTCAGCGCCGCGTCGGCGGCGCGCACCGCGCGGTCGACATCCTGTTCGGTCGCCTCTGGTATCTGCGCCCAGACTTCGCCCGTGGCCGGGTTGCGGCTGTCGAATGTGGCGCCGTCGCCGGCCTGGACCCAGGCCCCGCCGATCAGCATATCGAAGCGTTCAACTGTGCTCATCCCGTTTCCCTGTTCTGCAATTCGCGCCCCGGCCTGATTAGCCAATTTTCATCATTTCTAAAATCAAATGTTTCTGCATATTATGTGCGGATAATTCGAATTAACGGAATCAAGATGAACCTGTCCGAGCTGCGCACCTTTCTGGCGATCGTCGAAACCGGAAGCCTGGTGCGGGCCTCTGGCCGGCTGAACGTGACGCAATCGACGGTAACCGCGCGGCTGAAATCGCTGGAGGCAGAGCTTGGCCAGACGTTGATCAACCGGCAGAAATCCGGCGCGTCGCTGACCGCGGCGGGGGCGCGGCTGTTGCGCTATGCAGAGACGATTTCGGGGCTATGGCAGCAGGCGCGGCAGGAAACCGCGCTGCCCGGCGGGTTCGACGCGGTGTTCAACATGGTCTGCCATCCCGATCTTTGGCCGGGGCTTGGGGCGCGGCTGTTCGATCGGGTGCGCAGGTTTCAACCCTCTGTCGCCTTGTCGGTCTGGCAGGGCGGGGCGGCGGAAATGTCGGGCTGGCTGTCGAGCGGGCTGGCGGATCTGGCGCTGACCTACGCCCCGTCCGCGCAGTCGACGCAAAGCGTCCGCGCGTTGGGAACGGATGTGTTGTGCCTGGTGTCCAGTGCCGCCGATAGCCCGGTGCGGTTTGATCCGGCTTATGTTTTCGTCGAGGCAGGCGACGAGTTCGGCCGCTGGCACGCGGGAACCTATGCCGATGCCGGAACGGCGCGGTTGAATTTCGGCACCGCGCAACTGGGGCTGGAACATATTCTGACACAGGGCGGGTCGGCCTATCTGCCGCTTCGCATGGCGGCGCCGTTTCTGCGCGATGCAACCCTGCACCGGCTGGATGCGCCGGAATTCGAGCGTCCCTACCACGGCGTCGTCAACAAGATGGCGGCGCAGGGCTGGGGCTGGCTGGAGGCGGCGCTGGACGGGCTGTGAAGCAGAAAGCGGTTCCTTCGGGCCGGGGTCGCGCCGGAGTGCCCGATGCAAGGCAAGCTATGCGGGCGTTGGCGACTGGGCGACTTCGATTTCGGCGGAGGGCAGAATCCAGTCTTCCGCCGTCGCCTCGGCAATCCAACGCTGCATCGCGGGCTGGGCGCGCATTGCGTCGATATAGGCCGCGATGTCATCCGGCACGGCGATTGCATAGGTGACCAGCCGGTTGACCAGATGCGCCGACATCGCGTCGGCAATGGTGAAATGCCCGAGCAGGAAGGGGCCGTTTGCGCCGTATTGCCGGCGCAGCCGCCGCCACATGGCGATCAGGTGATCTATGGATTCCTGCACCTTCGGATCGGGCGTCACAGGGGCCGTGCGGCGGCGCACATTCGTGTCGAGGGCGAATATGATGTGGCGGACCGCGCCGGGATAGGTGCTGCCGGTGGCGTGCATCTGCGCGCTGAAGGCGCGGGCGACGGCGCGCGCGCCGGCCTCGACCGGCCAGAGCCGGGCATCGGGCACCAGATCGGCGACATATTCGCAGATCGCCAGCGAATCCCAGATCACCCGCCCGTCGTGATGCAGGACCGGCACGCGCCCGGTCGGCCCCCATTCCAGCATTTTCGCCCGCCGGTCGGGGTCGGTAAACCGGATCAGCACCTCTTCGAATTCCAGCCCGGCGGTGCGCAGACACAGCCAGGCCGACAATGGCCAGAGACTATAGTTCTTGTCTGCGATGACCAAAGTCATGTCAGCCATTCAGCACGGCCTTCAGTTCGGTGACGGATGTGAACATCGGGGAATGCGAGAATGCCGACCGGGTGATCTTCAGGTTCGGGAAATGCACGACCATATGGGCAATCACCTCTTCGATCTCGATGGTAACGGCGAAGCGCCCGATACAGGAAAAGATACCGCCGCCGAAATTCAGATGCGCCGGCTTGTCGGGACGGTGGATGTCGAATTTTGCAGGGTCGGGAAAATAGTTCGGATTCCAGTGGGCGGCGCCGATATTGGGGAAAATCGCCTCTCCCTTCGGGATCGGCACGCCGTCCATTACCACGTCTTCCAGCGTCTCGCGCGAGGTCGACAGCGAGCGCGGGTGATAGCGCATCACCTCGCGCAGGGCCTGTGGCACCAGCGACGGATCGGCCCCCAGGGCGGCCCAGATTTCGGGGCGCGAGGCAAGCTCTATCACCGCGATGGCGATCTGGTGCGAGGAGTTGTCGGTGTTCGCCTCTGCCAGCTTGACCACCCAGTTGCGCAGCTCGTCCGGGCTGAGATGGCCGGCATCGGTGGCGCGGATCAGGTCGGACAGCAGATCGTCGCCCGGATTCTGGCGCGCCAGAACAATTCGTTCATCGACATATTCAAGAAGGTTTTCAAAACCTTGCGTAACCTCGGCTGTGGTTTCGGGGTTGCGCGTATGCACCTGCTGGACAATATGCGAGGTGCGCGAGACGAAATCGGCATCCTCCATCGGGGCATTGATCCAGTAGCAATAGACCCGGCTTGGGATGCGGTCGCAAAGGTCGTGGATCAGGTCCACCGGGCGATCGGTCGCGATTTCAGCGAAGGTCTTGCGCACCACCCCCCTGATGTCGGTGCGGAAACGTTCGGACCCTTCGGGGCCCATCAGTGTGGTCAGCGGCACCCGCAGCCGCCGCCGGGTTTCGCCGCGATTGTGGAACGAGATCGAGCGGCGCTTGTAATTCAGCGCCGGGCCTTCGGGCAGGCCAAGCACGTTCATCAGGCGGGGATGGCCGGTGCCGAAGGCGCGGTTCAGGATGGTGTCGCGGCACAGGTCGTAGTCAAAGATCTCGATGCCGCGGCTGGAGCGGCCAAGCTTGAACCGTTCGGCAAAACCCGCGAGCGTGGGCAGCGGCGCGGCCAGGTAGTCGGCCGCGCCAAAGTCGATTTCCGGCAGATCGGCGATCGTGGTCATGTTGTGTTCCATCGGCCCAAGTCTGCGACCATACAGCGCCGGGTTTCAAGCGGCTTTTGGCGCCTGGGCACGCGCCGGGATCGGCACCTCGCCCTCGATGGTTGCGCGCTGCATGACCCGGCGATGTTTGGCAACCTCGCCGAAATAATCGGCGACGGCGTGGTGCAGGCAGACGCGGTTGTCCCACAGCGCCAGCGAGTGCGGCTGCCAAGCCAGCCGGCAACCCAGATGCGCCTGTATCGCGTGTTCGTACAGGAAGGTCAGCAACGGCAGGCTTTCCTTTTCGGTCATGCCCTTGAAGCGTTTGGTGAAGGCCAGGCTGGTGAACAGGGCCTTGCGCCCGGTGTCGGGATTGATCCGGACGACGGGATGGGTGGCCGACATCGCGTCGTTCTTGGCCAGTTCCTCCATCGACTGGTACTTGTTGGAATATTTCTGCGGATTGCCGGATTCGTTGACCGCCTCCAGCCCGTCCAGCAGGGTCTTCATGCCGTCGGACAGGGTTTCATAGGCAAGGTACATGTTGCAGAACGCCGTGTCCGCGCCATAGGGCGGGCATTCCTTGGCATAAAGCGTCGCCCCCAGCGGCGGGCGTTCGAGGAACATCAGGTCGGAATGGTAATAGCCGTCCCAGCTGAAATTCTCGCCGGGTTCGCGGATGATCTGGAAGATCTCCGGAATCTCGGGCAGGCCCTTGACGTAGGGGTGCGGAATGATCGGGCCGAAGCGGGCCGAGAAATCATATTGCTGCTGATCGGTCAGGTTCTGGTCGCGGAAGATCAGCACCAGATGATCATGCCAGGCGGACCTGATCTCGGCAAAGGTCACGTCATCCAGATCGCCGGACAGATCGACATCGAACACTTCGGCCCCCATGGCGCCGTTGATCGGTTTCACGCGGATGTGGTTGTAGGTTTTCATATGTGCCTCGCGGGTGGTGGTATGGTTGCGCCGGTCGGGCGCAAAGATTTCGCCGATCTTTCGCTTATAGCCGAAAATCGCGCCGAATGATGCCCCAAACCGACCTTTGCGCGATCAGGCGGGTTGCGTTCATCGTTGCGGCAGGGGCGTTGTTCCGCGCGGGCGTTCGCCCTATGATCCGGCCCATAGACCGCGAAGGACCACGCCCATGTCGACTGCTGTGCGCACCCCGATCACCCAGGCGATGAACGAAGGTGCGCTGACCCGCCGCGAGTTGAAGGCGCTGATGACACGATCAGACCGCCCGGCGCTGATCCGGGTGGCGGGCGTGCTGGCGCTTCTGGCGCTGACCAGTACGCTGATCCGGCTGAGCTACGAAAGCGGTTGGATCGTTGCGGCGATGTTCCTGCAGGGCATCGTGATCGTGCATTTCTTTTCGCTTCAGCATGAATGCGTGCATTACACGGCCTTCAAGACCCGGAAACTGAACGATGTTTTCGGCAATATCTGCGGCTTCGCGATCATCCTGCCAAACCAGCAATTCCGGTTCGAACATTGCGATCACCACACCTACACCCAGTTGAAGGGCCGTGACCCGGAACTGATCGAACTGCCGATCTCGGTCTGGAAATATCTCTGGTACATCTCTTCGGTGCCGTATTGGCGCAACAAGTTCAGCCAGATTTTCCGGCATGCGGCCGGGCGGATGAACGCGGATGACCGGGTGTTCATTTCGAAACACGAGGCGCCGGTCATCATCCGCGAGGCGCGGGCGATGCTGGCGGGTTATGCGGCGATCGCGCTGGCTTGCCTGGTGACGGGCTGGTCGGGCCCGCTTTGGTTCTGGATCATACCGCTGTTCCTGGGAGAGCCGGTGATGCGGGCGATCCGGCTGACCGAACATGTCGGGCGGCCAAATGTGGATGACATGAGGGAAAACACCCGCACCTCGCTGGTGTCCTGGCCGTCGCAGTTCCTGTCCTGGAACATGAACTATCACGCCGAACATCACTATGCGTCCTCGGTCCCGTTTCATGCGCTGCCCAGGCTGCATGAAAAACTGCGCGGTTATGTCCATGTCGAGGAGCGCGGCTATCTGGGCGCGCATGTCGACATCATCAAACAGCTGATCGGAAAGAAGCCGCGCAGCGATGCGCAGGTGCCCGGCGCGTGAGCGACGCCGCGCAGCCGCGGCAAAAGGCCTGGGTCGACCTGATCGCGATTGCCGATCTGGAACTGGGCGATGTGACGCCCGTGACCCTGGGCGCCCGTGAACTTGCGGTGTTCGACGCCCATGACGGCATCCATGTCAGCATGGCGCGCTGCACACATGGCGCGGCGAACCTGTGCGACGGGCATTTCGACGGAACCTACATCGAATGCCCGCTGCACCAGGGGCTGTTCGATGCGCGCAGCGGCGCGGCGCTGGCGGCCCCGGCGCGGGTGCCGCTGCGCATGATCGAGGCCCGGGTCAGGGATGGCATGGTGCAGGTTCTGGTCTAGGCCGGTGCGGGGGCGGTCAGGCCGCCGATCTCGCGCATCGAGACGCGCGTGGCGATCAGCGCCGACAGCGCGAACCCGGTCAGCACGCTGGTGCCGATGCCGAACCAGACCGACCAGATATCCCAGCCGCGATAGGTCAGGAACAGCCAGACGAAGAATGCCACGCCAAAACCCTGCCGGTAGATGCTGATCAACAGCACGAAGACCGGGCGTTTCAGCGCCTGCAACAGCGAGTTGATGATGAACAGCAACGCATAGACCGGCAGCAACAGCGCGTCGAACCGCAGATATCCGACGCCGACCTGGCGCACTTCTGGATCGGGGTTGAACAGGCCCATCGCGACATCGGCTCCGATCCAAAGGATCGGGCAGGCCACCGCCATGAACACCAGCGCGATACGGATGCTGAAGAAGAACGCCGCGCGCACCCGGTCGAAATCCCGCGCGCCGAAGTTTTGCGCGGCAATCGGCAGCAGCGACGAGGCCACCCCGAGGATCGGCAACAGCACCAGCTGCTCTATCCGCATGCCCACGCCGTAGGCGGCAATCGTGTGGGCGCCGAAATGTTTCAGCGCGTATTGCACGGCGAACCCGGCGATGATCATGATCTGCAAGGCAAAGCTTGACGGCAGCATCTGCTTGGCCAGCGCCCCGAAAGTGGCCGGGCGCGGGCGGAAATGCGTGCGTCTGAGCCCCTGTGCGATGTCCGACCCGAACAGGCGCAGGAACATGAAACACATGACGCCGGTCTGGCTGAGCACGGTCGAGATCGCCAGCCCGTCAAAGCCGATGCCACCCCAAAGCCCCGGAATGCCGTAGATCAGCAGCGGGTTCAGCACGATGTTGGCCAGAAATGCCGCGAACAGCGCCCGCGTCAGCGACCGGCTGTCGCCCTGTGCCTGCAGGGCGCCGTTGCAGGCATAGGCCATGACAAAGCCCGGAATTGCCAGTTGCAGCAACAGCAGATACCGCAGCGCGGCGGTGCGATAGCTGCCCGGTGTGGTGACCAGTTCGACGATCAGCGGGCTGAGCCACAGTCCCAGCGCCATCAGCACGCCCGAGGTCAGCCCGCCAAACGCCAGCGCCTGGCCCACCAGCCGCCGCGCGCCGCGCCTGTCCTTTGCCCCCAGCGCCCCGCCGACCAGCGCGCTGACCGCAGAGCCAAGCCCGAAGCCGAAGGCGATATAGACGAAGAACACCATGAACCCGACCGCCAGCCCGGCCTGAGAGTCGGTCGCCAGCCGTCCGGCGAAATACATGTCGACCATGTTGTAAAGCGTGTTGAACACCATCCCCAGCGCCGCCGGTATCGCCAGCATGCGGAAATGCGCGGTCATCGGCCCGACGGTCAGATCGACATGGGCCGCAGGTTTCATTGCGCGGTTTCAGCCGCTATCGCGCGCGACAGCATCAGGCGAAACTGCTTGGCCCCGGCATCGAGGCCAAGGTCGATATATGGTGTCGCGGGATCCTTCATGCCCGCGTGAACCAGTTCAAGCACGGCGCGGTCTTCCTCGAATGCCATGCGTGCGCCGGCGTTCATCTTTTCCGAAACCGCCTTGTCGCGCGGATCGGTGTTGCGGTGCTGGAACCAGAAATAGCGGGTCTTGTCCTCAGTGATCGGGGTCATGAAATTATAACTTATGTTGATCAGCGTCAGGTCCACCGGGGCCGATCCCGGCCCGCCGGTGCCGACCGGCGTGTAGATGGACTTGTTCAGCCCGATGCCGGGCAGACACATTTCGTAATGTTGCAGCCGGTCGCAGTTGCCGCTGAACTTTACCAGCCCCGCGTAATAGGGCGAGGGCGGCTGTTCATAGATCCAGCGCGAGACGATGACGCCGCAGTCGGTCTTTTCCACATCCAGCGGCGCGTCATCGGTGCCCGCGCCCGCGAAAGACGTCACATGTACCCAGGCGACATGGCTGGGGTCCAGCAGATTGTCGCAGACCCACAGATAGTTGCAGTCGATGTCCAGCACGCCGCCGTCGGTACAGCCCCAGTCCGGATTGTCGAAATTTTCCACCGGAAAGATCAGATCGGGGTCGGCCCGGTCCGGATCCCCCATCCAGATCCACAATAGCCGGTAGCGATCGACGATCGGGTAGGATTTGACCACGGCGCGGCGCGGGATCTGCGCGCGCTGCGTGGGTGCCGCGACACAGGCGCCGGCGGCATCGAAGGTCAGGCCGTGATAGCCGCATTCGACGGTGTCGCCGATCAGCTTGCCTTCTGACAGCGGCAGCTTGCGGTGCGGGCAGGCGTTTTCAAGCGCGACCGGCTGGCCGTCCCCACGCCGGTAGATGACGATGTTCTCGCCCAGATAGGTCTCTGCCTTCAGGGTCCGGTCATAATCCTTCGACCAGCCCGCCACGTACCAGCAGTTCTTCAGAAACATTGCGCACCTGTCGTTTGCCGATGACCGATCCCGCCACCCTAAGCCGCCACCGACGGCGCGGCCAGTGCGAACGGCTCATGCCATCAATAAGCCAGACTAATCGTCTAGGCAATCGGGTGTCCGACCGGCGGCGGCAACTTTGGCTGATCGGCGGCTTCGGATGTGATCCAGTCGATGAACAGGCGGATCTTTTCGCTGTCCGGCGCGCCCTCGGCATAGACCAGCCAGTATTTCAGCCTTGAACGCGCGGTTTGCGCGAAGGGGCGCACCAGGCGGCCATCCACCAGCGCATCCACCACCAGCGGGCCGCGCCCCAGCGCCACGCCGCCGCCTTGAATCGCGGCCTGGATCACCATGTTCGACTGGCCGAAATTTCGCACCCGTGCCGGGCGCGGCAGGGTCAGGCCATTCTCGTTTGCCCAGAACTCCCAACTGGGCGGGTTGCGGGTGAAGGGCGAGAATTCGTCGCGCAACTGGGTGTGAAAGGCGATGTCGGAGGGCTGTCGCAGCGGGTGTTCGCCGTCCAGCAGTGCGGGCGCGCAGACCGGGAACAGGTCTTCGCCCATCAGCGGTTCGACCTTGAAGCCGGGGTTGTTGCCCATGCCGTAACGGATGCCGATATCGGCCCGCGCACCAGAGAATCCGGACAGGCCGGTATCGGTGGCAATCGAGATTGAAAGATGCGGATGGGCCAGGTCGAATTTCAGCAGCCGAGGGAACAGCCAGATAAAGGCGAAACCGGGCAGGCAACTGATAACAATGGTATTATCGGCACGCCGCTTGTCGCGGATATCCTCGCATACATCCGTTATCCGGCCCAGGCCTTCGGCAATGGCGCGTGCCAGGCGCGCGCCGTCGCGCGTGGGTTCGGACCGGCGCGCGCCGCGCGTCATCAGCGGATGGCCCAGCCATTCTTCCAAGGCTTTGACATGCTGGCTGACCGCGCTTTGGCTGACGCCCAGTTCCTCGGCGGCGGCGGAAAAGGTGGCATGGCGCACCACAGCCTCGAAGGCGCGCAGGGCGGTGTAGGGCAGGTTCAGGATCATATTAGCAGGACTAATGGTTAACATTATCGAAATCAATTGGCGTGCGGGCCTGGATGTCTGGAAACTGTCAGCCACTTGGGGAATTGCACATGAATCCGCAGGCAGGTGCCAAAAATTTGCTGATCAACTGCGCTGCCGCACGCCCGGGCGAGCGGCTGCTGATCGCCTATGAACCGCCGGAATTCGGATATTACAATGGCGACGCCGTGCCATGCGTGGCCGAGGCAGCGCGCGATCTGGGGCTTGAAGTCAAACTGATGGATGTCGGGTTCAGCCCTGACACGCCGCACCTGTCGCCGCAATTGCGCGATCAGTTCGAACGCGCCGACATCATCCTGTTCCTGGCGCGGCTGGGCGATCAGTTGCGGTTCTCGGACATGCCGCAGGGCAAGCGGATCGTGGTCAGCTTTGCGCTGGATGCGTGGCTGTTCGGGTCCGGATTCGGCACCACCCACCACCGCGCGATGCTGACGCTGAAGCAGCAGATAACGGATGCGTTCCGGCGCGCCGAACTGGTGCGGGTGACCTGCCCGAGGGGCAGCGCGTTTTCCGGCAAGCCGGAGATGCTGTCCGAGGGATTGGGCGACACCACGATCCGGCGGTTTCCGATGTCGGTGTTCCAGCCGGTTCCGGCGCATACGTTCAGCGGCAAGGTGGCGCTGTGCGGATTTCTGACCGGAACCGGATCTTTGTATTACGACAACTACACGCTGGAATTCGATGGCCCGGTGATGGCGCTGTTGCACGAGGGCCGGCTGGCGGGGTTCGAGGGCGCCGCGCGCGACGTGGCGGCGGCCAATGCGCATTACGACCGGGTGTCCTCGATGTTCGGGATCGACCGCAATTTCGTGCATTCCTGGCATGCCGGGATGCATCCGGGTTGTGGCTATTCCCGCAATGCGCGGGACAATTACGAACGCTGGGGCGGGTTGTCGTTCGGCAATCCGCGGCTGCTGCATTTCCACACCTGCGGGGCCTATGCGCCCGGCGAAATCTCGTGGAACATGCTGGACCCGACGATCGAGATCGACGGGGTGCCGGTCTGGGAACACGGCGTGTTCCATGCAGACCGGCTGGAGGGCGGACAGACGGTGCTGGATACCTATCCCTGCGCCGCCCGGATTTTCGGCAATCCGGATCCGCATATCGGGTTTGATCTGCGGCCCTAAAACCCGGATTGGCCATTAGTGGTTGGGCCTGTCCTGACAATCGCCATGTTTGCAATTGATCGGGCCGACGCGCCCTGCCTGCGGGTCTGAGGCTGGACAGGCGGAGTATTGGGGGCCAGTTGGTTTCGGGGCGGGAAAGACCAGGCAAGGCGGGACTTTATCGCCTTGATTTGCCCCGGTTTTCCAGCCGTCGGAACAGCATCGACAGGCCGAAACACAGCACGAAATAGAACGCGGCGGTGGTGATCCAGGCCTCGAATATCAGCCGGGTCGAGGCGACCAGTTCCACCGTCTTGAACGTCAGTTCCTGTACCGAGATCAGCGAGATAATGGCGCTGTCCTTGATCAGGGTGATGAACTGGTTGGCCAGCGGCGGCAGCACCCGCCGTAGCGCCTGCGGCAGCACGATGTAACGCAGTTCCTGCGCCCGGTTCATGCCGATGGACCGCGCGCCTTCGCGCTGGCCCCTGTCGATGGACTGGATTCCGGCGCGCACGATTTCACCCACAAAGGCACTTTCGAACAGGGCCAGAACGATCACGCCCGAAATCAGCGAGGGAAAGCGGCGCATGTCGCCGAAAAAGAATTCCCATATGGCGGTGTTGTCGGATCGGGCGATGCCGCGTGCCCAGCTTTCGATATTCAGCGCGGTGATAAGCTGTTGCGACAGGAAGAAGTAGAAGATGAAGATCACCACGACGGGCGGGATGTTGCGCAGGAATTCCAGATAGGTGCGCGCCAGCATCCGGATCGTCAGGTTGGCCGAACAGCGCGCGACGCCCAGGATGGTGCCGAGAATGACCGCCAGCACGCTGGCGTAGATGCTGATGCGGATGGTTGCGGCCAGCCCTTGCAGCAGGACATTGGCGAACCATTCCTCGCGCCCGGTGTGGAAGCGCAGGATGTAGTTCGGGATCAGGTGCCAGCGCCAGTTGTAGTTTAGGGAACCCTCGATCTGCCACCAGATATAGCCGAAAAAGCCCAGCACGGCGGCCAGCACGACATAGTCGAGCCAGTGCAGTTTCCTGATCTTTTTCAGCACGATCATCGTCTCCGTCTGTGTCCGCCCCCGGGGCTGACCCCGGGGGCAGGGGATTGGTTTACTGCGCGACCATGTCCTTCCATTCGTCGCCACGGAACCAGTAGTCATGGCGTTCTTTCAGCCAGCCGGTGTTGGTGCGCCAGGTGATCCAGCTGTTGAAATAGGCCAGGGCATCGGGATCGCCCTTGCGCATGGCGAAACCTTCGCCACCGGCCTGGAATGCCTGGTCGAACGGCACGCTCAGCGTTTCGGGGTTGTCGCGGGCATCGTCGGACGGCCCGGGTTCCGACGCCATGGTGGCGTGGGCGTTGCCGTTCAGAACCTCCTGCGTCGCCGCGCCGTCCTCGTCGAACAGCAGCAGCTTGGCTTTCGGGAACATCTCGGCAATCACATTGGCCGGGGTGGCGCCGCGACGGGCCGCAAAAGTGATGCTTTCGTCGTTGTAATCCTTGACCTCCATGCCCTGGGTCATCGCGGTGTTGGCCAGAATGGTCATGCCCGAATAGGCATAGGGCTGGCTGAAGTTGACGGTCAGGTTGCGCTGTGGCGTGACGGTCATGCCGCTGATGATGACGTCGAAATTGCCCGCGACCAGCGCGGGAATGATGCCATCCCACGAGGTCGGGATGAATTCGACCTCGACGCCCATGTCCTCGGCCAGCTGACGGCCGACGTCCAGTTCGAATCCGATCAGATCGCCGTTCAGGTCCCGCATCGACCACGGCTTGAACAGCGACAGCCCGATCTGCAGGG
>JAJDOB010000090.1 GCA_022340385.1 Rhodobacter sp.
AATCAGGCCGACGCGTTTCGCGTTTTGTCGAGGATGAACTTGAACAGCGGCAGCAGGATCAGGATGATCGCGATCACCGTGATCGGACCTGCGATCGGCCGGTTGAAGAAGATCGACGGATCTCCGCTGGACAGCAACAGCGACTGGCGCAGCGTTGGTTCGGCAATCGGGCCAAGCACGATCGCCAGCACCGCCGGTGCCAGCGGATAGTCGAACTTGCGCAAGAAGAACGCGCCGATCCCGAAGGCCAGCATCAGCCAGACATCGTGCATGTCATTGGTGGCCGCATAACCGCCAACCACCGACAGAACGAAGATCAGCGGTGCAAGGATGGTGAACGGCATCCGCAGCATCCAGATGAACAGCGGGATGAACGCCAGGTTGATGATCAGTGCAAAGAAGTTGGACACGTAGAACGACCCGATCAGGCCCCAAACGAATTCGGACTGATCGACGAACAGGCGCGGGCCCGGCGTCAGGCCCCAGATCACCATCCCGCCCAGCAGGATCGCCGTGGTCGGCGAGCCCGGAATACCCAGCGTCAGCATCGGCAGCATCGCCCCGGTCGAGGCCGAATTGTTGGCCGCTTCGGGCGCGGCTACGCCACCCGGATGTCCCTGCCCGAACTCCTTGGGGTTTTTCGCGAACATCTTGGCCACACCATAGGACATCAGCGATCCGGGCGTGGCCCCGGCAGCCGGCAGGATGCCGACGAAAAAGCCCAGGAACGACCCGATCGCGGTGCCCTTCCAGCCCCGGCGCATGCCTTCCTTGGAATCCGAGATGATACCCTTGACGGTCATTTTCGCTTCTGACGAGGTGACGTCGCCGCGGGTGCTGTCCAGCGTCCACAGCATCTCTCCGATGCCGTAGACCCCGATCGCAAGCACAAGAAAGTTGATGCCGTGCAGGAAGCCGCTGATTTCGAAGAACACCAGCCGCGGCGCGCCCGAGATCTCGTCAAACCCGACCGCCGCGAAAACCAGCCCGATGCAGATCGAGAAAACGGTCTTGGGAATGTCATCGCCGCCAAGACCGACGAAGGTTGCGAATGCCAGCAGCATCAGCGCGAAAATCTCGGGCGGCCCGAAACTCAGCGCGACCGAGGCCAGCAGCGGTGCGAACAGGGTGAACAGGACGTTGGCGACAGAGCCGCCGATGAACGATGCGATCGCCGCCGTGACCAGCGCCAGGCTGGCCCGGCCCTTCAGCGCCAGCGGGCGACCGTCGAAGGTGGTCGCAACCGCGGTTGACGCGCCCGGAATGCCCAGCGTGATCGAACTGATCGCGCCGCCATACATCGCGCCATAATAGATCGCGGCCAGAAAGATGATCGCCGATCCCGGCGGAACCAGGAACGTGACCGGCAACAGAATGGCAACCCCATTCACCGACCCAAGGCCCGGCATCGCGCCGATGAACAACCCCAGCGTGACACCGATCAGGATCAACAGCAGGTTCAGCGGCTGCAGTGACAGCCACATTCCTTCGCTCAAATGTCCAAGAATTTCCATCAGTTTACCCTGCTCTCAATCCGCGTCTGTTCAGACAGTCCGGTCAGTAGATTATGTCGTAGAGCACGTTGTAGAACGGCTCTGTAAAATCGAGGCCTTTGGGCATCGTGATCCGCATGAGACCCTCGAAGAAGAAGAAGAACCCGATCGGCAAGGCAACCGCCAGGATCACGGTCAGCAGCCAGGAATGGCGGCCAAGAATGCGCACATAATAGATAAGGAACAGCGCCATCGCCCCGTACATCGACACGATGTTGATCAGCGCGATGAACCCCAGCAACCCGCCGCCGACCATCAGAAGGCTTTTCTTGCCGTAAGCATCCAGAACCGGCTCGGTCGATTGCGATGGCGGCGAGGTTCGCCGGTACCAGTTGAAGGCAATGAACCCCGTGCAGATCAGCATGATCGCCGACAGCCAGAACGGCCAGGCGCCGCCTCCGGGCCCCTCGCCTGTAATATAGCCCACATCCAATTTGGCGCTTTCCATCATCAGATAGATGGAAAAGAGGGCCAGAACGCCCGCTGTAATGATCTCTCCCAGCCGCATTCCGGCCCCCTTTGTTAGCGCTACATCAGATTGTCAGTGCGTCTGCGTCAGGCTTATTCGCCCATCGCAGCAAACAGTTTCTTGTGGTTTTCGACCTGCGTGGCCCAGTAGGCGCGCTGTTCGTCGGCACCCAGCCACAGCGGCGACAGGCTTTCGGAGGCCATGTAGTCCTGCCATTCCTGGGTGTTGTAGATCGTTTCGAACAGCTGCTGGTAATAGGCGGCTGCCGCGTCGGACATGCCCGGCGCGCCGACAACGGCCCGCTGGTTGTAGTAGCTGAAATCATTGCCCAGCTCTTTGACCGTGCGCACGTCAGGATAGGCAGTCAGACGCTCGTCCGAGAAAGCGATCAGCGGAACCACGTCACCGGATTCATAAAAGCCCTTGGCTTCGGACGGGTTGTTCACCGATGCCATGATCTGCTGACCGGCAAGATCCTTGGCCACGGCACCGCCGCCCTTGTAGGGGATGTACTTGATCTTCAGGTCATAGGTGCCTTCCATCCAGGCCACGACAGTGCTGTCTTCCTGGCCTTTGCCGGTGCCGCCCATGACATACTCGCCATTGGCCTCTTTCACGACGTCGAGCCACTGTTCGAAGGTTGTGATGCCGCTGTCCTTGTGAACCCACAGCACGAACGGGTCGACGCCCATCATCGCAATCGGCGTGAAGGTCTGGATGTCGATACCCAGCCCAGGCTGGCGAAGTGGTGTCGCAAAGAACGAGTTCAGCGTCACCAGGATCGTATGATCGGGGTCGTTTGCCGTGTTCAGCGCAATCAGCGCCTCGGCGCCGGAACCGCCACCCTTGTTGTTGGGCACCAGCGGGCGGGTCGTCAGGTCTTTCTTCTCGGCGACCGACTGAATGAAGCGGGCGATCTGGTCGGCGCCGCCGCCGGCCCCGGCCATGATGACAAAGTCAATTGGCTTGGTCGGCTCGAAAGCGTGGCTGGCGGCGCTGACCGACAGCGGTGCGCCAAAGGTCATGGCCGCAGCAGCAGCCAGCCCGACAAAGGTACGTTTGGTTATCGACATAGTAGTTCCTCCCTAAGGGATCATGTGTGATGCCGCGTTGCCCTCTCGCGGGGCATTGAAGCGGCCGTAGTCTTGCTCGGTTATCTTGCGTCTGGTCGTATCTCCTGCCCTCTGGTTTGTTGTATTCGGTGTCTCGTTTCCTAGTGGCTGAACAGCACCGGCATCGTCGATTTCTCGACCACCGTCTGCGTATTGCCGCCAAACAGGGTTTCACGCTCGTGGCTGTCGCCATAGGCGCCCATGACCAGCATGTCGGCACCAATATCGGCGCAGGTTGCCAACAGCGCCTTGCCGACGGATTTCCCGCTCTCGAACCGTCGGATGTCCGCGCCGATGCCGTGCAGGCGCAGATAGTCCACCACATCGGCGGCGGTGGTGCCGGCACCGGCGTTCTCGTCGTTGGACAGGATATGCACAGCTTTTGCGCCCTGAAGCGTCGACATGCCCTGTGCCAGTGCCCGCGCGGCCTCGGCAGAACCGTTCCACGCAACGGCGATCACCTCTCCCAGTTTCGCGGGTGCCGCGTCGCGCCGCGGGCACATCAGCACCGGCCGGCCGGACCGGAACAGCGCCGCCTTCAGCGTGTTCGAACCGAGATTGCGATCATAGTCGGGCTGTGCGACGGCGATCACGTCGGCCAGCCGCCCGTGACGCTTGATCACGTCGACCTGACGCCCGGCTTCCTCGACAAAGGCGACGCTGGCCCTGTCCCCCGAGGGGCGATCCTGCGGATCGAGCTTCAGTGAAACCGCCAGCGCGTGCAACTCGTCGCGCAAGCCCGCCTCTTCCAGATCGGCGACCTGGCGGGATTGTTCGAGTATCTGCTTTTTCAGGAAATCCGGCACCGGCACCCCGTAGGGCATCAGGTCTTCGGCGCGCGGTCGGCAATGCGTGACCACGATATGCGCCTTGTGGTTGTGGGCCAGAACAGCGGCATGGCGCAACACGTTGTCGCCCTTGCCGTCGCCGCGCACGGGAACCATGATCTTGCGGATCATTTCAAAGCCCCCCGTGATACGGCATCTTGATGTCTGCGTCGTGCCATCCGGTTGATATCCCTACCGTTTTCAAATCAGTTGCCGATCACGTCGCCGACCGACATGCCGACATTTCCGGCCCAGTCGCTGGCCGCGATCTTGCCCTCACCCGCCGGGCGGACGCGTTTGATCTGCACCCGGCCACCGATGCATTGCACGGTCACCCCGGCATCGGACAGATCGACGATCTTGCCCGACACCCCGTCGCCGGGCACCCGCGCGCTGTCGTAGACCTGCACTTCCGTGCCGTTCAGCGTGGTCCAGGCACCGGGTGCCGGATTGGTGCCCCGGATCAGGTTGTAGACCTGGGCCACCGGCTTGTTCCAATCAATGCGCGCGTGCTTTTTCAGGCAGCGCCGCTCGTATGTCGCCTGCGCTTCGTCGGGCACGATATGCGGCGGGTTGCCGGCCCGGAACAGATCGCAGACCTGCAGCACGGAATCGACGGCCGAGGGATATATCTTCTTGAAATAAAGCTCGATCACCGTGTCGTCCGGCCCGATCTCGCATTCCCATTGCAGCAGGCTGTCGCCTTCGTCCAGCCCATCCGAGGGGTAGAACCAGCTATAGCCGGAACGGGCCGACCCCATGATGATCGGCCAGTTCACCGCGCTCGGGCCGCGATGCAGCGGCAACAGCGACGGATGGAAGCAGATCGACCCATGCTTTGGCGTGTCGCGCGCCGCCTCTGGTACGAAGACGTTGACGAAGGCCATGACCATCAGGTCGGCGTCAAATCCTGCCAGGGTCGCCAGCGCCTCGGGGTCGTCGAAATTCGCGGGCTGATGGACCGGCAGGCCCTTTTCGATCGCGAATTCCTTGATCGGGTCGACCGGCTTGCCATCGCGGTCGGGCTCGCAATAGACCGCGACGACCTTGTCCTTGCCCGCATCCAGCAGCTTTGCCAGCACGTCCTTGCCGAATGCCTGCTGGCCCATCACGATCAGGCGCATTGCATCGCTCATTCTGCTGCCACCTTCACTTCGCCGACCGCGCCGGACCCGATGACGCGGTTCAGTTCCGCCCCGCTGTAGCCCAGCACGTCGGCAAGGATCTCGGCCGTGTGCTCACCCAGCAATGGCGAACGCACCACCTCGACAGGTGAATCCGACAGCTTGATCGGGCAGCCAACGCTGATGTATTCGCCGCGCTCGGGATGCGCCACCTTCACCAGCGTTCCCGTGGCATACAGGCCCTCGTCCTCGGCAATTTCCTTCATCGACAGGATCGGGCCAACCGGAATGTCCAGCGGGTTGCAGATATCCATGACCTCGAACTTGGTCTTGGTCATCGTCCATTCTTCGATCCGCGCGAAAATCTCGTTCAGCTTGTCCAGCCGGTCCTTGGGTGTGGTGTAGCCTTCCCTGGTCTTCCAGTCAGGTTCGCCGATCACGTCGCACACCTTTTCCCAGACCGCCGCCTGGGTGATGAAATAGGTGTAGGCGTTCGGGTCGGTCTCCCAGCCCTTGCATTTCAGGATGCGCCCCGGCTGGCCGCCGCCGGAATCATTGCCCGCGCGCGGCGTCGCCTCGCCAAAGGGAATGCCCTCGCCGAATTGCGAATATTCGGTCAGCGGGCCCTTTTCCAGCCGCTGCTGGTCGCGCAGCTTGACCCGCGTCAGGTTCAGCACGCCATCCTGCATCGCGGCGCTGACCTTCTGGCCGCGCCCCGACTTTTCGCGGTGGAACAGCGCCGTGACGATGCCGAGCGCCAGATGCAGACCGGTGCCGGAATCCCCGATCTGAGCGCCGGTCACCAGCGGTGGACCATCCAGAAAACCCGTGGTCGAGGCCGATCCGCCCGCACATTGCGCGACGTTTTCATAGACCTTGCAGTCGGCATATTTGCCGGGTCCGAACCCCTTGATCGAGGCCAGGATCATGCGCGGGTTAATTTCCTGAATCCGCTCCCAGGTGAAACCCATCCGGTCCAGCGCACCGGGGGCAAAGTTTTCCACCATCACGTCGCATTCCTCGATCAGCCGGGTCAGCACTTCCTTGCCGACCTCGTTCTTCGAGTTCAGTTCGATCGAACGCTTGTTGTGGTTGAGCATGGTGAAATACAGACTGTCCGCACCCGGAACATCGACCAGTTGCTTGCGCGTCGCGTCACCCACGCCGGGACGCTCCACCTTCAGCACGTCGGCACCGAACCAGGCCAGCAGCTGGGTACATGTCGGCCCCGACTGCACATGGGTGAAGTCCAGAATTTTTACGCCTTCAAGAGCTTTCATTGGCTCGATTCCTTACTTTTTCTTGACCACACTCTGCGGGTTCAGATTACCGATACGGCCCGATTCCGTGCCTGCCTCGGGGTCGATGATCGCGTTGACCAGCGTCGGCTTGCCACTGGCGATCGCATCGCGCACCGCGCGTTCCAGATCGTCGGGCGATGTTGCCGTGATTCCGACGCCGCCGAACGCCTGCATCATCATGTCGTATTTGGCTTCGGGAACGAATACGGTCGTTGCCGGATCGGCGCTGGTGGCGTTGGTGTCGGTCCCGCGATAGATGCCGGAGTTGTTGAAGATCACCACGCAGACCGGCAGGTTGTAGCGGCAGATGGTTTCCACCTCCATGCCCGAGAACCCGAAGGCGCTGTCGCCCTCGACCGCGACCACCGGGTTGCCGGTTTCGACCGCGGCGGCAATCGCGGTGCCCATGCCAACGCCCATCACGCCCCAGGTGCCGACATCCAGCCGTTTGCGCGGCTTCGACATGTCGATGATCGAGCGTGCGAAATCCAGCGTGTTGGCCCCCTCGTTCACCAGGATCGTGTCGGGATTGTCGGCGAAGATCTTTTTCAGACGGCCCAGGGCACCCTGAAAATTCATCGGAACCGCGTTGTTCTGCAGGCGCGGCGCCATTTTCGCGACGTTGGAGGCGACTTTTTCGCTGATCGCGCCGGTCCATTCGGCGTCCGGCTTTTTCCAGCCGTCCATCCGGGCCGTCAACGCTGTCAGGCAGCTTTCGATATCGCCGACCAGCGGCGCATCAATCGGCTGGTTGCTGTCCATTTCCTTGGGGTCGATGTCGATATGGACGAATTTCTTCGAATGCGGCTCGCCCCATTGCTTGCCCTTGCCGTGGCTCAGCAGCCAGTTCAGCCGGGCGCCGATCAGCATGACGCAATCGCTTTCCTTCAGCACCAGGCTGCGCGCGGCACCGGCGTATTGCGGGTGTCCGTCCGGCAGCAGCCCCTTGGCCATCGACATGGCGATATAGGGAATGCCGGATGTCTCGACAAATTGCCTGACCAGATCATCGCATTGCGCGTAGGCCGCGCCCTTCCCCAGAATGATCAGGGGTTTGCTGGCGCCCTTCAGCACCTCGACAGCGCGGTCGATGGCCTTGGGCGACGGGAATTGCGCCGGGGCCGGATCGACCACCTTGACCAGCGAGGCCGCACCTTCGGCTGCATCCATCACCTGCCCCAGCAGGTTCGCGGGCACGTCGAGATAGACGCCGCCGGGCCGGCCGGACACCGCGGCGCGGATCGCGCGGGCTATCCCGATACCGATGTCGCGGGCATGCAGGATGCGATAGGCCGCCTTGCACAATGGTTTGGCGATGGCCAGCTGATCCATTTCCTCGTAGTCGCCCTGTTGCAGATCGACGATCTCGCGCTCTGAAGAGCCAGAGATCAGGATCATCGGCCAGCAGTTGACGGTGGCGTGCGACAGCGAGACCAATCCGTTCAGAAATCCCGGCGCCGACACGGTCAGGCAGACGCCCGGCTTTTGGGTCAGATACCCGGCGATGGCGGCGGCATTGCCGGCGTTGGATTCGTGGCGAAACGAGATCACCCGCATACCCTCGGCCTGGGCCATCCGGCCCAGATCGGTCACCGGAATACCCGGAACATGATATATCGTATTGATATCGTTCAGTTTAAGCGCGTCGATGACCAGATGGAACCCATCCGTCAGCTCTTGTGTCTCGATTGCCTCAGCAGTTTCACCCGCCATCACGGTTCCCCCAGATATTCCTGTCACGCGCCGGGCTCACCCGGTCGCTTTCTTTCTTTGAATGCTTTCGATCGTCGTCCAGGCGTGCCGCACATGCGCGTGCAGCCGCATCGTGTGTTCGCGCACCAGCCGCGCGGCAAGATCGGCGTCGCGGGCTTCCAGCGCTTCGATTATGCTCATGTGATCCACGACCGAACGCGACGCGCGGTCATCTTCTTCCAGGGCGCGGCGGCGCACCGCGTGCATGTGCATGAACAGCCCGTCCGCCATGTTCGCCAGCAGTTTGCAGCCCGACATTTCCAGGATCATCTGGTGAAAGTTGATATTCGCCTCGGAATATTCCGCCAGATCGGCGCTGGCCGAGCTTTCGCTGTGCCGCAGCGCATGTTTGCGCAATTCCTTAATCTCGGCATCGCTGGCAACCCCGACCGCCAGACGCGCGGCCATGCTTTCCAGCGCCGCCCAGGCCACGATCATTTCCAGAATTTCGCCCAGCGTCTTTCGGATCACGAAAACGCCCTTGCGCGGCTTGATCTCGACAAAGCCTTCCTGTTCCAGGCGGGTCAGCGCCTCGCGCAGCGGCGTGCGCGAAACCTGCAACTGGTCGGCCATAGAGCGTTCGTCAAGCCGCAGGTCGGCGCCTTCGTCATAGATGTTCATACCGACAATCGCCTCGCGAAGCATATCGTAGACCCGATCCTTCAATGTCAGGTTAGAGGCGATGGGCTGTAGCTTCATAGGCGGATCCAGCGGCGAGCGCGGCGGAAGAGTGATTCCGCCCACGATTTGGAATACCATAGACCAGCATTTGGAGGACAACAATGTGGTGCATTGAAAATTCGTTGCTGCAACTGCGAAATGCCTTGAAATCCCTGTGTTATTTCGCCCTTTTTTCTATTTCAACCCCTGAAACCGGACTTACCCCCGCCCGGGAAAAGCGTTGAAATATATCGGTTTTCCGGTTTTGGTGTCTGGTGTACCTGCAAACCAAACGCCGAATTTCCGCTTCGCGGTTGACCACCGGCCCCAAACAGCGCCATGCTCTGCTGGAAACGCTCTGTCATTGACCGGTTCGCCTATCTGGTGTACCAGATGCCACATAGAAATTCACAGGGAATGCTGCCTGATGATCCTTTCCGAATACAAATCGAAAGAACTGATCGCCCAATATGGCATCGCCATCCCCGAAGGCCGCGTGGCCACCACAGCCGCCGAGGCCGAGGCACGCTGCCGCGAGATCAAGTCCGCCAAATATGTCGTCAAGGCGCAGATCGGCGCCGGTGGCCGCGGGCTGGCCGGCGGTATCCGCTTTGCCGCAACACCATCGGGTGTGCGCGAGGAAGCCGGACGTCTGCTGGGCAAGGCGCTGGTCACCAACCAGACCGGCACCGGCGGAGAGATCGTCGGCGAAGTCTATGTCGAGGCCGCCGTCGAGATCGAACGCGATTTCTACATCGCCATCGTGCTGGACCCGGGCAGCGCGCGCCCTACCCTGCTGGCCTCTGCCAGGGGCGGCGTGGAATTCGAACAGATGGCGCGGATGGATCCTGACGTGGTGTCCAGCCTGGCGCTGGACGACGGCGCGGATGTCGCCGCCTTTCTCGACAAGCTTGGCTTCCCGAACAGCGCGTCCGCGGCAGAGGCAGTCAGCGCCGCCGCCAGGGCCTTCGGCGCGAATGACATGATATTGCTGGAGATCAACCCGTTTTCCCTTACGAAATCCGGAACCTGGATCGCGGTGGACGCCAAGGTCGCGCTGGATGGCAATGCCATGTTCCGCCACCCCGACCTGGAAGCCCTGAGCATCGACAAGACGCTCAGCACCGCTGAACGGGTTGCGCAGGAAAACGAGATCAACCTGGTAAAACTTGACGGGAATATCGGGGTTGTCGTCAATGGCGCCGGCTTGGGTCTGGCGACCAACGACATGCTGGTGGATGCCGGTGGCAAGCCTGCAAATTTCATGGACATCCGCACCACCGCCACCAGCTTTCACATCGCCAAGGGTGTCGAGTTGCTGCTGGAAGACCCGGCAGTGAAACTGATCCTTCTGAACGTTCATGGCGGCGGCATGACGGTGTGCGATACGGTCACCGAAGGCGTCGCATTCGCCTATTCACGCAGCCAGCGCAAACTGCCGATCGTGGCGCGGCTGGCGGGCACCAATGCCGAATGGGCGCAACGAATCCTGAGCGACCGCAAACTGCCGGTCGAGATTTGCGCAACGATGCAAAGCGCGGTCGACCGTGCGGTTGCGATATCGAAAGGGGCGCGCTGATGTCTATTCTGATCGACGACTCGTCCCGTGTTCTGGTGCAGGGCATGACTGGCCGTGCCGGCACGTTCTATACCGACCTGGCAATGCGCTATGGGTCGCATTACGTCGCCGGCGTCCGCCCGGGCAAGGGCGGCACCCGGCATCTGGACCTGCCGGTGTTCGACACCCCGCAACAGGCGATTGCCGAAACCGGCGCCAATGCCAGCCTGATCATGGTGCCCGCGCATCACGCCGCCGACGCCATGGTCGACGCGATCAAGGCCGGTATCGGCGTCATCGTCTGCGTGACGGAACGTGTACCGCAACATGACATGACCCGCGTCAAGGCGGCGCTGGCAGGAAGCGACAGCGTTCTGATCGGCCCCAACAGCCAGGGCATCCTGACACCCGGCGTCTGCAAGATCGGCGTCATGCCCACCTTCGATGCGCGCCCCGGTCCGGTTGGCATCGTCTCGCGCTCGGCCTCGCTGACATCGGAAATCCTGGCCCAGACCAGCGCCGCGAACCTTGGCCAATCCACGACCGTAGGGATCGGCGGCGATGCGATCCACGGGTTGGGCTTTGTTGATTGCCTGAAGCGCTTCGGCGATGACGACCAGACCGAAGTCGTGGTCCTGATCGGAGAGATCGGCGGGCGCGAGGAAGAAGACGCCGCCGCATATCTGTCCTCGCTCGATTACGGCAAACCGGTGGTCGCGCTGGTGGTGGGCCGCGAGGCCCCGAAGGAAAAACGCATGGGCCATGCCGGCACGCTGTCGATTTTCGGATCGGAAACCGCGCAACGCAAGATCGAGCTTTTGCAGAACGCGGGCGTGCGGATCGCCGCCAATGCCGATGACGTCGTGCCCTGCCTGCGCGCGGTGCTGGGCTGACGCGCGCTTTCGTGACTGGCGGTCGGCGCGCAAACCCCGGTGTTCTAGATTGACGGGCGCGGCATCGGCGGCGGAACCGCCGGGCCGGTCTTTCATCGCATTCGCGGGCTTTACAAGGCCCTGATCACAACCGTCACCGGTTAGACCCGTTGCACGCGCGGACCGCCCTCAGATCACAGCCTTTTCCAGAAACGGCTCGCCCCGGGAAATGCGCGAATAGCCGAGCGGCGACAGGTCAAGGCTGCGATATTCGCCGTAGGTCAGCCACTCTGCCGTGCCGCGGCCCATGGCGGGCGATTGTTGCAGACCATGCCCGGAGAAGCCGTTGAGGAAGATGAAATTCCCCACCCTGTCATCCGGCCCCAGAATGGCATTGTGATCGAAGGTGTTGTAGGCATAGTGCCCGGCCCATTCGGTCACTACCCGGATCGACTCGAATTGCGGAATGCGGGTGGCGATGATCGGCCAGACATGGTCCTGCCAGCGGTTGTGATCCATGGTGAAATCGTCGAAGTCCACCGCCGGATCGACGTCCGGCGGGCAGCCCGCCAGATAGGTTTTCGGCCCGTCCTGGCGCATATGCACGCCCGAAGGATCAATCGTCAGCGGCAGTTCCCGGTCCAGCGGATGCGCGGCGCTGAATATCCAGGTAAACCGCTTGCGCGGCTCGACCGGCACCTCGATCCCGGCCATCGCGGCGGTGCGGGCCGCACGCGGACCCGAGGCGTTGACGACATGACCGCAGACCACCACCTCGCCCGAGGCCAGCGTCACGCTGTCCACCCCGGTGCCCGTGCTGTCGAGGTTGATCGCCACCACTTCGTTGGCGACATATTCCACGCCGCGTTCGCGCGCCGACCTGCGCCACCAGTCGAACACGGTGCCGCCATCCCAATACCCTTCGTCGACCGTGTTGATCGAGCCGAGCACGATGTCATCGACATTGTAGAACGGATATCTTGCGCGGATCTGGTCGGGCGTCAGCAGCTGCGTCGCAGCGCCCGCCTGTTGCTGCACCTTGTGGCTTTCGCGCAAGGTTGCGGCGAAATTGTCGTTGTCCGCCAGATACATATAGCCGTAGCTTTGGATCGAAAGCTCTGGCACGCGTTCGTCACCGCCCATGTAGGTGCGAAGATTCTTGATGAAATCCGCCCCGAACTGGGAAATCTGCACATTCAGCGTGCGGCTGAACTGCTGGCGGATGCAGGAATTGGAATGCGCGGTGGAACAGTTTTCATAGCTCGGGTCACGTTCCACCACCAGAACCGAGCCGTCGAAATCGGGATTGTCGGTCAGAAACCACGCGGTCGAGGATCCCATCATCGCCCCGCCGATGATCACCACGTCATAACTGGATTTCTGCGGGGCGTCCTGTTTCAGTACTTTCACCTGGCAATCTCTCCGTTTCGCGCCGCATCCAGAACGTCGGCGATTGTCTTTTCGCTCAATCCGTAGACATCGCGTGCGGCGGCCTCGGTGATATAGCCCAGCGCCAGGTCGCGGCGCACATCGGCAGCGTCCCGTTCCCCGGCTGCGCCATACCCGGCCCCGCCCGGAAACGCCATCCGGACCACCCGGCCATGCGGCACGAACTGTTTGCCCTTGCCCTTCATCGCGGTGCCATCGTCCTGCGCGATCAGGGTTGGCGCCCCCGGGTGGCCGCCGCGCCGGCCCCGCGCGGGATGATGCACCCGATCCAGCATCGCCTGAAAGTCGAACTCGTGCCCGGCGCGCGCACCGACATCCATGAATTGCCCCAGCCCGCCGCGAAACTGCCCGGCACCGCCGGAATCCGGGCGCAGTTCCTTGCGCCAGACGATCACCGGCCCGACCTGTTCGGTTGCCTCGACCGGCATCGTCATCACGCCCGATGGAAACGCCGTTGCGTTCATCCCGTCCAGTTTCGGGCGCGCGCCCGAGCCGCCGGAATTGAACACCAGCACCTCTGAACGGCGCGCGTCCGATGGTGCGGGGGCGTCACTGCGCGGGCGCAGCGACAGCTGGAAATTGCACAGGCACCCGGCCCCTTCCGCGGGCACCGTCCCGGGCAGGATCTTGTCGAGCGCGTCAAAGATCGTGTCGGGCACCATATGGCCGATGACATGGCGCAGGGCCACCGGCGCGGGATGCACAGCGTTGACGATGGAATTTTCCGGCGCGGTGATCTCGAACGGCGCAAGCGAGGCCGCGTTGTTGGGAATTTCGGGCGCGATGGCACATTTCAGCGCATAGCACGCGTAGGCCTTGGTATAGACCAGCGGCACATTGATGCCTTTCCTGTCCAGCCCCGAGGTGCCCGCCCAATCGCACAACACACGATCCCCGGCGAAGGTCACTTTCACCTTCAGATCGACCGGGTGGGAATAGCCGTCGATGCGCATATGCCCGTCGGCCTCTGCCCTTGGCAGGGCGGCGATCCGCTCCAGCGTGGCGGCGCGCGAATTCGACAGGATGAAGTCAGAGATCCCCGCCAGATCGGCAAGCGTGAATTCATCCATCATGTCGGTCAGCCGACGATGGCCGATCTCGTTGCAGGTTGCCAACGCATAGATATCGCCGATCAGCTGATCGGGTTCGCGGACATTGCCGCGAATGATGCGGACAAGGGTCTTGTCCACCTCGCCGCGCGCGGCGAATTTCATGATCGGGATATACAGCCCCTCTTCGAAGACCGAATTCGCGTCCGCCCCAAATCCGCGCCCGCCGATATCGACGATATGCGCGGTGCAGGCGAAAAATCCGACCAGTTCGCCGTGATGAAACGACGGCGTGCAGACGGTTATGTCATGCAGATGGCCGGTGCCCTCCCAAGGGTCATTGGTGATATAGACATCGCCCTCGTGGATGTTGCCGCGCCCGATCCTGCGGATGAAATGCGGCACGGCGTCGGCCATCGCGTTCACATGCCCCGGCGTGCCGGTGACCGCCTGCGCCAGCATCTGGCCGGCGGCATTGTAGACCCCGGCGCTCAGATCGCCGGCTTCGCGCACAGAGGTCGAAAAGGCGGTGCGCACCAGCGCCTGCGCCTGCTCCTCGACCACGGAAATCAGGCGGTTCCACATCACCTGATAGGCGACTTTCGACGGTTCGCTCATGGCCTAGGCTCCCTTCAGGGTGATGTCGATGCAGCCATCCGAAAGCGCCATCGCGCTGCGGCTGGCGGGCAGCACGATCGTGGTTTCGTCCTCGGCGATCACGGCCGGGCCATCGACCGTCTGGCCAGGCGCAAAGTCCTTGCGATCGTAGGCCTTCGCGTCAGCCTGATAGCCCAGCCCGGCGTCGAACAGCGTGCGCGATCCGCGGGCCTGCGGGGCGATGCCCGGCATCACCGGCGACGCCGGTTGCGTGGCGGCCGGCGTTGTCGTCGCGTTGACCGACCAGACGGTGATTTCCACCTCCATCCCGTCCACGGTCCGCCCGAACAGATTGGCGTAATCCCGTTCGAACAACGCCAGCAACCGCGCGGGATCCGCCGCGCGCGCATCGTCGGGCGTCAGCGGCACTGGAATTTCCCAGCCCTGCCCGGAATAGCGCATGTAGACCTTGTAATCGGTGCTGATCGCCGCCTGCGCATCACAGGACCGCACGAACCTTGTCGCCTCTACCGCCATCTCTGCAAACAGGGCGCGAACCGCGTCCGGATCAAAGGCGGACAGCCGCATGAACACGCTGCGATTGGCCTCGAAACTGAACGGCGCGCGCAGGAACCCGATGGCAGAGCCGACGCCCGCCCCCGGCGGCACCAGGCAGCGCGCCACACCCAGCTTTTCGCACAGCCGGGCGGCGTGCAGGGGCGCGGCGCCGCCAAAGGCGATCATGGTGTAATCACCCAGATCCTCGCCGTTTTCCACCACATGCACCCGCGCCGCATTGGCCATGTTCTCATCGACCACTTCGGCCAGGCCCCAGGCGGCTTCGACCGTTCCCATGTCAAGGCGTTCGCCCAGTTCGGCATCCAGCGCCCGGGCAGAGCGTTCGGGATGAAGCGGGATCGAACCGGCGGCGAAATTGTCGGGGTCCAGCTTGCCAAGGATCAGGTCGGCATCGGTCACGGCCGGCCGCAGGCCACCGCGCCCGTAGCAGGCCGGGCCGGGCTCTGATCCGGCACTTTCCGGCCCGACCCTGATCTGGTTCATCGCATCGACATGCGCCAGGCTGCCGCCGCCCGCGCCGATCTCGACCATGTCGATGACGGGAATCGAGATCGGCATTCCCGACCCTTTCTTGAACCGGTAGGTGCGCGCCACCTCGAACACCCGGGCGGTCTTTGGCGTCTGGTTCCGGATCAGACAGATCTTGGCGGTGGTGCCGCCCATGTCGAAGCTCAGCACCTTGTCCAGCCCATGGCGCGCCGCGATATCGGCAGCAAAGACCGCGCCCCCGGCGGGGCCCGATTCCACCAGCCGCACCGGAAATTCCGCCGCACTTTCGATGGAAATGATGCCGCCCCCCGAATGCATCAGGAAAATCGGGCAATCGGCCCCCTCGGCGTGCAGCCGCGCGCCCAGTCGGCCCAGATAGCTCTTCATCAGCGGCTTGATATAGGCGTTGGCGATGGTGGTGTTGAACCGCTCGTATTCGCGCATCTGGGGCGAAACCTCGGAACTGATCGAGATCATCAGATTCGGCATCCGGGCCGCCAGAATATCGCGTATCCGCCGTTCGTGCGCGTCGTTGACATAGGAATGCAGCAGACCGACGGCAACGCTTTCATACCCGGCCCCGGCCAGGTTGTCGCACAAGGCCTCTACCTGTGATTCATCCAGCGGGATCAGCACGTTACCCTGGGCATCCATCCTTTCCGGGACGGTATAGCGCCGGTTGCGCGGCAACAGCGGTTCGGGCAGCGCCAGGTTCAGGTCGTATTGTTCGAACCGCGATTCGGTGCGCATTTCGATCACGTCCCGAAAGCCCTGCGTGGTGATCAGCGCCGTCTTGGCGCCGCGCCGCTCGATCAGCGCATTGGTGGCCAGCGTGGTGCCGTGGATGATCTGGCCGACCTCTGACAACGCCACGCTCGCCTTGGCACAGACCTGATGCGTGCCCTCCACGATGGCGTCCTCGGGGGCTGCGTAGGTTGTCAGCACCTTGGTCGAGAACCGCCGGTCCCCGGTTTCCAGAACCACGTCGGTGAACGTACCGCCGATATCCACCCCAAGCCGGGCCGTCCGCTGTGCCATTTGGATTTCCTTCATGTGCCGCGCCGGCGCAGGCTATCTGAACCATGGGCCAAGAAGAAACCGATTCTCTGCCCGCGGATACAGGATTCGTCCGTTCCCGATCTTGCCGGATCGCGGGTCTGCACCGGTCACCGCAGCGCCGCACCGGTGGCCGCGTCGAACAGATGCAGGTTTTCCGTGGCCGCACCCAGCCGTACCGTCTCGCCCACGGCCGGAGGCGTGCGGCCAGAGGCCTTGGCGATCACCTCGGTCCCGTCGACCGACACATAGATCAGCGTTTCCGCCCCCAGCGGTTCCTGCACCACAACCTGCCCCTCGGCCAGAACCTGACCGGTGCCCACCATCAGATCATCGGGACGCACGCCCAGCGTCACAGGCTGCCCCACGGTCAGGTCGGACTGCACAAGCGCAACCGTCGGCCCGTTGAAAAGCCGGATGCCCTGGCTGGTCGCCGTGGCCGCCATCATGTTCATCGACGGCGCGCCGATGAAGCCGGCAACGAAGGTATTGGCCGGCTTGTGATACACCTCTGACGGGGTGCCGACCTGCTGGATGACCCCATCTTTCAAGATCACGATCCGGTCGGCCATCGTCATCGCCTCGACCTGGTCGTGGGTGACGAAAATGATCGTGTTTCCAACGCGTTGGTGCAGCTTCTTGATCTCGAGTCTCATCTGTGTACGCAACTGCGCATCAAGATTTGACAGCGGTTCGTCAAACAGAAACACCGCCGGATCGCGCACCATCGCGCGCCCGATGGCGACGCGCTGGCGCTGTCCGCCCGACAGCTGCGCGGGCTTGCGATCCAGCAGATCGGTCATGTCGAGCAGCGCCGCCACCTCTTCCAGCCGCTTGATCCTGTCAGGCTTGGACAGGGCCGAAGTGCGCAGGCCGAAGCCGATGTTCTTGCGCACCGACATATGCGGATAGATCGCGTAATTCTGGAACACCATGGCGATGTTGCGTTCCTTGGGTTCCAGGTTGTTGACGACGCGGCCGGCGATCTCTACCTCGCCCGTGGTCGCCTCTTCCAGCCCGGCGATGATCCGCAAAGTGGTGGATTTCCCGCAGCCCGAGGGACCGACAAGCACCACGAATTCGCCGTCGGCGACCTCCAGGCTGATGTCATGCAGGACCGTCGTCTTGTCGAAGGTCTTGCCCAGATTGCGCAGTGCGACATTGGCCATGACCTAGAGTTCCCTGAGTGCGGCGAAGGCGGTTTCAAGCGCGGCTTCGGTGGATTTTCTGCGATCGGAGTTCCATCGGAAAATCATCGGTATTTCATCTGACTGCGCGGCGTAGATCCCGAAGGCGGCGTCAAGCGCACCGGGTGCGGGCCCGCCGGGGCGATCGCGGCGCGCGATGAAGGTTTTCGGATCGACCGCGTCGCGGAACGCACGCTCGTCGGTCCGGCTGGGCCGTCCCGCCTCGACGGCGAAGGCATCGGCAAAGGCGGCGTAGCCATCGGCCAGCGGCTGGCCCGCCGCAATGACGGTGCGCGCCGTGGCCGCCGCGATATGATGCGCCTGGCGAAAGCTGAGCCCCTCGTCGCGCACCAGCGTATCGGCAAGCTCTGTGATGGTGATGCAGGCGGCGTCGGCATTGCGCCGGACCCGTGCCGCGTTGACAGAGCAGGCCGGCAGGAACGCCGTCAGCAAGGCGATGACCCGCGCGCCGGACGCAAACGCGTCATACCCGGCCTGTTGCACCTCGCTCTCGCTGTCATTCATGTCGGTGAAGGGCGTGTTGTGCATCGTGTCCACGATCATGTCGCAACGCCCGACCGTGACGCTGGCCAGATGGCGCATGTGTTCGATGGGCACGGGGTTGCGTTTCTGCGGCATGATGCTGGAAATCTGCACCAGCGCATTGGGCACATGCAGCTGCCCGACCTCGAATGCCGACCAGAAGGCAAGATCCTGGATGACGCGGCCCAGGTGCAGGAACACCAGCTTCAGCGCCGAATAAAGCCCGGTGATGTAGTCGACCGAGGCGATACAGCCGTAGCTGTTGAGCTTCGGTTGTGCGAAGCCCAGAAGCTCTGCCATGCGCTGGCGGTCGATCGGAAAACCGCTGGTTGTGATCGCGGCGGCCCCCATCGGGCAAAGGTCAAGCGATCTTGCGGCCTCGGCCAGGCGGCGGGAATCGCCGATCAGGACTTCGATCACCGCCCCCAGGTAGTGGCCGAATGTCGATGGCTGCGCCGGCTGGCCATGGGTATAGGCGACGATGGGCGTGTCGCGTTCGGTGCGGGCCTTGGCAAGCAATGCGTCCAGCAGTGCGCCAAGCAGCACTTGCAAGTCGGCGACGCGGTCGCGCAGCGCCATCTTGAACACGGTGTGATCCATATCGTTGCGCGAGCGCGCGGTGTGCAGCGCGCCACCCAGATCGCCCAGCCTGTCGCGCAACTGCGCCTCGACCAGAAAGAAATAATCCTCGTGCTCGCCGGTATAGGTCAGCGCCGCGATGTCGGTTTCCGCCTCGATTGCGGTCAGCGCCACCGCGATCTGCCGGGCGTGTTCGCGCGACAGGATGCCGGTCTCTGTCAGCATCACCAGATGCGCCTTGTTGATCGCCATCATATGCGCCGCGTAATGGGTTTTCACGCCCTCGAACAGCGGCGCCAGCACGGTGTCGCGATAGGTGGGATCGGGAAAGGTGGTGGTGTCGGTCATCGGCGCTCTCTTCCGGGCGAAAGCGGGGCGGGCGATTTTTCGGGACGCGTCCGATTCATCCCTTGAGACCCGCCATCACGACACCCTGGATGATGTAGCGCTGGAAGATGAGGAACACGACCAGTGTCGGAATGGTGCTGATCGCCGCGCCGGTCATGATCAGCTCCCACGCGACATCGGCCTCGTCGCCGAAGGTCGAAAGCCCCACGGGCAGCGTGTACATCTCGGTCGAGTTGGTGACGATCAGCGGCCAGATGAACGCGGTCCAGTTGCCCAGGAACACGAAGATCGCCAGCGCCGCCAGCGCCGGTTTGACCAGTGGCATCGCCACGGTCCACCAGATTTGCAGCTCGTTCAGACCGTCGATGCGCGCGGCCTCGATGAAATCGTCCGGCACGGTCTCGAAGAACTGCTTCATCAGGAACGTGCCGAAGGCGGTCATCAGGCCAGGGAACATGATGCCCCAATGCGTGTCGAGCCAGCCGAACTGCTGGCTCATCAGATACCACGGGATCACCAGCATCTCGGTCGGGATCATCAGCGTCGACAGGATCGCGATAAAGATGATGTAGCGCCCCGGGAACCGGAATTTGCACAGGGTATAGCCCACCAGGCTGTCAAAGAATATATTGGAAACCGTGGTGATCGTCGCGATGATGATCGAGTTCCAGAACCACATGTAGAACCGGCCGTCCTCCAGCACGTAGGTATAATTCTCCAGCGTTGGTTCCCGGGGGATCAGGTTGACGTTGTAAACCTCGTGCGGCCATTTCAGCGAGGTCGAGATCATGTAGGCGATCGGCATGATCATCGCGATGCCACCGGCAAACAGCAGCAGCCAGCGCAGGATCTGCCCCAGGTTGGCGGGCTTTTTCGGCGCCGAGGTTTTCATCAGGGCGTCGGTGGTGGGGCGGATTGCTTCGACGATGGCCATGGCGTCAGCGATCCCGCAAGATGCGCAGCTGGATCAGGCTGACGAGCAGCAGGATCAGGAACAGCACCACGGTCTGCGCCGCCGCATAACCCATGTCGAATCCGGTGAACGCGGTGTCATAGATCATCAGAACCAGCGGCTTGGTCGCGTTCAGCGGCCCGCCCGGATCCTGGGTCGTCATGTTGAACACATGATCGAAGATGCGCAGGAACCCGATCGAACTGAACACGACGATGAACACGATGGTCGGCTTCAGCAGCGGGATGGTGATTTCGAACAGCACCGTCCAGGTTGACACCCCGTCGATACGCGCGGCCTCGTAATAGCTGCGCGGGATGGCCCGCAATCCGGCCATGAAGATGATGATCTGAAACCCCAGCCCGGCCCAGACCGCAGGTGCCAGAACGGACGGCAAGGCATTGGTGGTCGAGCGCAGGAATTCGATCTGCGGGATGCCCAGCGAGGCCAGGACATTGTTGAACAGGCCAATCGGTACCGGCTGGTAGAACCAGCGCCAGACCCAGGCCATGGCGACGGCGCTGGTCATGAAGGGCAGGAAATACAGCATCCGCAGGAAGCCGTGCATGAAGCGCAGCTTGTCCAGATTATAGGCGATGACGAAACTGATCACCAGGCTGATCGGCGTGCCGAGCAGCAGGTAGATGAAGGTGTTGGCGAACACTTTCCAGAACACCGGATCGTGCCAGAGCTTTGTGTAATTGTCCCAGCCCGCCCAGGTGCGGCTGCCCAGCAGGTTCCAGTCCTGAAAAGAGATCAGCATGGCATTTCCGGTCGGATAGAACCGGATCACGCTGTAAAACAGCACCGGCAACGCCAGAAAGCCCCAGGCCCAGACGATCTGTTTCTGTTTGATCGTGAGGTTGCGATAGAATTTCAAGGCACCTGTCCCGGGCCGGGCCCGGGATCTCCTGATCAGGGGCAGAGGCCCCGGGGCCGGCCCGGGGCCGCTTTGGAGTTATTTCGCGTAATATTCATCCAGCAGCTTTTGTTCCGCCTCGGCGGCAACGGCGATACTGTCGGCGGCTGATTGCCCTTCCAGCGTCATCCGCTCCACCATGTCGACCAGTATCTGGCGCTGGCCGGATTCATTGGCGAATTTCGTGGTGTTGGCGTAGGCCAGCCCCTTGATGAACGGGCCGAACACCGGATTCATCGCATTGGCATCGGTCAGCCCGACCGAAGGCTTGGCCGGCAGTTCGCCAACCACATCAAGCCAGATCTGCATCGCCTCGTCGCTGGTCACGTATTCCATGAACTTGACGGCGGCGTCGTATTTTTCGCCCTTGGCCTTGGTGGTGATCGCATTGACCCAGTAAGAGGAATAGTTGAACCGTTCGCCATCAGCATTCGCAGGCAGTTCGGCGACGCCCCATTTCAGACCGCGCGTCTTGTCGAGGCTGCCGATGCGAAACGATCCGTCGATATGCATGCCCGCACGGCCCGCCTTGAACGCTGCCTGCGGTTCATCCATGAACCCGAACGCCGTCACCTTATGGTCCGTCGCAAGCCCGGTGTAGAATTCCAGCGCCCTGATCCCGGCATCCGAGTTGTAGTTCACCGTCTGGTAGTCGTTCAGATAGGGCTCTCCGCCCATCTGGCGCACCAGGACTTCGCGCCACCAGTGGTGATCCTGCGCGGTCATCCCGGCGGTGATGCCGACCTGGGTGATGTTGCCCGCGCCGTCGACCTTGGTCAGCTTCTTGGCGATCTCGACCATTTCATCCAGGGTTTCGGGCGGGCCGTCGATGCCGGCCTCGTCAAACAGCCGCGTGTTGTAGAACAACGCCAGGCTGCGCACCGCCGTGGGCAGCGCCCAGTAACTGTCGCCCTCGCGCATGGCTGCGACCATAGGGAAGAATTCGGCCTCGATCCTGGCGGGCGGGAAGGCGTCGACCGGCAGCGGCTGGATCAGTTCGGCGGCGACATAGTCGTTCAGCCAGCCATAGAACAACTGCACCACGTCCGGGCCTTCCCCGGCCGGAATCGCCGCGGCCACCTTGGTGCGGTAGTCGGCATAGGGGAAATGGGTCATCTTGACGGTGATGCCGGGATTTGCCGCCTCGAAATTGCCGATCAGCTGTTCCATCGCGGTGACGCGCGCGTCAAAGAAATACTGCCAGTATTCGATTTCGACTTCGGCCCGGGCCGGTGCCCCGAACAGCAGTGCCGCCGATGTGGCCGCGCCGAAGACAAAGGATTTCATGGATTTCAGCGACATTTCACGTACTCCCGGTTGATTTGGCATAAACTATTTTTGGTGCCGGGCGGCAAAACGCGCGGCAGCTTCTGGAAAAAGCGTAGCGTATCCCGGATGATACAACAAGTTCACACAGAGGTGCCCCATGCCGTTGTCAGATCAGGCCCGCATTGCCGCCGACGCCGCCACCCCGCGAATCGTGGAACTGTGGCAGGCGCTGCAGCCGCTGAAATCGGTGATCTCCTTCATGCAAAGCGGCGCGCATCCCGATGACGAAACCAGCGCCATGATGGCGGCGCTGACCTACCGGGACGGCTTTGGCATCAGCTATGCCTGTGCCGTGCGCGGCGAAGGCGGGCAGAACGACATCGGCACCGAGATCGGCGAGGATCTGGGCGTCCTGCGCACCGCCGAGATGGAGCGCGCGGCGGATGTGCTCGGGATGACCCTGTACTGGCTGTCGCAAGACCCCGAAGATTCGATCTTCGACTTCGGCCTGTCGAAAAGCGGTGTCGAAACGCTGGATCGCTGGGGCGAAGATCGGGTGATGCAGCGGTTTGTCGAGATCGTGCGAACCGAGCGCCCCGATATCCTGTGCCCGACGTTTCTGGATATTCCCGGCCAGCACGGCCATCACCGCGCGATGACCCATGCCGCGCATCAGGTGTTCGACGCGGCCGCCGATCCGGACTTCCCCTGCGCATTGCCAGCCTGGCAGATCAAGAAACTGTTCCTGCCGGCCTGGTCCGGGGCCGGCGGCTCCTATGATGACGAAGTGCCACCACCGCCCGCAACCGTGACTGTCCCGGTGCGCGGCCGTGATCCGGTCACCGGCTGGAGCTGGGAACGGATCGGCCAGCAATCGCGCGCGTTTCACCGGACGCAAGGCATGGGCCGCTGGGTGACGCCCGAGGCCGAACAGGACCGTCCGCTACATCTGGCGCGGTCGTCGCTTGTCGGCGCCGGGGCCGGGCTGGGCGACGGGCTGGCCTTGGACCTGTGCGATCTGGCCGACGGCGCCGGGGCCGCGGCAGGTCCGTTGCAGGCAGCGGGCAAGGCAATGGACGGGGCCGTTGCCGCCTTCCCGGAGTTCGGGGCGGTACTGGACAGGGCGGTCGAGGCATTGGCGCACCTGCGCCGGGCGCGCACGGCCTGCCCGGCAGAGGCGCGGGGCGAGGTTCTGCACCGGCTGGACCGGAAGGAAGCCCAGCTTGGCCGCGTGATCCGGCTGGCGGCCGGAGTCGAGGTGATCGGCCATGTCGCGCAGGACTGGCTGCGCCCCGGCGCGCTGAGCAAATTGCGGATCGAGACCCGCAACGGCAACGCAGAGACGGTCGAGGTCCATGTCGATCTGCCGCCGGACTGGCGGCGCGAAGATGACCGCATCGGCCCCGGCCCTGACTGCGCGCCGTCTGATCCCTATCCGCCGGTTCACCGCTCGCTGGCCGCGACCGCACCGGCATTGCGCGTGTCGCTGCGATACGGCGGCGAGGTGTCGGAAACCGTCGTGCCCTTGCTGGTTCGCCCGGTCGTGCTGCCCGACCGCAGTGCGGCGCTGACCCCGGAACGGGCGGTCCTGAACACCGCCTTGTCCGCGCGATCTGTCGTCGTGGATATCGCCGAACTGTCGCCGGCGGATGCGCGGGCGACGCTGGGTGTACCGGAAAACTGGACGGCACACCAGAACGACAGGCGCTGGACCCTTGTCGCGCCCGATGACCTGGCCGAAGGGCTATATGATCTGCCGCTGGCGCTGAACGCCAGACCGGCGGTCAGCCTGCGCCGGATCGCCTGTCCGCACGTTGCCCCGCGCCTGCGCACGGTGCCTGCGGCGCTGAAGGTGCGGGCGGTGAATGCCGCACTTGCCCCGACCCGGATCGGATATATCGGCGGCGGCAGCGACCGGGTCGGGCATTGGCTGGCCGAACTGGGGGCGGATGTGACCGCGATTGGCGACGCGGAACTTGGCGATACGCGGGCGCTGGCCGGGTTCGACACGCTGGTCATCGGCATCTTCGCCATGCGGTTCCGCGCCGGGCTGCTGGCGGCAATGCCGGCGCTGCACGGCTGGGTCGCGGCCGGCGGCACGCTTGTGACCCTGTACCACCGACCCTGGGACAACTGGGATCCGGACAGTGTTCCGCCAAAACGGCTGGAGATCGGCCAGCCCTCGCTGCGCTGGCGGGTCACCGATGAAACCGCGCCGGTCACGCATCTGGTGCCCGAACATCCGCTGCTGACCTGGCCCAACGCGATTGACCCGTCCGACTGGGACGGCTGGCACAAGGAACGCGGGCTGTATTTCGCCAAGTCCTGGGATGCCGCCTATGTGCCGCTGCTGGCGATGGCCGACCCCGGCGAAGCGCCGCACAGGGGCGCGCTGCTGAGCGCCGAAATCGGCAAGGGCCGCCACACGCATTGCGCGCTGATCCTGCACCACCAGATGGAAAAACTGACCCCGGGCGCGTTTCGCCTGATGGCCAACCTCGTCGCGCCGCGACAGCGGGCTGGGTGACCTCGACCCTGCCGCCGTGGCCGTCTTGGCGGTGCCCCTGTGGGCAATTTCTGCCGACCAGCGGTCAACCGTCGCGGCCCTGTGCGAACACCCCTGACAACCCATCCCTACGTGCCATTGGACCACTAGCCCCGGTTTGCGTGCACCGACGCAGCCGGGGTTTCTTTTTGACGTTCATCGCATTGATTGTGCTAAACTTCCCGTCGTAGTCGATATGTAGGGGTAGGAATGCTAATAGCCGAACTAGAAGGGAACCGGATAGACGCCTTTACAGCCGAACGCGGACCTACCTATTTTTGTCCGAAGTGCAAGGGCGAAGCTGTATTGAAGAAGGGCCGCAAGGTTGTTCACCATTTCGCGCACAAGCCCCCGACCGATTGCACATGGGCTAGGGGCGAAACCCGCGCCCACATGGAAGCTAAGGTAGTTGTTTCGGATGCACTCAAGGCACGCGGGTTGCGCACAGAACTGGAATTCATAGTGAACACCCTTCCGGGCGACCGTCGCGCCGACGTTATGGCTTGGTCGCCGAAGGGGCT
>JAJDOB010000093.1 GCA_022340385.1 Rhodobacter sp.
TCGCAAGGGAATTTCCGGTTGACGCCTCATGCAGCGCCCGCTATCCCCTCGCTCGTTGGGCGACAGGCCGCAAGGTGTGGCAGGGGACTGTAACTCCCTCGCGGAGACGCACGCCTGGTTCGATTCCAGGGTCGCCCACCATTCCACCTAAAGATTTGAAAAAATTGGTATTTGCCGCCGCCAGGTGGCAATTGCGCCTGATTTTCTGTCGTTTTCGCGCCGGATTCCGCACTATTGCCATCAGGGGCGTGCAGAAGCGGGGCCGACATGGCAGCCATGGCGGCGTCTCCGGCGGGCCGCGTGCGGCAGGATGTCCGGGCCAGCATCCGTCCGGGAATCCCGTGGCGGCCTGCGGTCAGGCTGCGACCCCGAAAATCAGGCCGACGCCCGCGGTTGCGGCCATGGCGAGGGCACCCCAGAACGTGACACGGGCGGCGCCCCTGACGATGCCCGCACCACCGGCCGACGCACCCAGCCCACCGAGCACGGCCAGCGCGACCAGAGTCGTCGCCGCGACGACCGGCGTTATCTGCGCCGTCGGGGCAAGCGACGCGATGATGAGCGGTATGATGGCACCGACGGCGAAGGTCGCCGCCGACACCAGGGCGGCCTGAACCGGACGCGCGGCCACCGTTTCCGATATGCCCAGTTCGTCACGCGCATGGGCCGAAAGCGCGTCCTTTTCGGTCAGCTGGGCCGCGACCTGCCGGGCCAGATCGTCATCCAGGCCCCGCTCGACGTAGATCCGCGTCAGTTCCTCGAATTCGGCCTCGGGCGTTTGCGCGAGCTCGCGGGTCTCGCGGGCAATGTCCGCCTGCTCGGCGTCGGTCTGTGAACTGACTGACACGTATTCGCCTGCCGCCATCGACATCGCACCGGCCACGAGTCCGGCAAGGCCGGCAATCAGGATCTCGGGGCGGCCTGATCCCGCAGCGGCCACGCCGACGACAAGGCTTGCGGTTGAAACAAGGCCATCGTTGGCGCCAAGCACGGCGGCGCGCAGCCAGCCGATGCGGTGCACCATGTGGGTTTCGGAATGCGACAGGCGGCTCATGGCGTGGCTCTTTCGGGGATGCCGGCTTGCCCGGGAAGGACAGCCTGTGGTGGTGTCGTGGCGGGCTCATGCGGCGTGACGCGCAGGGCGCGCAGCGCGTTCAGGATCACGGCGAGGTCGATCACCTCTTGCAGCAGGGCGCCCTGCACCGGGCTGAGGTAGCCGTAGGCGGCCGCGATCATGCCTAGCACAGACAGGCCGATTCCGGCCACGACGCTTTCGACGGCGATCCGCCGCGACGCCTGCGCGATCTCGATCCCCGAGCCGAGCCGGTCGATCCGGTCGACCAGAAGCACGACATCCGCCGCCTCGGCCGAGGCCGCGGCCCCCCGCGCGCCCATGGCGACGCCAACATCGGCCGCAGCAAGCGCGGGCGCATCGTTCACGCCGTCGCCCACCATCATCACCGGCCCGTGCTTGCGCTCGCTGAGTACCAGAAGCACCTTCTGATCCGGCGTCAGCCCGGCACGAACACCGTCGAGACCAAGCCCTTCGGTCACCCGCTCGGCAACGTCCGCGCGGTCGCCGGTGGCGAGCAGGATTCGCCCGATCCCCTTGCGCCGCAGCGCGTCCAGCATGGCGCCCGCGCCCTCGCGCAGCGGATCAGCCATCACCAGGTGCCCCACCATTCGGCCGTCGGCCGCCACCGCGACCAGGACCGAACCGGCAGCCATGTCGGGAAAGCCGCCCGGCAGCCGCCCGACCCGGCCGGCCACGAAATCGTCGCCGCCAACGATGACCTTGCGACCCTCCACATGGCCCAGGACCCCTTCGCCGGGAATCTCGGCCACGTCCGAAGGGACGGGCAGCGTCAGGCCCCGCGCCTTCGCAGCCGTGACGATGGCCTGCGCGACAGGATGTTTGGATGCCTGATCAAGCGCGGCGGCAAGGCGGAGGATGTCATCCGCGCCCATGCCGTCATGGCTGTTGATCGACACGATCCGCGGGCGCCCGTCGGTCAGTGTCCCGGTCTTGTCAAGGATCAGGGTGCCGACGCGCGCCATCGTCTCTAGCGGCCCCGCGCCCTTGATCAGGACGCCGAAATGCGCGGCCCGCGAAAGGCCCGCGACCAGCGCCACCGGCACCGCCAGGATCAGCGGACAGGGCGTCGCCACGACCAGCACCGCGACGGTCCGGATGGGATCGCCGGTGAACCACCAGGCTGCAAAGGCGATGGCGACGGTGACCGCAAGGAAGCCCAGCGACCAGCGATCCGCCAGGCGTGACATCGGCGCCTTCGAGCGCTGCGCCTCCTTGACCAGCCGGACGATCCCGGCATAGGTGCTGTCTTTCGCAACGCGCGTCGCGGTCAGGTCGAAGGCCTCGCCGGCATTCGTTGACCCGCTCATTGCCTCGTTGCCGCGCGTCAGACGCACGGGAAACGACTCGCCGGTCAAAGCGGATGTATCAAGAAGTGCCGCGTCGGACGCTATGGTGCCGTCGACGGGCACGACGTCGCCCTGCCGGATCAGCAACCGGTAACCCGGTTCGATCGCATCCAGCGGCAAATCCTCAAGCCCGCCATTCAGGTGGCGGGTCGCGGTGCGCGGGACGCGGGACAAAAGGTCGTGCATCTCGCGCCGGGCGCGGCCCTCGGCGAAGCTTTCAAGGAATGTCCCGCCCGAATACATCACCGCGACCACCGCCGCCGCGAGTGTCTCTCCGAACACAAGCGCAGCGGCCATCGACAGCGCCGCCACGATGTCGAGCCCGACCTCGCCGCGCCCGATGCAGCGCAGGATTTCGACGACAAGCGCGGCAAGCGCCGGAGTGACCCCGGCGAACCAGACCAGGTTTGCGATCTCGCCCAGTCCGGCGAACCAGAGCGCAAGGCCGGTGACCAGGCCGGTCACTGCCAGCAGCAGAATGGCCGTCTTCAGGAGGTCGTTACTGCGGTGTTCCATGAGGCCTGACGTTCCTTTGCCGGGGGTCATCGCCGGTTGCCATTCGCAATACCTTGTCCGGCACCCGTGCCGCTAAGCTGCCGTCATCATCGCGCAGGAGAAACCGGGCGTCGAGCCCGGGTTTTCCTGCGAATTCTGTATATGGTAGCGGCAGCACCCCAAGCTACAGGATATGCCCAAGAACAGCACCGGGTCTTTTCCGTTCACAACCAAAGTATCCGTCTTGATCAAGCCCTAGTATGTGGCCCGCCCGCCGGACAGATCGAAGACCCCGGCGGTGGTAAAGCTGTTCTCGCGCGTGCACAGCCAGGCGATCATCGCCGCCGCCTCGTCAAGTTCCAGAAACCGCCCGCGCGGAATTTTCGACAGCATGAAATCTATGTGCTCCTGCTTCATCTGGTCGAAAATCCGGGTGCGCGCCGCTGCCGGCGTGACGCAATTGACCGCGATGTCAAAGCCCGCCAGTTCCTTGCCCAGCGACTTGGTGAAGCCCATGACACCGGCCTTCGAGGCCGAATAGGCGCTGGCATTGGGGTTGCCATCCTTGCCCGCGACCGAGGCGATATTGACGATGCGGCCATAATTCTGCGCCTTCATCGCCGGCACCACGGCCTTGTTGACGTGAAACGTGCCCATCAGGTTGATAGTGACGATCTCTGCGAAATGCGCCACGTCGTAATCCTCGACGGTGGCGTTGGCCCCGGCGATCCCGGCGGAATTCACAACGATATCAATGCGCTCGTCCGCTTCCAGCGTCGCCTCGCAGGCGGATTCGACGCTTGACCAGTCGGCCACGTCCACCTGCATCGCCAGCGCGCCGTTGCCCAGCGCGGCCGCCTTGGCGCGCGCCAGTTCGCCGTCCATGTCCCAGATCGCGACCCGCGCGCCGCCTGCCGCCAGACGATCCGCCACCGCGCCGCCGATGCCCTGCGCGCCACCGGTGACCACGGCCACCTGCCCGGTGAAATCGTTCATGCCGCGTCCCATCCCTGACGGATACATTGATAGCCTTCACGATAATAGGCTTCGGGGGATTCCGCAAAGTCGCGCCAGACCCGGGTTGCGGCGGCAAGTTCCGGCAGCCCGCGCCCGAAGGCCTCTATCGTCAGCCAGCCGTCATAGCCGCTGGCCTTGATCGCGCTGTAGGTTTCCGCCCAGGGAATATTGCCCCGGCCCGGAACGCCGCGGTCGTTTTCCGAAATATGCACATGCACGATCTGGTCGGCATTGCGCGTGAAGGCGCCGATCGGATCCTGTTCCTCTATGTTGGCGTGAAACGTGTCGTACATGGTCCTTATCGCCGGATGATCCAGCGATCTGGAATAGGCGCACAGATCGTCCATCGTGTTGGCGAAATAGGATTCGAACCGGTTGATCGCCTCCAGCGCGATGGTCACGCCCTGCGCGGCGGCGTAATCGCCGATCTCGCGATGCACGGCGCGGGCGCGGTCGAACTCGGCCTCTGTGGTCCCTGCCCCGGAAAAATGCCCCAGCGTCTGATGCAGCGGCCCGCCAATGCTGGCCGCCCCCATCGCCGCGGTGCAGTCGACGCACCATTTCAGGTAATCGACGGCGCGCTGGCGGTCGGCGGCGTCATCGGACAGCGGATTCATCTCGAGCGACGGAATCACCGAAATCGCCGTGCGGCCCAGCCCGATTTCGTCCAGCATCCTGCCGATCGCGGCATATTCATCCGGGGTTCCGGAAAAAACCGGCACCTCGACGCCGTCATAGCCGGTGGCCCTGATATCCTCCAGTTGCGGTCTGTGGCTGGCTTCGACCCCGGTCGTCCACAACAGCATGCAAAATCCGATTTTCATGTTCAGCCCCCAAAAAACCTGCATTCCCGAACCTTAGACCGGTTTTTGACGATCTCAAAGACGAGAAATGAGGGGCGTACATCAAAAAACCATTGCAATGCGGCGGGCCCGTGGCAACCATGGGCCATACAGTTAATTTCGGGAGGACGGGATGAGCGACAACGCATTTCCAAAACTGCACAACGCGATGTGGCCCGGGCTGGTCGGCAAGGGCGAGGACGAGCCGCCGATCAGTCTGGATGCCATGCTGGACATGACACAGGCCGCCGAGGTGGACGGCATGAAATTCGACGGCGTCGATCTGTTCCTGGCCGATCCGCATACTTCGATCGACGCCGACGATGACGCGATCAAGGCGCTGGCGGACAATGTCGGCGGGCGCGGGCTGGAAATCGGTTCTGCCGTGGCGCCGGTCTGGCCACCGGTCGGCGGCGGCTCTGCGATGGATCCGGGTGAGGGGCGCACCGCATTCCTGGATGCGGTGCACAAATCCTGCCGGATCATGGGGCGGCTGCGCGACCTGGGTGTGCGGCAAGGCGGCGTGATCCGGGTCGATACCGCCACCGGCGTTGCCGAATGGGCCGAGGATCCGGCGGGCAACACGGCGATCATGGCCGAAACCCTGCGGCAGGCCTGCGACATCGCCGCCGATCACGGAGAGCGGCTGGCGGCAGAGGGCGAGATCTGCTGGGGCGGGATGCACAGCTGGAAACACATGGTCGACCTGCTGGAATCCGTGGACAGGCCGAAAATCATGGGATTTCAGGCAGATATGGCGCATACAATGCTGTATGCACTTGGCTACAACGCGCCGGAACATCAACTGATCACCGCCGACCAGCTTGACGATGCGGCGGCCCTGGACGCGGCGCTGAAACAGATCACCGACGCCCTGCGCCCCTGGACCATCGACTTTCATGTCGCCCAGAACGACGGCACGGTGCACGGAACGGGCAGCCACGACAAGACCGGGCGGCACTGCATGGCCACCGATCCCAATGGCCGGCTCGACATCACCAAACACGCCGGGCTGTGGCTGAACAACGCGGATGGCACGCCCACCAAGGCGATGCGGCACATCTGCTGGGACGGCTGCATGTTCCCCAACAGCGTTCTGGAAACCCAGCAGACCTGGAACGATATTCTGGCCGCGATGGTCAAGGTGCGCGCCGCGCATGGATGGAGCTAAGTCATGAGCAAACAGAAACTACGCATCGGCATGGTCGGCTACGGGTTCATGGGCCGCACCCATTCCAACGCCTTCCTGACCGCGCCCCGGTTCTTCGACCTGCCGCGCCAGCCGGAACTGACCGCGATCTGCGCACGCAACGAGGACCGCGCAAGGGCGTTCGCCGAAAACTGGGGCTATGGCTCTGTTGAAACCGACTGGCGGGCACTGGTGGCGCGCGATGACATCGACCTGATCGACATCGCCGCCCCGAACAACACCCACAAGGAGATCGCCATTGCCGCCGCCGAGGCCGGCAAGATGGTGATGTGCGAAAAGCCGCTGGGCCGCAACGCCGCCGAAAGCCAGAAGATGGTGGAAGCGGTCGAAAAGGCCGGCGTCGCCAACATGGTCTGGTACAACTACCGCCGCATTCCGGCGGTCAGCCTTGCCAAGGCGCTGATCGACGACGGAAAACTGGGCCGCATCTTTCACTACCGCGCCAAGTTCCTGCAGGACTGGACCATCGCCGCCGACCTGCCCCAGGGCGGCGAGGGGCTGTGGCGGCTGGACAAATCCGTCGCCGGATCGGGCGTCACCGGCGATCTGCTGGCGCATTGCATCGACACCGCGATGTGGCTGAACGGCGGCATCGACACCGTGACCGCGATGACCGAGACTTTCGTCAAGGAGCGCGAGCATACCCTGACCGGGAAGGTCGAACCGGTCGGGATCGACGACGCCTGCGCGTTCCTGGCGCGGTTTTCCAACGGCTCGCTGGCGACCTTCGAATCCACCCGCTACGCGCGCGGGCACAAGGCGCAGTATACGCTGGAAATCAACGGCGAACATGCCAGCATCTTCTGGGATCTGCACGATCTGCACCGGCTGGAGTATTTCGACCACCGCGACCAGGGAACCACGCGCGGCTGGCGCTCGATCCACGTCACCGACGGCGATCATCCCTATATGGACAAATGGTGGGTGCCGGGGCTGTCGATCGGCTATGACGAAAGCTTTACCCACCAGGCGGCGGATTTCATCTTGGGTCTGGACGGCGATGCGGCGGCGCCGACTTTCGCCGATGCGCTCAGGACCGACAGGGTAACGGACGCGGTGCTGAAATCGGGGGACTCCGGCCAATGGGAAACGGCGCTGTAGCGCGGCGTCATTCCGCCGCCGCAGGGATCCCGGCGCGCCGGTCCTCGACCACGGTGATCCGGTTCATGCAACGACAGGCCGGCAGATAATCGGCAACCGCGTAATGCATCGTCACGCGGTTGTCCCACATCGCCATGTCGCCGGCCCGCCAACGCCAGCGGATCTGGTCCTCTGGCCGGTTCATGTGACCGGCCAGCCAGGTTTTCAGCGCGTTCGCCTCGCCCGTGGTCATGCCGACGATATGGGTCACGAAGGCCTCGTTGAAATTCAGGAACCTGCGCCCGGTCAGCGGATGGGTGCCGATCAGCGGGCGGATCATGTGGCCGAACCGCGCCATGCCGTCGTTCAGCCTGTCCGGGCTGGCCGCGAATGAATTGCGGAAATCGCCCATGTCATGGATGGCCTGCAACCGGTCGAGATC
>JAJDOB010000161.1 GCA_022340385.1 Rhodobacter sp.
CGCAGGTCCTGACCAACCAGTGGCTTGGCGACCAAAGCCACATCGCCGCGTCTTTCGCGCAGGGCACGCTGGTTCTTGTCGAACATGACCGCGCCCATGTCGCGGTCGGCGATGAAATCAATGTAAAACTCAGCCCCGCCGATCTGCATATCTTCGACCCCGAAACCGGCATGGCCATCAGCCACGGGCGCGAGCTTGCCTGATGCGTCCGGGTGGCGACATCCTGATCGGCATCGACGCCGGAACATCGCTGATCAAGTCGGTCGCATTCGATCTGGCGGGCAGGCAGATCGCGGTCGCCTCGACGCCGAACCGCTACCGGACCGGCGCCGACGGTGCGGCCACGCAATCGCTGTCGGACACCTGGGACGACTGCGCCAGAACGCTGCGCGACCTGGGCGACAAGGTGCCGGGCCTTGCCACGCGCACCGCGGCGCTGGCGGTCACCGCGCAGGGCGACGGTACCTGGCTGGTCGGTGCGGATAACCAACCCGTCACCGACGCCTGGCTGTGGCTTGACGCGCGCGCGGCACCCGTGGTGCGCCGGCTGCGCGGCACCAGCGCCGACCGCGCCCGCTTTGCCATCGCCGGCAACGGGCTGAACGCCTGCCAGATGTCGGTGCAGCTTCTGCATATGAAGGACACCATGCCAGAGGCCGTTGCGGCGGCAGAGGTCGCGCTGCACTGCAAGGACTGGCTGTACCTCAACCTCACCGGCATCCGCGCCACCGGTCCCTGCGAGGCCGTGTTCACCTTTGGCGATTTCCGCACGCGGACCTATGACGACCGGGTGATCGAGGCGCTGGGGCTGACATCGGAAAAACGGCTGCTGCCACAGATCGTCGACGGTTCCGAAATCACGCACCCGCTTGGCACCGCCGCCGCAACGGCCACCGGCCTGATGGCCGGCACGCCGGTGACGCTGGCCTTTCTGGATGTGCCCTGCACCGCCCTTGGCGGCGGCATCCATACCGGGGGCAGGGGACAGGGCTGCACCATCATAGGCTCTACCGGCATGCACATGCGCGCGACGACACCCGATGCGGTCTTTCTGAATGACGATCTGACCGGTTATGTCATGCCGCTGCCGATTCCGGGCGTGGTGGCGCAGATCCAGTCGAACATGGCGGCGACGCTGAATATCGACTGGCTGTTGAATGTCGCCGCGGGGCTGCTGGCCGATTTCGGCCAAGAGGTCGCGCATCACGACCTGATCGCCCGTATCGACGGCTGGATCGCACAGGGTGAACCGGGGCGCGTGCTGTATCACCCCTATATCTCTGAAGCAGGCGAGCGTGGCCCGATGGTCGATCCGGCGGCACGCGCGGGCTTCACAGGGCTGAACTCGACGCACCGGTTCGCGGACCTGATGCGCGCGGTGGTCGAGGGGCTGGCCCTGGCTGCGCATGATTGCTATGCCGCGATGGGCGCGATCCCGCCCGAGGTGCGCCTGACCGGCGGTGCCGCGCGCTCGGCGGCGCTGCGCCGGATTCTTTCGGCCGCGATCGGCGCCCCGGTGCGGACCTCGACCCGGGAAGAGGCCGGGGCGGCGGGGGCCGCAATGATGGCGGCGGTGGCGATCGGCGCCTATTCCGACATGCAGGCCTGCATCGCCGACTGGGTCACGCCCAACCTGGGCGCGCTTGAACCGCCCGATCCGGAACTTGCACAAATCTACGCGCGTATTTACCCCGCCTATCGAGAGGCACGTCAGGCGCTGGCACCCGTCTGGGCCGAGCTTGCGGAAAACGGAGCAACACGATGACCACCGAGATCGCAATCATCGGCGACCATTTCATGCTGCCAGAGGTTTTCGAGGAAAAGATCCTCGCGGCCTGCGGCGACCGGGCCACGACCCGGACCCGAAAGGAAAACTGGCCCGATGTCCCGATGGAGCACGGCTATGCCGTCGAGGGCATGGACGGGCTCAAGGAATATCTTGGCACCGCCGATGATGTGGTGGATTTCGTGGGCGAGGCTGAAATCCTGGTGACTCACCTTGCGCCGATGAGCCGGACCATGTTCAGCCGGCTGCCGGGGCTGAAGATGATCGCGGTCTCGCGCGGCGGTCCGGTCAACATCGACATGGGCGCGGCGAAGGATCATGGGGTGCTGGTGGTCAACACGCCGGGCCGCAATGCCAGTGCGGTCGCCGAATTCACCATCGGCGCGATCCTGACAGAGACGCGCAAGATACGCGAAGGCCACGAGGATTTGCGCAAGGGCATCTGGCGCGGCGATCTTTACCGTGCCGACGTGGCTGGCCGAGAGTTGAACGAGATGACCGTGGGCGTGATCGGCTATGGCCATGTCGGAACCCGGGTGGTCAGGCTGTTGCGCGCGTTCGGCTGCCGGATACTGGTCAACGACCCCTATATCCAACTCGACCCCGAGGACGCGGCAGCCGGCGTTGAACTGGTGTCCTTCGACAGGGTGGTGGCAGAATCGGACGTGCTGACGCTGCATCCGCGCGTCAGCGATGAAACCCGCGGCATGATCAACGCCGACAGCCTGTCGCGGATGAAGCCCGGAAGCCTGCTGGTCAACACGGCCCGTGGCCCGATCTGCGACTATGACGCGCTTTATCAGGCGTTGCAGTCCGGCCCGCTGGCCGGCGCCATGCTGGAAACCTTCTCGATCGAGCCGCCCCCCGTCGACTGGCCGCTGCTGCAACTGCCGAACGTGACCCTGACGCCGCATATCGCCGGCGCCTCGGTCCGCACCGTGACATATGCCGCTGAACAGGCCGCAGAGGAAGTGCGCCGCTATCTTTGCAGCGAACCGGCCAGAAATCCCTGCTAAGGAGCAGAACATGACCGACGCAAGTATCCGCACAGACATGGTCGCCGCCTGCAAGAAGCTGGAAGCCGACGGTCTGAACCGTGGCGCGTCGGGCAATATCTCGGTGCGCGACGGCACCCATATGCTGATCACACCGACCGCCGTCGCCTATGACGTGATCGCCCCCGGGATGATGGCGCGCACCCGGCTGGACGATCCGGATGGCGGCTGGGAAGGCCCCAACGCGCCGTCGTCGGAGTGGCGGTTTCACCGTGATATCCTGCGCGCGCGCGCCGACATCAACGCGGTGGTTCACACCCATGCGCCCTGGTGCACGGTGCTGGCCGTGGCCCGCAGACCGATCCCCGCGATCCACTACATGATCGCCGCCTTTGGCGGGCCCGTGATCCGGGTGGCCGATTACGCGCGCTACGGCACGCAGGACCTGTCCGACAACATCATCGCTGCTATGCAGGGCCGCAACGGCTGCCTGATGGCCAATCACGGCATGGTCGTCGGCGGCCCCGACCTGACCCGGGCGCTGTGGCTGGCGGGCGAACTCGAGGCGCTGGCCCACCAGTATTTTCACGCGCTGACCATCGGCGGCGGCCATGTTCTGACCGACGCGCAGATCGAGGAAACCGCCCTCGGCTTTCAGTCCTACGGCGTCAGGGCCGGGGGATCGGCATGACCGGAACGGTGGACCTGTTCGTGATCGGCGGCGGTATCAACGGCGCCGGGATCGCGCGGGACGCCGCCGGGCGCGGGCTGTCGGTCGTGCTGTGCGAAAAGGACGATCTTGCCGAAGGCACTTCATCGCGGTCTGGCAAGCTGGTGCATGGCGGGCTGCGCTACCTTGAATACTATGAATTCCGGCTGGTGCGCGAGGCGCTGATCGAACGCGAGGTGCTGATGAACGCGGCACCGCATATCATCTGGCCGATGCGCTTCGTGCTGCCGCACAGCCCGCAGGACCGGCCGCGCTGGCTGATCCGGCTGGGGCTGTTCCTGTACGACCACCTTGGCGGGCGCAGGAAGCTGCCCGGCACCCGAAGCCTTGACCTGCGCCGCGACCCCGAAGGCGCGCCGCTGCTGGACCTCTATACCAGGGGCTTCGAATATTCCGACTGCTGGGTCGACGACGCGCGGCTGGTGGTGCTGAATGCGCTCGACGCGGCAGAACACGGCGCCACCGTCCTGACCCGGACCGCCGCCACGTCCGCGCGCCGCGAAAACGGCGTCTGGACGATCACCACGGAAAACCGGACAACCGGGCAGGCGCGCGAATTCAGGGCCCGGGCGCTGGTCAACGCCGCCGGCCCCTGGGTCACCGATGTGCTGACCCGCGTCGCCGGCGCCAATTCGTCGCGCAACGTGCGGCTGGTCAAGGGCAGCCATATCATCGTGCCCAAGTTCTGGGACGGGCAACAGGCCTATCTGGTGCAGAACAGCGACAAGCGGGTGATCTTCATCAACCCCTACGAGGGTGACAAGGCGCTGATCGGCACCACCGACATCGCCTATGATGGCCGGGCCGAGGATGTCGCCGCCGACGAGGCCGAGGTGCAGTATCTGATCGACGTGGTGAACCGCTATTTCAAGGAAAAGCTGTCGCGCGAGGACGTGTTGACGACCTATTCAGGGGTCCGGCCATTGTTCGACGACGGCAAGGGCAACCCGTCGGCGGTGACCCGTGATTATGTCTTCGATCTGGACGACACCGGCGGTGCGCCGCTGTTGAATGTCTTTGGCGGCAAGATCACCACGTTTCGCGAACTGGCAGAGCGCGGAATGCACCGTCTGGCCGGGTTCTTCCCCGGAATGGGGGGCGACTGGACCCATGACGCACCGCTGCCCGGCGGCGAGATCGAGAATGCCGACTACGAGACTTTTGCCGACAGGATGAAGCATGATTACCCCTGGATGCCGCGCGATCTGCGGCGCCACTACGGGCGGCTATATGGCGCGCGCATGACCCGGATCGTGGGCGATGCGACCGGGCTCGACGGGCTTGGGCGGCATTTCGGCGGAACGTTCTACGAGGCAGAGGCGCGCTATTTGATCGAATCCGAATGGGCGCAGACCGCCGAGGACATCCTGTGGCGGCGTGCCAAGCACCGGCTGCACCTGAGCGAGACCGAACAGGCAGCCTTTGCCGACTGGTTCGAAAACACGATCACTGCTGCCGCAGGAGACCGCTGACATGACGGAAAAACCGATCCCTCCCGCCGATCTGACCAACCTTGCGCGCTATTCCGCCCGTGTCGGGGCCGACCCGCTGCTGATCCAGGCCGCCGGCGGCAACACCTCGGTCAAGGATGGCGACGTGATGTGGATCAAGGCGTCGGGCACGCTGCTGGCCGATGCCCTGACGCGCGAAATCTTCGTGCCGGTCGATCTGCCGGCGATGCGCGTGGGCTTCGACGATCCATCCATCGACGCCGACCAGCCAGCGCAGTTCACCCTTGGCGGGCATACGCTGCGCCCGTCGATCGAGACCAGCCTGCACGCCGTCTTTGACCGGCGTGTCGTTATCCATGTCCATTGCGTCATGACGCTGGCCCACGCGGTGCGCGCGGATGCCGAAGACCTGCTGACCGGAAAGCTTGGCCAGTTTGACTGGTGCCTGGTTCCATATGACAAGCCGGGCGCGAATCTGGCCGCGGCGGTGCGCGACCGGCTGAAGCCGGAGACAGACGTGGTTGTGCTGCGCAATCACGGGCTGCTTGTCGCCGCCGATTCAATCGCCGGGGCAGAGGCGCTGCTGGACCGGGTGGTCGCGGCGCTGACGCTGGCGCCCGCCGCCGATGCCACGCCCGACATCGCGGCCCTTCAGGCGCTTGTCCGACCCGGCTGGATCGTTCCGGATGTGTCATCGCCGCTGCATCAGGTGGCGCTTGATCCGGCGCGGCTGGCACAGGCCACGGGCGGCAGCCTTTACCCCGATCACGTGATCTTCTGCGGCGTCGGTGCAACCGCGCTGACCGGCGACACGCTGCCCGATCCGGGCGACGCACCGGTCTTCCTGCTGGTCCCCGGCAAGGGCGCGGTGGTGCGCGCAGACGCGTCCGCCGGGGCCCTGGCGCTGATGCGCTGTCTTGGCGACGTGCTGCTGCGGGTGCCCGGTCAGGCAAGGCTGACCTGTCTCAGCCCGAACCAGAACGCCGAGCTTCTGGACTGGGACGCCGAGAAATACCGGCAGACGCTCGATGCGTGACCTCTTTCTCGGCCTCGACATCGGCACCTCCGGCGCGCGGGCTATCGTGATCGACGCCGCGGGCGCGGTGCGGGCCGAAGGCAAATCCGCGATGGCGGATCACGGGGCGAACCACCGGTCGCCGGCGATCTGGTGGGCCGCGGCCTCGGCGGCGGTGAAACGGGCGCTGGCGGGGGTTGATGCGGGTGCCGTGCGGGCGCTGGCCGTCGATGGCACGTCGGGCACCGTTCTGGCAGTCGATGGCACAGGCGCGCCGCCGGGCGACGCGCTGATGTATAATGACATATGCCCTGATCCCGCGATCATTGCCCGGATCGACGCGGTGGCCCCGCCCGACAGTGCCGCGCGCGGGGCGTCAAGCGCATTGGCGCGGGTCCGGTGGTTTTCGGACAGGAATCCGGCGGATATCCGGCATCAGGCCGACTGGGTTTCGACGCGTTTCTCGGGCCGCGCCGTCAGCGACGAGAATAACGCGCTCAAGACCGGTTACGATCTTGCCGCGCGCGCCTGGCCCGACTGGATCGAACAGGTCGGCGTGGACCGCGCCCGGTTGCCGGACGTGGTTGCGCCCGGAACCGCAATCGGCCCGGTAACCCACTCTGCTGCAAGGGAATTCGGCTTTGCGGACGATGCGCTGGTGGTCGCGGGCACCACCGATGGCTGTGCCAGTTTCGTGGCCACCGGGGCGGACCGGCCCGGCGACGGTGTCACCGTGCTGGGCACGACGCTGACCATCAAGCTGTTGTCCGACAAACAGATTTCCGCACCCGAATACGGTATCTACAGCCACCGCATCCTCGGCCACTGGCTTGCCGGCGGCGCCTCGAACACCGGCGGCAATGTCTTGTTGAAATTCTTTCAAGCCAAGGACTTGTCCGACCTGTCGGCGCGGATCGACCCCGAAACCGACTGCGATCTTGACTATTACCCGTTGGCCCGTCCCGGCGAACGCTTTCCCGTTGCGGACCCAACGCTGCCCGCCCGCCTGGAACCGCGCCCCGATGATGACGCGGCGTTTCTGAAGGGGCTGTTTGACGGGATCGCCCGGATCGAGGCGCTGGCCTATGACCGCCTGCACCAGCTTGGCGCGCCGCCGCTGGCGTCGGTCCGAAGCGTCGGTGGCGGCGCTGGCAATCCGGTATGGACCCGGATGCGCGAACGCCGCCTGAACGTGCCCATGCCCGGCCCTGCCAGCACAGAGGCAGCCTATGGCACCGCCCTGCTGGCACGACGAGGCGCGCCATGAGGCAGACCACGCTGGCGGATCTCGCGGAAACGTTTGACCTTTTCCTTTTCGACCAGTTCGGGGTTCTGCTGGATGGCAGTGGGGTCTATCCCGGTGCGCCCGCCGCGCTGGCGGCGCTGGCGGCGCGTGGCAAGCAGGTGGTGATCCTGTCGAATTCCGGCAAACGGTCGGCGCCGAACGAGGCGCGGCTGGTTGCGCATGGCTTTGCACGTGACAGTTTCAGTGCCGTCATCTCGTCGGGCGAGGCCGCGCATGCCGCGCTTGCCGGTCGGATCGGGCCCGAAATCGCCCCCGGCGCGGCAGTGCTGGTGCTGTCTCGCGATGGTGATCTTTCAGCGGTCGAGGGGCTTGACCTGCGCATCACCGAAGACGCCGACGCGGCGGAGCTGCTGCTGATCGCGGGCAGCCGGGGCGAGGAAATTGCATTGCGGGACTATGCCAGCCTGCTTGACGCCCCGGCGCGGCGACGGGTGCCCTGCCTGTGCACCAACCCCGACATGACCATGCTGACCAACCGGGGACCGGCCTTTGGCGCTGGGCGGATTGCCGCGCTTTATCAGGAGCTTGGCGGCGAGGTCGAATTCGTCGGCAAACCCCATCCGCTGATCTACCAGGTCGCGGCGGCGCGGCTGGGCCATCCTGACCCGGCCGCGGTGCTGTGCATCGGCGACAGCCCTGCACACGACATCCGCGGTGGGCGCGCGGCCGGTCACAGCACGGCCCTGGTGCGAACCGGCATTCACGCCGACGACCCGCTCGGGCCGCTTCTGGCCGGACTGCCGGATACCGACCTGCCCGACTATATCATCCCCGGATGCACCCTCTGACAAAGGCAAACGCTTATGGGGCTCACGCTCTCGCTGAACACAAACCCGCTGGTGAACCGCTTCGCCGAGCCCGATGACCTGATCGACTGCATCGCCCGCGATATCCGGCTGCGCGATGTTCAGTTGACGCATGAGTTCATCAATCCCGCCTGGCCCGCACCGGTCATCCGCCGGCTGACCCGCGATATGGGGCGGGCGCTCGACCGCACCGGGGTACGTGTCACCTCTGGCATGACCGGGCCTTACGGTCGGCTCAACCATTTCGGCCACCCGGATCCCGAGGTCCGCCGCTACTATGTCGACTGGTTCAAGACATTCGCGGATATTATCGGCGAACTGGGCGGGCGCGCGGTGGGCACCCAGTTCGCGATCTTCACCTACAGGGATTATGACGATCCGGACCGGCGCGAGGCGCTGATCCGGATCGCGATCGACTGTTGGGCAGAAGTGGCAGAGCATGCCAGGGCCGCCGGGCTGGACCATGTGTTCTGGGAACCGATGAGCGTCGGGCGCGAGTTCGGGGAAACCATCGCCGCCTGCCTTGCGCTGCAGGACCGGCTGAGCGCGGCCAATATGGCGGTGCCGATGTGGATGATGGCCGACATTGACCACGGCGATGTCACCAGCACCGATCCCGACGACTATGATCCCTATGCCTGGGCCCGTGCGGTGCCGGAACTCAGCCCGATCATCCACATCAAGCAAAGCCTGATGGACAAGGGCGGGCACAGACCTTTCACCGCCGGGTTCAATGCCCGGGGCCGCATCCAGCCCGAACCGCTGCTGGCCGCGTTCGCCGAAGGTGGCGCGTCCGACAACGAGATCTGCCTTGAACTCAGCTTCAAGGAGCGAGAGCCGAACGACCGCGAGGTGATCCCTCAGATCGCGGAATCCGTCGCCTTCTGGGCGCCGCATATCGACACCGGTGCGCAGGATCTGAAGGTATGAGGCGATGAGGGCGCGGATCCAAACGACCGGTTCAGCACGGTGGCGTGCCAATGCGTCAGATGCGCGCGCACCGGTGGCCGGGACCGGTGCGCGATGATCGCCCCGTTCACATTCGCCACCGCGACCGAAATCCGCTTTGGCCGGGGGACTGCCGCCGAGGCGCCAACTCGGATCGCGGCGCTGGGACCGCGTGTCCTGCTGGTCCACGGTGCCAACGCCGCCCGCGCCGACTGGCTGGCCGGTGCGCTGGCGGATGCAGGGTGCATGACGAACCGCCTTGCCGTCCCGCATGAACCGGATACCGTGCTGATCGAAACCGGCGTTGCTGCTGCGCGTGGGGCCGATGTCACTGTTGTGGCGGCACTTGGCGGCGGCGCGGTGATCGACGCAGGCAAGGCGATCGCCGCGCTTGCCCCCGCCACCCGTCCGATGATCGACCACCTCGAAGTCGCAGGCCGGGGCCTGCCGCTCGACGCCGCGCCGCTACCGTTCATCGCGCTTCCGACAACCGCCGGCACCGGCGCCGAGGTGACGCGCAACGCGGTCATCGCGGTGGCCGAGCACCGTCGAAAGGTCTCGCTCCGCGATCCGCGCATGCTGCCTCGGCTGGCCATCGTTGATCCGGCGCTGACCGATGGATGCCCGCGCGCGATCACGCTGGCCTCGGGGCTGGATGCGATCACGCAGTTGATCGAGCCTTACCTTTGCACCCGCGCCAACCCGCTGACCGACGCGCTGTGCGTTGGTGCGATCCCGTCCGGGCTGGCCGCGCTTGCCCGGCTGATGCAGGGCGAGGACCAATCCGCCCGCGACATGATTGCCCATGCCAGCCTGTGCGGCGGGCTGGCGCTTGCGA
>JAJDOB010000194.1 GCA_022340385.1 Rhodobacter sp.
CTGTAGGGTGCGTGCTCGCACGCACCTTGGACCAGTGCGAAACCACCCAACCTTGCTCATTGCTTGCCTTGCCACCGTGCAAGCAAATCGCCAACAGCTTCCACAGCAGTGTAAATAGCCAATCCAATTGCCGCCCCGAGATACCATGTCGAAAAGAATGGGATAGCTACAACAATGAAAATGGCTGGCAAAATCGGAAGTTTCATTACATCACTGGCAAAATTCAAGAACAGATTGAGCACACAAATTGCTGTGCCAACCCAGAACACTGGCATCGACCCGATGAAAAAGCCAAATGCAGCAATCGTCGGACCACAAATAGTTACAATCCACATGCCTACCTCGCGAACTTCTTGTACTTGATCCGCTTCGGCTCCACCGCGTCAAGCCCCAGACGCTTCTTCTTGTCTTCCTCATAATCCTCGAAGTTGCCTTCGAACCATTCCACATACGCCTCGCCCTCGAAGGCCAGGATATGCGTGCAGATGCGGTCGAGGAAGAAGCGGTCGTGGGAGATCACCACGGCGCAGCCGGCGAAGTCGACGAGGGCGTCCTCCAGGGCGCGAAGTGTTTCCACGTCGAGGTCGTTGGTGGGTTCGTCCAGAAGCAGCACGTTGCCGCCGGTGCGCAGCAGTTTGGCAAGGTGCACCCGGTTGCGCTCGCCGCCCGACAGCAGGCCGACCTTTTTCTGCTGGTCGCCGCCCTTGAAGTTGAAGGCGGAACAATAGGCGCGGCTGTTCATTTCGGCGTCGCCAAGCTGGATGATGTCGAGCTTGTCTGAAATCTCCTCCCAAACAGTCGCGTTCGCATCCAGCGAGTCGCGGGACTGGTCGACATAGGCCAGTTGCACGGTGTCGCCATAAGTGACGGTGCCGGAATCCGGCGCCTCCTGCCCGGTGAGCATGCGGAACAGCGTGGTCTTGCCCGCCCCGTTGGGGCCGATGACGCCGACGATGCCGCCGGGCGGCAGGCTGAAGCTGAGATCCTCGATCAGCTGCTTGTCGCCAAGGTGTTTGGCGAGGTTTTCGACCTCGATCACCTTGCCGCCGAGGCGGGGACCGTTCGGGATGATGATCTGCGCGCGAGAGAGTTTTTCACGCTCTGACGTTTCGGCCAATTCGTTATAGGCGTTGATCCGGGCCTTCTGCTTGGCCTGCCGTGCCCGGGGGCTTTGGCGCATCCATTCCAACTCGCGTTCCAGCGTCTTCTGCTTGGATTTGTCCTCGCGCGCCTCCTGTGCCAGCCGCTTGGCCTTCTGTTCCAGCCAGGCCGAGTAATTGCCTTCGTAGGGAATGCCGCGACCGCGGTCGAGTTCAAGGATCCAGCCGGTGATATCGTCAAGGAAATACCGGTCGTGGGTGACGATCAGGATGGTGCCGGGATAGGCGATCAGGTGCTGTTGCAGCCAGGCGATGGTTTCGGCGTCCAGGTGGTTGGTCGGTTCGTCGAGCAGCAGCATCTCGGGCGCTTCCAGCAACAGCTTGCACAGCGCGACGCGGCGGCGTTCCCCGCCCGACAGCGTGGCGACATCGGCGTCGTCGGGGGGGCAGCGCAGGGCCTCCATGCTGACGTCGATCTGGGCGTCCAGATCCCAGAGGTTTTCGGCGTCGATCTCATCCTGCAGCGCGGCCATTTCGTCGGCGGTCTCGTCGGAATAGTTCATCGCCAGTTCGTTGTACTTGTCGAGCTTGGCCTTCTTGGCGGCGACCCCCAGCATGACGTTGTCGCGCACGTTCTTAGTCTCATCAAGCTGGGGCTCCTGCGGCAGATAGCCGACACGGGCCCCCTTGGCTGCCCATGCCTCGCCCGTGAAATCCTTGTCGATTCCGGCCATGATCCGCATCAGGGTCGACTTGCCGGCGCCATTGACGCCGACGACACCAATCTTGACGCCCGGCAGGAACGAAAGCCGGATGTTTTCAAAGCACTTCTTGCCCCCGGGGTAGGTCTTGGAGACGCCGTCCATGTGGTAGACGTATTGGTAGGCTGCCATGTCGATACCTTGCTGGATAAGTTCGCGCCCTTTTGGAATATCCCCGCGGAAGATGCAAATTTCCCGGGGCACATAGTCCAATCGGGGGATGCGGGGGAAATCGCCTATGCCGAAGAACCGCTAATCCGGCATCAATTCGGTGACGGGCGAACAGGCAGGTTCGAAGCAGGACTTGCCTATTAATCCTGTTCCCTATTGTTCATCTGCGCCTTAGGTTTGCGTCGGGCAAGCCAGGGGGCAGAGTGAAATCAGGATATCCAGTCGCACGCGCCGGCCAGACCATTGGCCTGCTGGGCGGGTCGTTTGATCCGGCCCATGCCGGGCACGCGCATATCACCCGCGAGGCGTTGAAACGGTTCGGGCTGGATCGGGTGTGGTGGCTGGTCTCGCCCGGCAATCCGCTGAAGGCGCAGGGACCGGCGGCGCTGGACCGGCGGATGGCGGTGGCGCGGCAGGTGATGCAGCATCCGCGCGTGCTGGTCAGCGACATCGAGGCGCGGCTGGGCACGCGCTATACGGCGGCAACGCTGAAGGCGCTGATCCGGCGATACCGGGGCGTGAAATTCGTCTGGCTGATGGGCGCCGACAACCTGGCGGAATTCCATCGCTGGGACCAGTGGCGCCGGATCATGGAAAGCGTGCCCATCGGCGTGCTGGCGCGGCCCGGGGATCGCACGGCGGCACGTCATTCCAAGGCCGCCTCACAGTACAAGGACGCACAGTTGCGCGGGCGGGATTCTCGGCTATTGGCAAGGCGCCCTGCCCCTTGCTGGTGTTTTTTGAATGTGCCTATGGTAGACATGTCTTCAAGCGACATTCGCGCACGCGGAGAGTGGGTGCGCCAGACGCATTGAGACGGGTTAACGGGGCGCATTCGGCCCCACGGGTAGCATGGGTATCGCGGTGCGGGTTTCTCGACGGTTATTTCTGGGAGCATTGCTGGGCAGCGTCGCGGGCCAGGCGCTGGCAAACGCGCCGTTGACATCCTTGCGCCCGCTGCCCCGGGCGACGGATTTTCACAAGCGCACGGCGCGCCCTGCCGATACGGTGATTGCCGAGGCGAAACTGACCGGCAAGGTCGGCTTCGTGGTGGCCGACGCGCGCACCGGCGAGGTGCTGGAGGCGCGCAACCCCTTGCTGGGGCAACCTCCCGCCAGTGTGACCAAGGCCATCACGGCGCTTTACGCGCTGGACAGGCTTGGGCCGGATTTCCGCTATCACACACGGCTGATCGCGGATGGCACGCTCAGAAACGGACGCCTGACCGGCAACCTGGCGCTGGTGGGCAGTGGCGACCCGACCCTGGACACCGACGCGTTGGGCGAGATGGCGCAGCAGCTGAAAGCCAGCGGGCTGCGCGAGGTCACCGGCAAGTTCCTGGTCTGTGGCGGCGGATTTGCCTCGATAAGGTCGATTGATCCGGACCAGGCCGATCACGTCGGCTATAACCCGGCGATTTCAGGGCTGAACCTGAATTACAACCGGGTGCATTTCGAGTGGAAGAGGCAAGCCGGCGACTACACGCTGACGCTGGATGCCCGCGCACGGAAATTCGCGCCGCAAGTCACGGTGGCGAAAATGCGCGTCGTTGACCGCGCTGCCCCGGTCTACACCTACGCCGAGCAGGGCGGCACCGATCACTGGACCGTGGCGCGCGGCGCACTTGGCAAGGCCGGCAGTCGCTGGCTGCCGGTGCGACAGCCCGAACTTTACACCGCCGAAGTGTTCCAGACGCTGGCGCGCAGTCACGGTATCGCACTTGGGCGCGGCGCCGTGGTGGACACGCCGCCCGAAGGTGCGGTGCTTGTCGATCATGCCAGCGCGCCGCTGAAAGAGATCCTGCGCGGCATGCTGAAGTATTCCACCAACCTGACCGCAGAGGTGGTGGGGCTGACGGCCAGTGCCACGGACGGTTCCGGCACGCGCAGCCTGAGGGCGTCGGCCGAGGCGATGAACGACTGGGTGCACCAGGAACTGGGCGCGCGCCGGGCGGGGTTCGTCGATCATTCCGGCCTTGGCGGCGCGTCCAGGATCGCGGCAAGCGACATGGTTCGCGCACTGGTCAGGGTGCATGGCAATGGTTTGCTGGAAGGCATTCTGAAAGAGATTTCGATGCGCGACGCCAAGGGCAAGGTGATACCGGATCATCCGATCCGGGTGCGCGCCAAGACTGGTACGCTGAATTTCGCCAGCGCGCTTGCCGGTTACATGGCGGGTCCGGACGGGCGGCCGCTGGCCTTTGCGATCTTTGCCGCAGATGTGCCGCGCCGCAACAAGATCCGGAAATCCGATGGCGACATCCCCGAGGGCACTGCGGCGTGGACCGCCCGTGCACGGCGCATGCATCTGCAGCTGATCGAACGCTGGGGAACTGCATACGGCAGTTGACCGGCGCCGCAGTCAGAGCGACAGGTGCCGGGCCCGGGCGCCGCGTTCGATCGCGGCGGCGTGCAGCCGGTCGATCTGCAATTCATATCGGATCTCGGCCAGGAACCGCAGTTCGGTCTCGCCCAACAAGCCGTCGGCGGCAGCGACATCGCAGGCCAGCGCATAAGCGGTTTCATAAAGCCGCTCGGGCAAAGCTTCGCGAACCAGCCCGAAAAGCGCGTCGAGGCCGTCTTCCTCTTCGAACAGGTCGAAAACGGCCGTTGAAACCTGTTTCAGCCGGTCCTTGTCGTAATCGGCAAAGACCGGCATGTGATCGACGATGCGTTCTATGCTGATAAGTTCGGCGGTGCGGATCGTTTCGTCGCTCGCCGAAATGGCGATCATGACGGCGACAAGGCTGTCCTGCGCTGTCAGTGGCGGGTTTTCATCGTTCACGGGGTTTGATCCTAACAGGCCAATGTTGCGGTGCAGCATATTGACGTGGAACCCCACGGGCAATAGTCAGTGGTGTCCAACGTGGCCCTCGTCTGCCCGTAGTTGCGAAAGTATATCAAATGTCTGACCTGCGCGATGCCGCGATGAGTTCCAAGGCCTGGCCGTTTGAAGAAGCGCGCCGCGTCTTGAAACGCTATGCCAGCAAGCCGCCAGAGAAGGGCTTTGTGCTGTTTGAAACCGGATACGGACCCAGCGGCCTGCCCCATATCGGAACATTTGGCGAGGTTTTGCGCACCACGATGGTTCGGCGCGCGTTCGAGATCATCTCTGACATTCCGACCAGACTTTACTGCTTTTCCGACGACATGGACGGGTTGCGCAAGGTGCCCGACAACGTGCCGAACCCCGAAATGCTGGCTGAACATCTGCAGCGTCCGCTGACGCGGGTGCCGGATCCGTTCGGGACGCATGACAGCTTTGGCCACCACAACAACGCCATGCTGCGGCGGTTCCTGGATACTTTCGGGTTCGAGTACGATTTTTATTCGGCCACGGATTTCTACGCCTCGGGCGGGTTCGACCAGACGCTGCTGCTGGCCGCGGAACGTTATGACGAACTGATGGCGGTGATGCTGAAAAGCCTGCGCGAAGAGCGTCAGCAGACTTATTCGATCTTCCTGCCGATCAGCCCGCAATCGGGCCGGGTTCTGTATGTGCCGATCAAGCATGTCGATGCCAGCGCGGGCACGGTGACATTCGACGACGAGGACGGGACCGAGACGACGCTGCCGGTGACCGGCGGCAACGTGAAACTGCAGTGGAAGCCGGATTTCGGCGCCCGTTGGGCGGCACTTGGTGTGGATTTCGAACCCTATGGCAAGGAGCATGCGCCCAATACGCCGATCTACTCGAAAATCTGCGAGATTCTGGGCGGGCGGGCGCCGGAAGTGTTCACCTATGAACTGTTCCTGGATGATGTCGGGCGCAAGATATCAAAGTCGATGGGCAATGGTCTGTCGATTGACGAGTGGCTGACCTATGCGGCGACCGAAAGCCTTTCGTATTTCATGTATGCCAAGCCGAAAACCGCCAAGCGGATGCATTTCGACGTGATCCCGAAGGCCGTCGATGAATATCACCAGCAATTGCGGGCCTATGCGACCCAGGATCTGGGCCAGCGACTGGCCAATCCGGTGTTTCACATTCACGGGGCCGATGTGCCGGAATCCAATCTGGTGGTGCCCTTCGCGATGCTGCTGAACCTGGCCTCTGTCTCTGCGGCGGAAGACAAGGATCAGCTTTGGGGGTTCATCAAGCGCTATGCGCCCGAGACCTCGGCGGAAACGCATCCCGATCTGGATGCGGCGGCGGGATTTGCGGTGCGCTATTACAACGATTTTGTTCAGCCCGCGAAAGTGTACCGCGCGCCCGATGCGCGCGAACGCGCGGCGCTGGAGGATCTGCGCGACCGGCTGACAGCGTGGGATGGCGGTCTGGACGGCGACGCCTTGCAGACAATGGTGTTTGCGGTCGGCAAGGACCACGGGTTCGAACCGTTGCGCGACTGGTTCAAGGCGCTTTACGAGGTGCTGCTGGGCGCGTCGCAGGGGCCACGGTTCGGCGGGTTCATCGCGCTTTATGGCATCGAGGAAACCGTGGCGCTGATCGAGGACGGGCTAGCAGGCAGACTGGGCTAAGGCCCAATCCGGCAGGCTGGGGCCGGATTCCGGGCTGAATTGCTGGCAGGACTTCGCCAAGGGTCTTGCGGACCGCCTGCCAGAAGCCAGCGTGTTGACCGCAGGCCCGCGACACAAGAAAATGTCAAAACTGTGAAACCTTTTTGAAACGGCTGTCGTATCTTCAGTGTCAACCAACGGAGGATACGATGATACGGATTTTCTTTGCAGTGGTCTTTTCACTTTACATGGTGGGCTCTGCGAAAGCGCAGGTGAATGAAATCGAGTCCGTGATCGGCAGTCAGATCGAGGCGTTTCAATCCGATGATTTTGCCGCCGCCTTCAAATTTGCCACGCCAATGATCCAAGGGATGTTCGGCACCCCGGAACGCTTTGGCATGATGGTGCGCAACGGTTTCCCGATGGTCTGGCGCCCGGCAGAGGTGCAATATCTGGAACAACGAGAGTCCGGCGGTTTCACCTATCAGAAAGTGCTTATCAGGGACGCCGAAGGCACGTATTTCGCCCTGGAATACGAGATGCTGGAAACGCCGCTCGGCTGGCAGATCAACGGTGTCCGGTTCCTGGTCGAACCCGCCGTCGCAGCATAGGTTAACGACGAGCGAACGCTTGGTTAAGAAGTCGTTTAAGGCGGCGTGATACCCCTAATTCCGGTCTGGGCGGCGTGCCCGGGCATTCCCACGAGAGCATTCCCGACGTTGAAAGGCGCAAGTTGCGGCGGTTGTTGCCGCACGCGCCCCGGGCACGCGCGAAGAGGATTTGAAAGGGGTTTCGATGAACAAGGCAATTACCGACGGGCTGATGCTGATGCCGCCTGCTTTTGCGGGCGGGCTGGACGTGTGGTCCAGCGAAGACGGCACACCGGGCTCGAACACGTATGACGGTTCGGCCAACGCGGCGCTGGTGCCCGCGGACCAGGATTTCGGCGGCTGCCTGGAACTGGTGAAAACCGACAATACGCAAAAGCTGCGTTACATGGGCGAGACGCCGATCCTGCCCGGCTGCTATTTGCGGGTGACGGCGCGGATCAAGGCGATCACCGGCAATCTGCCGTCTGTGCGCATCGCCGGCTGGGCCGGAAAAAGCGGCGGCGTCCATGTGGCCGGGCTGAATGAAACCGGGCCGTCCGTGGCCCTGACCAGCTATGGCGAAGTGGTCGAGGTCAGCGCGATCATCGGCAGCGGCGACCGCACCGGCGTCGACATGATCTGGGGGACAGAGCCGATCTATGGGCATTTCGGGCTGGACCTGACGGGGTCGAACGGAGCGGTCGTGCGCATTGACGACATCATCATCGAGGATATCACCAGCGCCTTCTATCGCACGATGATGGACTGGGTCGACGTGCGCGACTATGGCGCGATCGGCGACGGCAGCACCGATGATTTCGACGCGTTCACCGCCGCCGATGATGCTGCGAACGGGCGCGCGGTTCTGGTGCCGGCCGGGGTCTATCGGCTTGGCGACAGTTTCACCTTCGAAAACCGCGTGCGGTTCGAAGGCACGGTGACGATGGACACGGCCGACCGGCTGGTGCTGCGCAAGAATTTCGAACTGGGCAGCTATATCGACGCCTTCGGCGACGAGGTTCTGGCGTTCAAGAAAGCCTTCCAGGCGCTGCTGAATTTCACCGACCATGACTCGCTTGATCTGGCCGGGCGCAGGATCGAACTGGACGCCCCCATCGACATGCAGGCCGCGGTTGCCAACCAGACCACGTTCGAGGTGCGCCGGATCATCCGCAACGGCCAGATCAACCTGGTCAGCAGCACCAACTGGGACACCGAGACCCACCTGTCGACCGCCAGCTACAACACCGGCAATCCCAAGAAACTGACCAACGTGGTAAACGTGGCGAATATCCCGGTCGGTTCGCTGGTGACCGGCACCGGGGCCGGGCGCGAGGTCTATGTCAAGGACAGGAACATCGGAGCCAACGAGATTACGCTGAGCCAGCCGTTGTGGGGGGCCAACGCAAGCCAGAACTACACCTTCACCCGGTTCAAATACGCGCTTGATTTCAGCGGTTTCGCCAAGATCTCGAAGCTGACGATTTCGGATGTCGAAATTCAGTGCAACGGTTTTGGCAGCGGCATTCTGCTGGCACCGGCGGGCGAGACCTTTCATGTGAAGGACTGTTTCATCACCCGGCCCAGGGACCGCTGTATCACCAGCCACGGCACCGGCTGCCAGGACCTGCAGATCGACCGCTGTCATTTTTCCAGCGACGAACAATCGGTGCCCGCGACCGCACGCACATCCATCGTCTTCAACGTCAACGCCAATGACGCCAAGATCCGCGACAGCCGGTTCCAGCGGTTCCTGCACACGGGTGTACTGAATGGAAACGGCCATCTGATTGTCGGAAACCACTGGTTTCAGGGCGACGGGGTCACGGACGGGCCGCGCGTGGCCGGGTTCATCTTTACCTATCCCAACATGAATTCGGTCATTACCGGAAACTACATCGACAACTGCTTTGTCGAGTGGACCAACGAACATGACGCCAACCCGGATTTCTCGAGCGAGTTCTCGTTTGGCGGGCTGTCGCTGACCGGCAATATCTTCATGGCGATCGACGTCGCCGCATGGTTCACCTGGATCGTGATCAAGCCCTATGGGCCGGGGCATTTCCTGCAGGGCATGAACGTGCAGGGCAATACGTTCAAGGCGATCAACGGCAATATCGACCGGATCGAGATGGTGGACAACTCGATTGCCGATCTGGATTATTCGCGCAGCCGGAACGTGATTTTCGAGGGCAACAGTTTCAACGGGATCAATCAGGCAGCGATCAATCCGGTCACGCTGGAATTCGACCAGGCAACCAATGCCTCTACCTGGACCTTGAACGTGGCCGATTACCTGCCCTTTGGCGGCAATGCGCGCACTGTGACATCGGTGGTTGCCGAGGGCGACATCCTCAATTCCAGCAATCAGGTGACGTATAATTTCCCGTCGGTCACGCCGAATGCCGGTGCCGGGAATGATCTTGTCCAATTGAAATGGCCGCAAAGTTGCCGCGGCAAGGTGCAGGTAACGGCGCGAATGGACAATCCGGTGTAGCGATACCTGCGGGCCGGGGCGTCCTCAGGATGCCCCGGTCAGATCCTTGGCCGTCAGGTTGAACGCCTTGCCGAAACCGCCGTTCAGAAAACCGCTGTGTACATCGAAGCGGATCAGGCGGAAGTCCCCGAAATCAATGTAAAGTTTCGCCTTGGGGTGTTGCGCCAGATAGCGGGCGCGCAATGCGCCATGCTCTGTGCCGGCGGGTGCGACGAAAACGGCGCGGCATTGCAGGGTCAGGCGCGGGTGCATCAGCGGATCGCCCCTTGGGCCCGGCTCGCCCAGCAGCAGCGAACAGGCGGGGTTCGACCGCAGCGCCTTTGTGTGCTGCGACAGATCCGATACCAGCGTCATCGGCAGGCCGCGTGCATCCCTGGCAATCGCGACGCGCGTCACCATCGGTGCGCCGCTGGCCGGCTCGATCACCCCCAGCGCGGCGAAACGCGCATCGTCGATCAGCGAACGCGCAAGGGCACGGGCGTCTGCGTCGGTCGGGCGGATCGGATCAACGGGTGACGCCATGTCCAGGATCAAAGCGCAACATGGGTGCGGGGGCAAGTCCGGCAGCGACCGCGCCTAGAATTCCAGCCATGTCCCCAGTTTCAGCCCTACCCGGTCATCGCCCACCACACCTATCTGCGCGCCCAGTTCGATATGCCGTCCCGGGCCGATCTCTCTGGCCAGCGAGGGCGCAAGCCGCACATAGGGATCACTGTCGGGATAGTCGCCAAGCTGCACCTGGAACATCAGCTTGGTTCGCTCGACCGGTTTGAATCCAAGTGTCAGGTCGGCCTTGGCGACGATCCCCGCCTGATCCGGCCTGTATTGCAGTCTGGTGTCCAGCGCCGCCCAGCCGGCGCCAAGTACGGTTTTCATCCCCCTGCCCCAGCTGGCTCCTGCCTCTATCACGTAGCTGGCGCTGCCGGACGAGGTCGCAAGCCCCAGCCCGCCCTGCAACGCAAAGGCATTGCGCCCCTGCCCCGACCCAAGCGAACGGCGCAGGAAGACGATCGCGGCATAGTCGCCGCCCGCCGCCATGCCGCCGTCGAATCCCAGCGTCAGATTGCGGCCGAGCCCGCGTTCAAGATAGGCCGTGCTGTATCCCGAAAGGTTCTGAACGGGCGCATCCATCGGTGCGCTGAGCGTATGGGTGAAAGACAGAAACGTTGCACCCTTGTCACGCGGCCAGGCCCCGGCCCAAAGCTGGACAGGGCATGCCACCAAGATCAGAACCGTCAGCAAAACCCGCATGGACCCTCCGGAGGCTGACGTTAATAAGCCTTGGTTAACAGAAGTTTAACGGCGCTGGTGCCGGGGCGGGGTTCGCGATATAGAGCCCGCATTGCAGCATTCCGGCCCCCGGGGACTTTATCGCCAATGGCAGATCTATCGCTTCGCACCCGCCAACGGCTGCCCGACGCCCTGCGCGTCCTGCTGGATGAATTTCCGCGCACGGGCTGGCAGACGCACGCGAATTTCGGCGAGATGGTTCAGTTCTGGCTGCAACGCCACCTGATGTTCCGCGAGGTGCTTGAACGTCTGCAATCCGAAACCCGGGCGCGGATCGACGGCGAACTTGCCCCCGATATCTACGCCTCGCACCTGTCGCGGCTGGGCGGGTTCTTCCTGCAGGAACTGCATATGCATCACCAGATCGAGGACAGCCATTATTTTCCGCGTCTGATCGGGCTCGATCCCAGGATCGACCGCGGGTTCGAACTGCTGGAGGCCGACCACGGCGCGCTTGACGGGCTGCTGCATAGCTTTGCCGACGGCGCCAACGCGGTGCTGGGCGCCAGGAACCCGCATGACGCAACCGGCGCCCTGCTTGGTCAGCTGGATGGTTTCGCTGCGCTGATGGATCGGCATCTGACCGATGAGGAAGAGATTATCGTGCCGGTGATCCTGAAATCCGGTTTTGAAGGTTAGGATCTTCCGCAAACCCAGCAAACCATTGCCCAAGGGTCGCCACATTTCTGTGCCAGCATGACCGGCATGGAAAACCTGGATGCCCTCAACGCAGCATTTCGCAGTGATCCCAGACGCGAATCCGGCACGGCAGCGGAACGACGCGCGCGCAGGGCGCACAGGACCAGGGCGCAGGCGCTGTCGCCGCTGCGCATTCTGACCCAGGTCCTGCTGATCCCGGTGGTGACAATTGCCATGACGATCTCGATCTACACCCGCACCAGTCCCTACGGACGCACCGACGCGCTGCGTCACCTGGCGGCGATGGCAGGTTGCGATACCGCGGCCTCGATGGGGCTGGCCCCGGCCTTTCGCGGCGAGATCGGTTATCATTCGCGCAACGATCCCGATGGTGACGGCATCGCCTGCGCCAATATCTCGCGCGCGCCGGAAACAGTCATGTCCGCGCCGGTCATGGAAGTGAAACCGCGCACCGCGCGCGGGGCGAAATTCGTCACACCCTAGCAGACCGGCCCTGACGATCTGAACCACCCGGACGGCTTGCGGCTGGCGGGAAATCTGCGACATTCGGCTTGCGTAATGCAACCCCCGGGAGCCTGGCATGACCCTGCCCGTGATTGGCGCGCAGTTAAGCGTGCTGGATATCGACCGCCACCGCGACTGGCTGTTCGACAGGAACCGCGATCTGGAACTGCCGGAATTCTGCATGGCCGACGTGCTGCGCGCACCCGACGTGTTCATCGACATGGCGCTCACAAAGCTTGATGGCTGGCACGGGCGGCTGGGTATTCACGGGCCGTTTTCCGGTTTCGAGCTGGATTGCAGGGACCGCGAGATGCGCGCCGTGGTGCAGACCCGGCTGGATCAGGCGCTGGATGTGTGCGGCCGGCTTGGCGCGGTACAGATGGTGCTGCATTCGCCGTTCGATCTGTGGGACCAGCACAATCTTGGCAACGCCCCCAAGGGGCTGGACCGGCGCGTCGGCGCGATTCTGGACACGCTGCAACCGGCGCTGGAACGGGCCGGGGATCTGGGCGTGGTGCTGGTGCTGGAAAATATCCGCGACGTCGATCCCACGCACCGGATGGCGGTGGTGGCCGCCGCCGACAGCCCGGCATTGCGCCTGTCGGTCGACACCGGCCACGCCAACTGGGCGCATCACGTGGCCGGCGCGCCGCCGGTGGACCGGTTCATAACAGCCGCCGGGGATCTGCTGGCCCATGTGCATTTGCAGGACACTGACGGCTATGCCGACCGCCACTGGGTTCCGGGCGAGGGCAACATCGCCTTTCCGGCGGTGTTCTCTGCCCTGGCTGGGGTGAAATCCGCGCCGCACCTGATCGTCGAGATCAACGAATTCTCGCGCGTGCCAGAGGCGGTGGCGCATCTGGCGGCGCTGGGGCTGGCGCAGTAGCGCCGTTAGCCCCGGGTAGAGGCGATGGCGGTGATCGGTGTGGTCTGCGGCGGGTTGGCGAAGGTCGGCCCGACGATTTCGCGGTAGGCGGCAAAGGCCGTGCTGTCCAGAAACGCCTGTTTGACCCCATCGTCGGGGAATTCGAGGATGCCGATGAATTGCGTCGGCTCGTCGGTGGCAAAGCAGGAATAATTCAGGCCTGCGATGTTTTCCGAATTCAGCCCGGCGACGAGGGCCTGCATCGCCCCGGTCTGTGCGGCGTGGTCATCGGCGGTTTTCAGGGTGTAGCGGACGAGAAGCGACATCGGGCGCGGCCTTTCGGGTTAAGCGGATTGGCCGATGGTAATTAAATAATCAGTTAAATGCAAGAACCGTGGGTGAGGAAGCGATCGTCTGTGTCGCCGCCCCGCCCCCCCGGAGCGCGACCTGAATATCTGGTGGCGAGTCGGAATCGTGCGCATGACGTCGCGCCCTACGCCTGCTTGCCAGGTCGTTGTCGGGTGTCGAAATCCTCAAAGGATTTCGACACGCTTTCTTTTGAAGAAAGCGTTTCTGGCGGCGAGGTCAGCCAGCGGACCGGGGCGCGGTTGCAGAAGATCACAAATTGACCGGAATTCTCTGCGACGCGAAAGCCGCGCCGATGGATTTCGGCCATGAACAGATCCATCCCGGCGAAACGTTCAACGTCCCGCGCCTTGCGCCGGATCACGCCGCCCTGCTGCACGGCCTTGGAGTTGAAAAGGTCCATCAGCCAGACCTCGGGCGAGAGGGGGGAGTTGCGATTTTGCATGGTCCGCAGGGTGCGCGTGGGATGGTTAAGGGCGGGTGAATGTCCGTGTGGCGCGTGATGTCTCGCGCGGGATGGGTTGGTGGCAATGGTGCGCAATGAATGCGCACCCTGCGGCTTGCTTGTTGCGTCAATTGCCAAAATGAGGTGCCCTATTTGGGTGATACCTCCATTTGCTCGACGCCATTACAATTGGATGGCGGAAAAATGGGCCGGAGAGACAAATGGCAGACACGTTTGACACATTGGATCGATGGGACAGTGAAGGCAACGCTCTCGACACCACCATCAAGCTCTACAATTTTGGCCGACAGATTGCCAAGGACATCCACGCCGTCGCGCAGGACGATATCAGCTTGACCATGCTGGGGAACAGCACCCTGTTTGCAAGTGAATTTGCAGAAGAGAACCCGCAGAAGGTCACTTGGACAAATTTGAAAACGGTCCACGTGAAGGGGAAGTTGGCCTATTCTGTCCCCGGTTTCGGTGCCATTCGCGGATTGGGATGACTA
>JAJDOB010000261.1 GCA_022340385.1 Rhodobacter sp.
GCGGCGGTTTCGGCCGCCGCGGGCAGGGACAACAGAATGATCATCAGCGATATCAGACGGACCATCACTTGGCTCCTTTGAAGGCCAGCAGCAGGGCCGGCAAGAACAACAGGTCGGCCAGCACAGCAAAGCCGACGACGAACACGGTCAGTGCGCCGATGTGCTGGTTTATCACGAATCCCGACAGCGCCATGATCGCGAAGCCGACGATCAGCGCCAGCGTGGTGATGATGATCGCGGCCCCGACCACGGAAAACGTGTCCTGCATGGCAGTCTCGGCGGCCATTCCGGCGCGGCGCCGGCGGAGGTAATGCATCAGGAAATGCACGGTGTCGTCAACCACGATGCCGAAGGTCATGGTGGTCACCACGGTCGAGCCCAGATTCACGTCGCCGAACGTGTAGCCCCACAGCCCGAAGGCCAGTGCTGCGGGCACCAGATTGGGCGCAAGGCTGATCGCGCCCATGGTGACGCTGCGCAGCGCCACCATCATCGTCGCCGACACCAGCACCAGCACCACGGCCAGACCGACCAGCATCTGGCGGTTGTTGCGCTGGGCGATGCGCGCAAATCCGACCGACACGCCGGCGGCCCGGGTGGCGATCTGGGGCGCGTTCGCGGCCAGCCACGCCTCTGACGCATCGGCAAGATCGCGGATCTCGCGGCTGTGCGAGGTGCGCAGGATCGCATTGACGCGGGTCTGGTCGCGGTTGACGCTGATCATCCGGTTCAGATCCATCCCTTGCGGCAGCGACAATTCGTAGAACATCATCAGTTGCGCGTTGGCCTCGGCGCTGTCGGCGATGCGATATTCGCCCGGTGCGTCGCCGTTCATCGCGCGGTTCAGCCCCTTCAGCGCGTCGGTGATCGAGGTCACGGACACCACGCCGGGCTGTGCGCCCAGCCAGTTCTGGAACCGGTCGATGTCGCGCAGGAAGGCGGGCGCGAACACGCTGCCGCCGGGGGCCGTGAACGAGTAGGAAAGATCGTCAAGCCCGGTCAGGCGGGCGTCGATCGCGTCGGCATTGCGGCGGAATTCGAACCTGTCGTCGAAATAGCGCACCAGATTGTCGTCGAACCCGATCCGCAGCACGCCGCTGATCGCCAGCAGGATCGCCAGCGGAAACATCCACAACCACAGCCGGTGGTGGCGCTGCACAAAGCCCGCCAGCACCCGCATCGCGCCGTCCGAGATCAGCACCCGGCCGGCGCCGCGCCCGGCCCGCGCCAACGCCAGCGGCAGGATGACGAAGATCGCGGCCAGCCCGAACATCAGCCCGAAGGCGATGATGTTGCCCATCTCGCGCAGCGGCGGCGATTGCGCGAAGTTCAGGCACAGGAACCCGACCGCGGTGGTCAGCGTGGTGACGGTGATCGCGCCAAGATTGTCGGCCAGCGCGGTCTCGACCGCGTCCGCCGCGCCCGCCTGGTGCGCGCGCATCCAGCTGAGCATCATGTGAATGCAGCTGGCGGCGACAAGAACCATCACCGACAGCGGGCTGATCGCCGTGCCCGCCGTCAGGATCACGCCCGACCACCCGGCGATGCCAAGGGTCGCCAATGTTCCCGACACCACGACCAGCATCGAGCCCAGCACGCCCGCGACACTGCGCAGCATCACCGACAGCATCGCCACCACCGCGACGAACGCCAGCGGCACCAGCGTCGTCAGGTCGGCTTTGGCCGCCTCGACCAGCGCCAGCCCGCCCAGGATGCCGCCGGTATAGCGGAACTCGAAGCCGGGATATTCGCTCCGCCATCGGGCCACGAGCCCGGTCAGGGCGTCGGTGGTCTCGTTGCGCCCCGCGTCTCGTTCGCCGGGCAGGACCACCTGCACCCCGATCCCGAAGGCGCGGCCGTCGCCCGCCACCAGCCGGTCGCGAAGCGCGTCGCTGGCCATCGCCTGTTCGCGGAACCGCGCGGCATCGGTCTGGGTGATGGCGCCGTCTTCGGGCAGCAGCGGCTCGACGATGATCTCGTCGGCGCTGGCACGGGTATGGCTGTGGTTGACCGCGCTGTCGACGCGCAGCACGTTCGGGATCAGCCAGGCCTCTTCGGTCATCGCGCGCAGGGCCGTCAGGGTGTCCGGGGCGAAGGCCGCGCCCTCGGGCGGGATCACCATCACCAACAGGCCAGAGGCCCCGGAATAGGTGGCATCCAGCGCCTGCAAGTCCTGGAACTCGGCGTTGTCCTTGCCAAAGAAAGCGCGGTTGTCGGCAGAGAACCGCAGCATCGGTATGCCGGCGATAAGCACCGCCATGACCACCGCCAATGCCACCGCCAGGGCCCGGTTGTGGCGCAGGATCAGGCCCGCGATGCGGTGGCTTGTACTCATCTGGCTACCTGTCGCCTTTCGGATCCGTCGCGGCAACGTCGCCGTGGATGGTAGCCCGGCGCGCGCGCGCCGCAAGATCGCCGGTCGCGACACAACCGCCCACACGCGCGCTATTTCCAGCGCCGCGCGGGCGCGCTATGCAGCGGGGGTGAGCGTGTTTTCAACCCAGACCCTGTTGCTGTTCGCCGCCGGTTGCGCCGGCACGGCGCTGGCCGTGCCGCTGGGCCTGCCGATGCCCTTCATGCTGGGCGGGATCGTCGGGGCGGGGCTGGCGGTGCTTGGCATCGAAACCCGTCATGGCCCGCGCGATCTTCGTCTGCCGACAAGCTTCCGGATGCCGTTCGTGGCGCTGATCGGCACCATGATCGGCGCCAGTTTCTCGCCGGCCCTGATGGCGGTGCTGCCGGGGTTCTGGCTGTCGGCGCTGGCGGTTATTCCGTTCATCATGGCGGCGCATTTCGGCGGCTACATGGTGATGCGGCACCTTGGCGGATACCGCAGGGTCGACGCGCTTTACGCGGCGATGCCCGGCGGTCTGGTCGAGGCCGTGATCCTGGGCGAAAAGGCCGGGGCCGATCCGCGGGTCCTGGCGGTTCAGCATTTCGTGCGCGTCATTCTGGTGGTGATCGCCGTGCCGTTCCTGTTCTGGCTGTCGACCGGCGAGGTGGTGGGCAGCGCCGCGGGCATGACCCTGTCGCGTGGCAGCTACGACATCTGGGATATCGCGCAGATCGGGGCGATCGCGCTGGCGGGTATGACGCTGGGGCGGGTTTCGCGCCTGCCCGCCGGGTTTCTGATGGGTCCGCTGTTCCTGTGCGCGCTGTTGCAGGTTGCCGGCGTGACCGCCGTGATCGCGCCGCCCTGGCTGCTGGCGGTGTCGCAACTGGTGATCGGTGTTGGGCTGGGCGCGCAGTTTTCCGGCCTGCGCCGCGCGGTTCTGGTGCGCGGCGTGATCACCGGCATCGGTGCGGTCGGGGTGATGCTGGCGATCAGCTTTGGCTTTGCGATCGGCCTGCACCAGCTGGTGCCGGCCGACACCGCCACGCTGTTCCTGAGCTTTTCGCCCGGCGGGGTGACAGAGATGAACCTGATCGCGCTGTCGCTGAACCTCAGCCCGGTGATCGTTGCGGTGCATCACCTGATCCGCATCGTGATGACCGTGGTGCTGACCGGCCAGTTGCAGCGGGTGCTGGCGCGCCGTGCCGCGCACTAGACGGGCAGCGGGCGTGCCGCGGCAATGTCCACGCAATCCCGGGTTCAGCGCATGCCAATCGACCCGTAGGGTGGCAGCAGGTCGCCACAGACGATGCGGCTTAGCACACGCGGCACCGGCGGAATCTTGGACACCGGCATCAGTACCCGGTCGCGCAGCCAGGGCAGCACCCGGCTGTCGGACTGGTATTGCGGGGTGAAGACGGCGCTCAGCGCCTGATAGGCCGCGACATGCCAGCGCCGGCCTTTCACATAAGCCCGCAACGCATCGTCCAGCGAATGCCGCGCCAATGCCGACCAAAGCGCGTATGCGTCCAGCAGCGCCATGTTCGCACCCTGGCCAAGCTGCGGGCTGGCGCGATGCGCGGCGTCGCCGATATGCGCCATTCCCCCGGATGCCGGATTGCGCAGCGTGCCATGCGTATAGCGCGCCATCGTCATCTGGTCGTGACGCCTGATGCTGCCCAGAAAGGGCGCGAACGCGGGCCACAGTGCTGTTGCCTCGGTCTTCCACTGTTCCAGCGGCGCGTTGCACCAGGCGTCATGGGCGCCTGCAGGCAGCGACCAGAATATCGCCGCCAGCGGTGTCGCGTCGCCGGGCATGCGGCCGATCGGCAGCGCGCCGACCATGTTGCGCGCCGCCCGGTAGCGCTGTGTCAGCGCATCGCCGGGCAGACCGCCATCCCCGGCGGTGGGGTCGGGCCAGGGCACCGTGCCCCAGATCGCGCCATAGCCCAGCGTGCGGGCGGTCAGCGGCGACAATGGCGAGGCGGCGCCCGCCGCATCCACGATCAGGTCGAACGGGCCATCCTGCGCGCCCCCGGCGAAGCGCAGCATCCGGCCCGCCCGCCCGGTCACGCAATGACCGGTGCGCAGCTCTGCCCCGGCTGCGCGGGCGGCAGACAGCAGGCAGTCGAACAGGCTGGCGCGGTGGATGCCCAGGCCGAACCGCGCCCCGCCCGGCGGATCGACGCGGCGGTCATAGACGACATCCAGCACCCTGCGGCCGCTGTGCGCATCGTGCCCGATCATCCGGGTGATTGGCTGGCCAAGCGCCCGTGTCGTGTCGCCGGCGCCGACCGCATCCAGCACGGCCTGGCCCACCGGCTGGATCACCAGCCCCGACCCGACCGGGCGCGGCGTTTCGAACTGGTCGAACACCACCACCCGGTCGCCCGAGCGCGCCGCCAGCGCGGCGAAGGCCAGCCCGCCGATCCCCGCACCTGCCACACCGATCACCCGCATGTCCGACCCCTTGCCCTGTCACCGTCAGGCCATTGCCCGCCGCAGCCACGATACAGGGCACAGCCCCGATTGCACTGGCCCGAATTGCCGCTCTGGACGGCGGCGCACACCGCGCCTATAACCCCCGCCATGAGGGCATGCTTCGCGATTATCATTCGAATTATCTGCCCGGCGCTCTGACAGCACGAGCCGCCGGGACAAGGCGTATGAAGCTTGCGCGCCGACCCCTCAACCCCGTTTGATTTCCGCCCAGATATCCGCCAAGGACCCGTCCCATGTGCGCCGAAACGCCCGACTACAAAGACACGCTGAACCTGCCCGTCACCGGTTTTCCCATGCGCGCGGGATTGCCCAAGCGCGAACCCGAATGGCTGGAAAAATGGGCGCGGATTGGCGTCTATGACCGTCTGCGTGAAAAGACCGGGCGCGATCCGTTCATCCTGCATGACGGTCCGCCCTATGCCAACGGCAACCTGCACATCGGCCACGCGCTGAACAAGATCCTGAAAGACATGGTGGTGCGCAGCCAGCAGATGATGGGGCGCGACGCGCGCTATGTGCCGGGCTGGGACTGTCACGGGTTGCCGATCGAATGGAAGATCGAGGAGAAATACCGCCAGAAGGGTCAGGACAAGGACGCGGTCGACGTGGTCGATTTCCGTCAGGAATGCCGCGCCTTCGCCCGTGGCTGGATCGACATCCAGCGCGAGGAATTCAAGCGTCTGGGCGTCACCGGCAATTGGGACGATCCCTATCTGACAATGGACTTCCA
>JAJDOB010000013.1 GCA_022340385.1 Rhodobacter sp.
CTGACACAGTCGGTGCTGGCATTGGCCGGGCTGGCGACAACCAGCCCGGTGGGCAGGGTATCGGTGAAGTCGAGGTTGCCGATCCGGGCCGCATTCGCAGAGTTGTCGATCGTGAAGGTCAGTGTCGATGTGCCGCCAAGCGCAACCGACAAGGGCGAAAACGACTTGCTGAAACCCGGTTTGGCCGATGTGACCGTCAGATCATGCGGCAGGGACATGCTGCTGCCTGCCGATGACGACAGGGTCAGGGCGGGGTTTGTGTGGGTTCCGGGCGTCGCGGATGTGACCTTGACGGTGATCGCACAACTGGCGCCGGCGCCCAGAACACCGTCGGAAAAGCTGATTGTCGACGCGCCGTCGACAGGGGCGAACGTGGCCGCGCCGCCGCCGGTGCCAAGGCAGCTGCTGGTCGCGGAATGCGGGGTCGCAAGAACCACCGACGCCGGCAGCGTGTCGGTGAAGGCAAGGTCGGTGACCGGCGCGCCCGCCGGATTCTGGATCGTGAATTGCAACGTGGATGTTGCGCCGGGCCCGATGCTGCTGGGTGAAAACGCGGTGTTGAGCGCTGGCTGGGCGGTCGCATCATTGCCCGTTGCGGCAAGCCCGGTCACCAGCAGGAATATCCCGAGAATTTTCTTGATCACTGTCATTGCACCGTCCCATTCGTCTTTTGCGAACATTTCGCCCTTGGGGATGCAGGACACGCAGGTCAGAAGTCCGGAATCCGGTGTTCCGATGACCGCAGAATGCAACACGACAACTGTACAGGGCCCCAGTTGGCCGGACCCTGCCACGAGCGCCGGGTCGAGAAAAGCCAAATGGATGGATTCAGAGCGAAAAAATGGGCGGATTTGGTATTAATGGAACACAGAATCGCAAAGTGTAGTTTTTTGGCGGAGCTTTCCGGCCCGGGTTGCGCGAATCCGGACCGCCTGTTCGCCCGACATCGGCCGCCCGGGGCAGGCAATCCTTTTGACTACGAGGTGTGGGTGATCGACGTTTCGACCGCATGCAGGAACGAGCGCGCCGAGGAACTGGCCGACAACAGCAGGAAACTGTCGTCGCCCTCGCGCAGGATCAGCGCGCTCATGTGCTCCATCACCGTGCGCCCGGCGGCATCGACGGCAAAGGCGCTGTCGTGCAGATCGAGCGGGCAAATCCGCTCCAGCGCCCGGCGCGTGCCGGGGCCGGACACTGCCAGCACCACCCAGGCGTCGGTCTGCATGGTGGTATAGCAGGCGCCGTTCAGCGCTGCCCGGACCGCAGGCTGTGCATTGGCAGTGTTGTTGTCGAACATCAGTAGCGCCTGGTCGGGGCCGGTGCGGATCAGCCGGTGGGCCTTGCCGGCGGCGGACATGCCGGGCGCGGGCAGGTCAAGCCCGAACGCCGCCCTGATCGCCTGCGTCGCCGCGGCCTCGCCGCCCAGCGGGATTGCCAGGGACACCAGCGCCAGCCCGGAACGCTCGATCAGCCGGACATCGGGCAAGGATTTGTCATAGCCGCCAAGGATCGGGGCAGGGGACAGGTTAGCCACGCTGACGTTCTCCCTCGGGGTCGATGTGATGGGTCGCAACCACGCGGACGCGGGTGTCCTTGCCGCGCACCGGATCATAGGCGCGCAGGATGTCGCCCATGCGGTCGGCGCCGCGTTTCAGAAACCCCAGCCCGATGGAATGGCCCAGTTCGGGCGAGTGGGCGACGGATGTCATCCAGCCCAGATCGCTGTGCATGTCCGGGGTTTCGTCATTGATTTCAATGAAATGCGCGCCGGCGTTCAGCGCATCGGAGGGGTCCACAGGCTGAAATCCGACCAGCCGCAGATCATCGTCGCGGTTCATTTCGGGGCGTTCCGACAAGGTGGAGCCGATGCCGTCCTTCTTCTTTGACACCATCCTGCCCAGGCCCAGTTGCGCCGCCGTGGTCTGCCCGTTCAGTTCGTTTCCGGCGGCGTGGCCCTTTTCGATGCGCATGACTCCCAGCGCTTCGGTGCCGTAGGGAACCACCGCGAATTCCTTGCCCGCCGCCATCAGCGCGCGGATCATCGCGTCGCCATAACGCGCAGGCACGGCGATCTCGTAGGCCAGTTCGCCCGAGAAAGAGATGCGGAACAGCCGTGCGGGCGTGCCGCCGCAGACGGTGCATTCGGCGCAGGCCATGAACGGGAAGGCGGCGTTGGACAGGTCCAGATCGTCGACCACCTTGGCCAGCAGCGCGCGCGCGTTCGGCCCGGCGACGGCGAATTGCGCCCAGGCGTCGGTGGTCGAGATCAGGTGCACGTCCAGATCGGGCCACAGGCATTGCCGCGCGAATTCCATGTTGCGAAACACCGTGGCGGCGTTGGCGGTGGTGGTGGTCATCACGAAATGAGTTTCGCCAAGCCGCGCCGTGGTGCCGTCGTCATGGCAGATGCCATCCTCGCGCAGCATCAGCCCGTAACGGACCTTGCCGACGGGCAGCCCGGCAAAGGCGTTGGCATAGATTTTGTTCAGGAATTCAGCGGCATCGCGGCCCTGCACGTCGATCTTGCCCAGCGTCGTCACATCGCAGATGCCGACCGACCGGCGGGTTTGGGTCACCTCGCGGTCGACACTGTCGCGCCAGCCTTTCTCGCCCGGGTGGCGGAACCATTGCGCGCGCAGCCAGATGCCGGTTTCGACGAAATCGGCGCCGTTTTCCTGCGCCCAGGCGTGGCTGGGCGTGCGGCGAACCGGGCGGAAATCGCGGCCCCGCGCCCGGCCCGCAAAGGCGCCGATGGGGACGGGCGTACAGGGCGGGCGGAAAATCGTGGTGCCGGTTTCGGGGATGGTCTTGCCGCTGGCCTCTGCCATCAGCGCCAGGCCCAGCACATTGGCGGTCTTGCCCTGGTCGGTCGCCATTCCAAGCGTCGTGTAGCGCTTCAGATGCTCGACCGCGCGAAAGCCTTCCAGATGGCTTTGCCTGATATCCTTGGCGGTCACGTCATTCTGCAGATCGACCCAGGCGCGCTTGTGGCCCTTCACATGCCAGAATGGCTTGATGTCAAAGGCTTCGTCCTCTGCCCTGGGCACGGGTTTGCGGCTGGGGGCAAAGCCCAGATCCCGGACGGCGGCATTGGCCGCGGCGCGCCCTTCGGCCAGTGCGGCGGCCAGGGTCATGGCCCCGTTGGCGGCCCCGGCGACGGCCATGCCCGGCGGCAGGTCGGGGCCCGGAACGAAGGCGGCGATATCGTCGCGCCATGTCGGGCGACCGCGCTGATGGCAGGTCAGATGGACGTTCGGCGACCAGCCGCCGGACACGGCAAGACAGTCTGCCTCGATCCGGCGGCCGGCATTGGTGAGGACGGTTTTCAGCTCCTTGCGGCCGGTGGTATCGACGATGAATTCGTCCAGGCGGGTGTCGACAATGCCGGTGACGGCGACGCCAAGCGCGCTCAGGTCCGCCGCAGTGCGCCTGCCGTCGTCATTGTTGGTGAACACCGCGACCCGCTGCCCGGGCGTCACCCCGAAGCGGTTGGAATAGGCGCGCACCGCACCGGCCAGCATCACGCCGGGGCGGTCGTTGTTGGCAAAGGCGATCGGGCGTTCCGTGGCCCCGGCGCAAAGCACCGAGCGTCTGGAATAGATGCGCCAAAGCACCTGCCGGGGCTTGCCGCCCGAATTTGCCAGATGATCGGTGCGGCGTTCCAGCGCGCCGAAGATACCGTGATCGAACGCGCCGAATACGCTGGTGCGGGTCATGCAGCGGACGTTGTCCATCGCCAGCAACTCGGCCCAGGCCCGGGCCGCCCAGTCATGGCCGGGGATCGCATCGACCTCGTAAGTCTCTGAATTCAAACGGCCACCGGGGCGGAAATCCTCGTCCGCGACGATCACCCGCGCCTTGGCGCGCCCGGCGGCCAGCGCGGCGGACAACCCGGCGGGACCAGCGCCAATGACCAGCAGGTCGCAGTGCAGATATCCGTGGTCGTAGACATCCGGGTCGGGCTGCAGGGACAGCCTGCCAAGACCTGCAGAGGCGCGGATGACCGGCTCGTACAGCTTTTCCCAGAACGCCTTGGGCCACATGAAGGTCTTGTAATAGAAACCGGCGCTGAGGAAGGGCGCCAGCAGATCGTTGACGGCCATGATGTCGAATTCAAGGCTGCCGCGATGGTTCTGGCTGGTGGCGTGCAGCCCGTCGAACAGTTCGGCCACGGTTGCCCGCGTGTTGGGTTCCAGGGCGGCACCCCGGCGCAGTTGCACCAGAGCGTTGGGTTCTTCAGAGCCGGCGCTGAAAACGCCGCGCGGGCGATGGTATTTGAACGAGCGTGCAATTAACCTCTGGCCGTTGGCAAGCAACGCGGAGGCCAGGGTATCACCTTGATATCCCATCATGTTCCGGCCGTTGAACGAGAAATTCAGCGGTCGGGCGCGGTCGGTCAGACCCGGGTTCAGGCGATTGGGCCGGGTCATTTGCCGCGTCCGCGCCGGCGGGCCACATCGCGGGCCAGTTCGACGCTGGTGATCTTGTGCGTCAGCGTGTTGCGGGTGACCACCAGCCAGGACCGGTCGCCGTGTTCGTGATACCAGAGTTCCGCCATTTCGCCCGCCACATTGTCGCGCAAGTACATGTATTCATGAAATTTATCTGCCGCGTCCTCGGCCTGCCAGTCGGGCCGGTCGATCAGCGCGGCGTCGCCCTTGTAGACGAATTCGGCGGCATCGCGGGGGCCAAGCAGCGGGTGGTCGATGATCATGTCAGCGCGGCTCCTGTCGCGGGAAATGCGGATCGGGTTTGTATCGGACCGGGGCGGCCATCTCAGTGCAGGTTCGGGTGGGCGCCGACGCCCTTTTCGTCGATTGGCGCGCCGCGTCTGAACCGGTCGAGGCGGAACGCGCCTGCCACCTCATGCGGGCGGCCGGTGGCCAGCAGATGCGCGTAGCAGTAGCCCGACGCGGGCGTCGCCTTGAACCCGCCATAGCACCAGCCGCCGTTGAAATAGAGCCCGTCGATATGGGTCTTGTCGATGAAGGGAGAGCCGTCCATCGACATGTCCATCACGCCGCCCCACATCCGCAGCAGCCGCGCGCGGCCGATCATCGGCATGATCGCCATGCCGCCCTCGCACACGTCCTCGACCACGGGCAGGTTGCCGCGCTGGGCATAGGTGTTGTAGCCGTCGATATCGCCGCCGAACACCAGCCCGCCCTTGTCGGACTGGCTGACATAGAAATGCCCCGCGCCGAAGGTGATGACACCGGGCAGGGTGGGTTTCAGCCCCTCGGTGACGAAAGCCTGCAACACATGGCTTTCGATCGGCAGGCGCATGCCGGCAAGCGCCATCACGCGGCTGGACGACCCGGCGACGCAGACCGCTGTTTTCCCGGCGCGGATCGGGCCGCGCGCGGTCTCGACCCCGACGCAGGCCCCGTTTTCCATGCGGAATCCGGTGACCTCGCAATTCTGGATGATGTCGACGCCGCGCATGTCGGCACCGCGCGCATAGCCCCAGGCAACCGCGTCGTGGCGCACCGTGCCGCCGCGTTTCTGGCGCAACGCGCCCTGAATCGGGAAACGCGCGTTGTCAAAGTCGAGAAACGGGCAAAGCGCGCGGATTTCCTCCGGGCCCAGCAATTCGGAATCCGCCCCGCTCAGCCGCATCGCGTTGGCGCGGCGGGCGAAGGCATCGCGCTGCGGGTCGCTGTGGATCAGGTTGAGAATCGAGCGCTGGCTTACCATCGCGTTATAGTTGAAATCCTGTTCCAGATTTTCCCATAATTTCAGCGACTTTTCATAAAACGGCTGGTTGCCCGGCAGCAGATAGTTCGACCGGATGATCGTGGTGTTGCGCCCGATATTGCCCGACCCGAGCCAGCCCTTTTCCAGCACCGCGACATTGGTGATGCCGAATTCTTTTGCCAGGTAATAGGCTGTCGCCAGCCCGTGCCCGCCGGCACCGACGATGACGATGTCGTATTGCGGTTTGGGATCGGGTTCGCGCCAGACCGGTTTCCAGCCCTTGTTGCCTGTCAGGCCTTCCCAGAAGACCTTGAACGCCGAATATCCCATGCCCGACTCGCTTTGGATGCCGGGGTCAGTGTCGGCCGGTGATCGGCGCTATACTTTTCCAAAACAGACATTTACCTATCGGAAATGGACAAGACCGGTTCAAACCGCCCGACCCGGATCGGGGTGCTGCCGCTGCCGGGCTTTGCGCTGATGTCATATGCCTGCGTGGTCGAGCCGTTTCGCGCGGCCAACCTGCTGGCCCGGCGGGTGCTTTATGAAATGGTGCATTTCTCGTCCGGCGGGGCGGTGCCGAGTTCGGGCGCGGTGGTGGCCGGGGCTACGGCAGAGGTGGGCGAGACGCCGGATCTGGACATCCTGTTCGTGGTGGCCGGGGGCGATCCGGCGGGGTTTGACGACGCGCGGGTACTGGGCTGGCTGGGGCGGATGGCGCGGCGCGGTGTCGTGCTGGGCGGCGTGTCGGGCGGGCCGGTGATCCTGGCGCGCGCCGGGCTGATGGCGGGGCGGCGCATGACGGTGCATTGGGAACACGCGACGGCGCTGGCGGAAATCTCGCCCGGGCTGATGATCGAACGGTCGCTGTATGTGATCGACCGCGACCGTGTGACCTGTGCGGGCGGCACGGCGCCGCTGGATCTGATGCATACCCTGATCGCGCGCGATCATGGACGGGCGTTTGCGCGCCGGGTCAGCGACTGGTTTCTGCACACCGATATCCGCCCCGCGTCGGGGGCGCAGCGCGGCGGGCTGGTCGAACGCGTCGGCACCACCGCGGCGCCGGTATTGGACGCGGTCGAGGCGATGGAAAACCACGTCGCCGATCCGCTGGTGCTGGCCGATCTGGCGGCGATCGCGGGTGTGTCGGCGCGCCAGTTGAACCGGGTGTTCCGCGACCGGCTGGGCACCAGCACCATGGGCTATTACCGGATGCTGCGGCTGGATGTGGCGAACCGGCTGATGGCGCAGTCGCCGCTGCCGCTGACAGAGATCGCGCTGGCCACCGGGTTTGCAAATTCTGCCCATTTTTCAAGAGCCTACCGGCAGAAATTCGGCAAGGCACCGTCGCGGATGCGCAGGTGACTTGTGCTTTTCCGGATTGCGGCCAGGGTCACCGTGCCACGGGTGGAGGGGCCATGAATATCCTGGTTCTGCAGCATGAACGCATCGAGCATCCCGGCATTTTCCGCAAATTCCTGGCCGAGGACGGGCATAGCTGGGATCCGGTCGTGCTGGACGAGGGCGAGGCGCTGCCGCCGCTGGACGGCTATGACGCATTGTGGGTGATGGGCGGGCCGATGGATGTCTGGCAGGAAGATGCGTATCCGTGGTTGCGGGATGAAAAAGCCCTGATCGCAGAGGCCGTGTCGGCGCGCGGGATGCCGTTTCTGGGCCTGTGCCTGGGGCATCAGTTGCTGGCAGAGGCGCTGGGCGGGTCGGTCGGCCCGTCGGCAACGCCCGAGATCGGCATTCTGGACGTGCAGAGGGCCGCGCGCGGCGCCGGCGGTGACTGGATGGACGGTCTGCCCAAGGTTTTCAGGGCGCTGCAATGGCACAGTGCCGAAGTCACGGTGCTGCCGCCGGGCGCCGAGGTGCTGGCGACCTCGCCGGGCTGCGCGGTGCAGGCGATGAAATGCGGCCCGCGGGCCTATTCGACGCAGTTCCATGCCGAGATCGAGGCCGACACGTTGACCGACTGGACGGCAATTCCGGGCCATCGCGCGGCGCTGGACGGCGAGATCGGGCCGGACGGGGCGGCGCGGATGCAGGCGGATGCGCGGGAAAACATGCGCGATCTCAATGCGATGGCGAAACGATTGTATGTGAACTGGTTGCAGGCGGCGGTGCGGATCTAGGCGTCAGGCGGCCGCGCTGAACATCTGCCAGTGCAGCCGGATCGGCGGTATGAAAAACAGGATCAGCCCCAGTTTCATGAAGCAGTAGATCATCGCCGGGATCCACAGCACGCAGATCACGACGCCGACGCCGCCCGCGATGCGCATGGCGCGCTGCGGTTCGGTGACGCGCAACAGCATCAGGTGGAACAGCTTGCCGCCGTCCAGCGGCTGCGCCGGGACCAGGTTCAGCAGCGCCAGAAACAGGTTGATCAGCGCCAGCGAATCCAGCGCCCAGTAGGCCAGCCCGAAATCCATGTAGCGCAGCAGCAGCGAGGCACCGGCCCAGATCGTCAGGTTCACGATCGGGCCCATGGCGACGATCAGTTCATCCTGATAGCGCGTCGGCGCCCGGGCGGGTTCGCAGAAGCCGCCGCCGCCGAATATGAAGATCCGGCGCACCGGCACGCGCTGGATGTGGCAGCCCCAGGCGTGGCCAAGTTCGTGCAGGAAGATCGACAGAACCACCATTCCGAAGAACGCGCTGCTGTAGGCCAGCGCCAGCATGCCACCGCTGAAATAGACGAAGAACAGCGCCAGAAAGATAATGCTGGTGCCGATCTGAACGGAAATGCCGAAGGGGCCGCGAAACTGGAACAGGACGGATTTGTCATTGAACATCCCGAAGCGGTAGCCACGTCAGCGGTTCAGGTCAACCGGGTCTCGGCGGCGCGGGGCGGCGACAGGCGCGTCGCCTTTGGCGGACTGCGGGCGAGGGCCAATGCGCGGGAAAATCCGTACCGTATGACGGAACGTCGTTCTATTTGCTGGCACGCCGCCGCCAGTTGAAGCTAGGTCTTGTCGGCAATGGGTAGCACAGACAAGACCAGCGGCCGTTTTGCGGGCCGCCGTGAAGATCCGCGCCTTCTGGCGGGGCAGGGGCGCTATGTGGCGGATTTCGTCACGCCCGACACGCATTTCGCGGGATTCCTGCGATCCGACCAGGCCAGCGCGCGCATTGACGCGATAGACACGTCAGGGGCACGGGGCATGCCCGGCGTGCTGGCCGTGTTCACGGCGCAGGATCTGGCAAAGGACGGCGTCGGGCCGCTGACCCATGTGCCGATGCCCCGGCACCCGGGCGCGACGCCGGGCGAATATCCCGAACCCGTCCTGTGTGACACGAGGATCCGGCATCTTGGCGAACCCGTGGCGCTGGTCGTGGCCGATACCCGGGCGGCGCTGGTGGACGCGCTGGACGCGATCGTGCTGGAACTGAGCGCGACGCCGCCGCCGCAGGGCGTCGCCTTCGAGCGGCATTTCGGCGATGCCGATGCGGCGCGCGCCGCGATGGAACTGGCCTGTCACCGTCACCGGCTTGCGATGGAGGTGCCGCGCATCACCGCCGCGGCGCTGGAACCGCGCGGCGCGATTGCCCGCCCCGACGCGACCGGCGGGTTGCAGTATCGCGCCAGCACGCAGAATCCGTTTGCACTGCGCAATCAGATCGCCGCGCATCTGGGCTGGCAGGCGGACAGGCTGCAGGTGGTGGCGGCCGACGTCGGAGGCTCTTTCGGGCTGAAAGGCTATATGACGCGCGAGGATGCGGCACTGGCCTGGGCGGCCCGTCGGCTGGGGGTCGAAGTGGCCTGGCTGCCAAGCCGGTCGGAGACCATGCTGGCCGATGCGCAGGGCCGTGGCGTGACCGGCGCGCTTGAGATCGGTCTGGACGCCGATTTGAAGATCCGTGCGATCGAGGCGCGGTTCGAGATTGATGCGGGCGCATATCCGGGACGGAGATCGTTCGGATTAATGAACAATATCAATGGACTGACCGGGATGTATGTGATCCCGCACCTGTCGGTCGAGGTGACCGGAACCCTGAGCGCGCGCGCGCCGCTGGCACCGTTCCGGGGCAATGGCCGACCCGAGGCGACCTATGCGATCGAACGGGCGCTGGACCTGATCGCGCGGCAGATCGGTGTCGATCCGGTCGAGCTGCGCCGGCGCAACCTGATTGCCCCAGGGTCGATGCCGGCGCGCACCGGGCTGGGGACGCTGATTGATTGCGGCGATTTCCCACGGGTGATGGCCGCGGCGCTGGCGCAGAACGCCGGATCCGGGGATCGTCGCCGTGCGGCGCAAATGCGCGGGAAGCTATACGGCGTCGGGCTGGCCAATTGCATCGAATCCGCGGGCGGGCCGCTGCGCGGGCCGACGCCGGATTTTGCCCGTCTGACCGTTTCGGACCGGGGCCGCGTTGCCGTTGCGCCCGGCGTGATGTCGGTGGGGCAGGGGCATGAGACCGCGTTCTGCGAACTGGCGGCGGCACGGCTGGAGATAGACCCCGACCGGATAGATTATCGTCACGGCGACACGCAAGCGATCACGTCGGGCCGGGGAAGCGGCGGCTCTGCCGGGCTGACGGTGGCCGGTTCGGCGTTGTGGCTGGCGCTTGACCAGTTGCTGGACGAGGGGCGCGGGATTGCGGCGGCCCGGATGGGCTGTGACAAGGATCAGATCGGCTATCGCGACGGCGGGTTTCAGCGGATCGGGTCGAACGAGGGCCTGACGCTGGGCGATATCGCGGCAGGCCGGCCCGGCGGCGCTTGGCAGGTCGAGACCAGTTTCACCCCGCCCGCCGTGACCTTTCCGAACGGCACCCATATCTGCGAGGTCGAGATCGACCCGGACACCGGCGAAACCCGGATCATGCGCTATGTCGCGGTCGAGGATGTGGGCCGGGTGCTGAACCCGGTGCTGGTGGAGGGGCAGTTGCAGGGCGGCATCGCGCAGGGCCTGTCGCTGGGGCTGGGCGAGCGGATGGTGTTCGACGAGGCCGGCCAGATCCTGACCGGGACGCTGATGGATTATCAGCTGGTGCGCGCCGCCGATCTGCCGATGATCGACATCGGGTCGGTCGAGGTGCCGACGCAGGTCAATCCGCTGGGCGCAAAGGGGGTCGGCGAGGCCGGGGCGGTCGGCGCGACGGCGGCGCTGGCCTCGGCTGTCGGGGATGCACTGCACCGCGCGGGCGTGACCGGGTTCGAATTGCCCGCCACACCGGCGCGCGTCTGGCAGGCGCTGCAGCGCGCGCGCGGCGGGTGAGCGGGCTTGCGGCCTTGAACGGACCGGCGCTGGGGCAGGTTCTGGCGGCGCTGTCGGCGGTGTCATTCGCGTTTTCCAACTATTTCGTCTCGCGCACGACGCGGTCGAGCGGCGACAAGGGCGTGATGTTCTCGGTTCTGGTCACGGTGGCCATCTCGGGCGTATTGTGGATGCTGCTGGAAGGCGCGCGGGCGACCCTGCCGCAGGCCCGGGCCGACTGGGTCGCGTTCGGCTGGTTCGGGCTGGCGGGCATTCTGGCGATGGTTTTCGGGCGCTCGCTGGTGTTCGAATCGATCCGCAGGCTGGGCGTCAGCCGCGCCACGGCAATCAAACGGCTGAACCCGTTCTTTTCGGTCCTGCTGGCGGCGCTGCTGCTGGGCGAGGCGGTGACCTGGCTGGATGGCATCGGGATGCTTGCGATTGCCGGCGCCTTTGGGCTGTTGATCCGGCAAAGTTTTCGCGCCCGCCGCGAGGCCAGCGCACCGCCGCCGGTGGCGTTCCTGTTCGGCATCTTCGGCGCGCTGGCCTATGCGCTGGCCTATATCGCGCGCAAGGCGGGTCTTGATATCATGGCCACGCCCGCCTTCGGCACGTTCCTGAGCGCGGTCACCGGGTTTGCCGGTTTCGCGGCGCTTGCGCTGGTCATGCCGCGCTATGCCACTAATCTTGCGGGCGTTTTCCGGCATCTGGATCGCTGGATCGTGGCTGCGGCGATCATGGTTTCGTTCGGGCATATCCTGATGTTCGCGGCTTTGGCATATGAATCGGTGGCCACCGTGGTGATGATCGCATCGCTGGAGATCTTCATCTCGATCTTTCTTGCCGTGGTGGTATTTCGGACCGAGCCTGTCCCGGGCCCGGCCATTGCCCTGGCCGCCCTGCTGGCCACGGGCGGCGTGATTCTGGTGGCGGCGAGCTGATCAAACCACCGCGAACGTTCCTTTATGTGGACCGCTGTCCCATTGACGGGGAAAGCCTCTGCGTCTTACGCTTTGCGCCAAGCACCGGTTTGCGTGGCCGCGAGGGAGACCAATCCGCGTATATAAGGGGTGAGGCGTGACATGCCGGATGCATGGCCGATTCGGTCGGCACCGGCGCATTTGCCGCGACTCACGCGTTTGGGCCCGCAACGAACGGGCAAGAATCCAAGGGAGGACGAATATGCGTAGACTATTTCTGAAAGGCCTGGCGGCGTCGGTTGTTGCCAGCGTGGCGTTCGGCGGCGCGGCAATGGCGCAGTCGGCGGCGGAATTCTACAAGGACAACGTGATCAAGTTCATCGTGCCGTACAAGCCGGGCGGCGGATATGACGAATATGCCCGCCTGATCGCGCCCTACATGGAAAAATACACCGGCGCGCGGGTCGATATCGTCAACATGCCCGGATCCGGCGGGATGAAGGGTGCGGTCGAAATCTTCAATTCGCCTGCGGACGGGCTGAACATCGGCATCATCAACGGGTCGGCGATGATCACCAATGAACTGGCCGAGATCGAGGGCGCCGACTACAAGGTCGCCGATTACAATTTCCTGGGCCGCATCGTCGCCGACACCCGCGTTCTGGTGGTGGGCGCCGGCACCGGATTCAAAAGCTTCGATGACGTCAAGATGGGCGGCACGACCGTCGTCGGCGCGACCGGTCTGGGCGGCTCGACCTATGTCGATGCGGTGATCGTCGGTGACGTGTTCGGCATGGATCAGAAAGTTGTTCACGGCTTCAATTCATCCGGTGACATCCGCGCCGCGATGCTGCGCGGCGATGTGCACGCGATGTGGGGATCGCTGGGATCGGCGATGAAGGGCATCAAGTCCGGCGATCATATCGTGGTGCTGCATTCCGAACGGACCCCGACCGGCGTGCTGGAGGGCGTGCCCAGCGTCTATGACGTGGCCGCGGCCTCTGACGACCCGGCAGGTCAGCTGAAGATCCTGGATGCCTGGGACGGACTTTCCGCGGTCGGCCGCCCGGTCGCCGCGCCTCCGGGCGTTCCGGCGGATCGTCTGGCGTTCCTGCGCGATGCGTTCTCGAAATCGATGACGGACCCGGATTTCGTGGCCAAGGCCGAGGATTCGGGCCGTGATCTGGCCTTCGCCGACGGCGAGCGGACCGGGGCGATTGCCAAGGCGGCGACGGATCTGGATGACGCGACGCGCAAGCTGTTCGTGGCGGCGATCAAGGGCGAAATCTAAGCCCCGGACCGAATAGTCAAACAAGTCTCCGCCGTGCGAATGGCGGGGGCTTTTGCTGTCGAAATTTCCACGCGGGACTGACCAGAATATGACCGTCATCGAAGGCATGATCAGCGGATTCTACCAGGCGATCAGCCTTGACGTGCTGGCCTATCTGGTGGTCGGGTCGCTGTTCGGACTGGTGATCGGGGTGATCCCGGGCCTGTCGGGGCATTTTGCCATGGCGATGGCGGTGACCTTTCTTTACACGATGGAACCCGGCACCGGCATCGCCTTTATCCTTGGCGCGCATGCGACGGTGGCGCAGGGTGGCGGGCTGACGGCGATATTGTTCTCGACGCCCGGGACCGGGCAGAACGCCGCGACCCTGCTTGACGGCCCGCCGATGCGCGACAAGGGGCAGGCGGGGCTGGCGGTGGGAGCGGCGATGGCGTCGTGTTTTCTGGGCGCGACATTCGGTGCGATCGTGCTGGGTCTGCTGATCCCGGTGCTGCGCGAGGTGGTGCTGTTTTTTGGCCCGCCCGAAGTTCTTGTGCTGGCGTTCCTGGCGCTGACCTTCGTGGCGGTGCTGGGCAAGGAAGACATGACCCGCAGCCTGATCGCGGCACTGCTGGGCCTGCTGCTGGCGATGATCGGCGTCGACAACGTCACCAACACGCATCGTTTCACCATGGGGTCCGACCGGCTGGCGGACGGGCTGTCGCTGGTTCCGGTGATCCTGGGGCTGTTCGCGGTGGCAGAGATGATCGACCTTTGGACGCGCGGCGGATCGCTGGCGCGCAATGTGCCAAAGGCGCTGTCGACGCGCGAGACGCAGGCACAGATCTTTCAGGGAATCGGCGCGGCATTCAAGCATTGGTGGCTGGTGATGCGCTGTTCGGCGATCGGCACCACGATGGGGCTGATCCCGGGGCTTGGGTCGGCGCCGGCGGCCTTTGTCGCCTATGGACATGCCAAGCAGACCTCGAAAAACAAGGACCAGTTCGGCAAGGGCTGTATCGAGGGCGTGATCGCCCCCGAGGCGGCAAACGACGCGGTCGAGGGCGGCGCGCTGGCGTCCACCATCGCATTCGGGATACCGGGCTCGTCGTCGATGGCGATCCTGCTTTCGGGCCTGTTCATCCTGGGGCTGGAGACCGGCCCGCAGATGCTGAACAACAATGTCGACATCATCTTCATCATGATCTTCACGATCATTCTGGGCAATCTGATCGGCACCGTCGTCGGCATGTTTCTGGTCAATCCGCTGAGCCGGGCGACATCGGTGCGCGCCGAGATCATGGTGCCGGTGTTGATGGCGATCATCGTCACCGGCGCCTATGCGGGCGAACGCGCGATCTTCGATATCGGGATCGCGATCTTCTTTGGCATTCTCGGCTATATCATGAAGATCCTGAACTATTCGCGCGCCGCGCTGCTGATCGGGTTCGTGCTGGGCTTTGCGGTCGAGAAGAACCTGTATCTTGCGCTGTTGCTGGACGGGCCGTTCTTCTGGATGGAGCCGATCCCGCTGGCGCTTGTGATCATCACGCTGCTGTTTCTGGCCGCCAATATCTGGTCGATCTACCGCGATCGCGGCAAAGGGAGCTAGGCAATGCCGGACGCCCCCGAACCCGAAACGGATCCGCAGGACACGCTTGCCAATCGGCTGACGCTGGAGATCTGCTTTCTTGCCGTTGTCGCCCTGGTCGTTGTGGCGGCGTTTTTCGAGGCGCTGACCTATCAGCTGGTCTCGTCGCGCACCCCGTTCGTGATCATGGTGCCACTGTTCGTGCTGATCGTCATTCAGGCGCGGCGCCTGTTCAGGGTACGCGGCAAGGCCGACTTTGGCGGTCGGGTGCGGCTGGCGCTGGCCGGGAAAGTGCCGGACCTGAACAAGGTTCTGGTGATGTCGGGCTGGATGGTCGTGCTGCTGACGCTGATCGTCGTGCTGGGGCATTATGCCGGCATATTGATCTTCGCGTTCGTATTGATGCGGGTGCTGGCGAAAGAGCGTCTGGTGCTGGCGGTTACGGTCGCCGTCGTGACGACGGCAATCATCTTTTGCATCTTCGAGATCGGCTTCAATGTCGAACTGTATCGCGGCCTGGTCTGGCGCTATTTCGCCGGGTATCGCGATTTCTGAAGCGTAATCCGGAAAACCGGAAATCCGGAAAACCGGTATGGTATTGGGAAATATGGGTTATATGAGGCGAACCCGGGTCGGAACCACCGGTTCCCTGACGAAGCGACAACCCGAGATCCGCGCTAGGTGTTGCGTTTCACCGCCGTCTCGCGCCCCTGACGCGGATCGATGTGCACGTCGATCAGGTACGGCCGGCCGGCGCGCAAGGCGGCGATGGCCTGCTGCATCGCATTCCGCAGTTCATCGAGATCCGTTACCGGTCCGATGCCGTCAACGCCCTGCGCCCGCGCCATCGCGGCGATGTCGGGCGCGGGGTCGTCCAGCCGCTGGCCGACCCAGGCATTTACGGGATTTCGCCCGCGCCGGTTGGCCACGTTTTCCTGATGCAGTTCGTCATTGAAATAGCTGCGGTTGTTGGCGATCAGGAACAGAGCCGGGATGCGGTATTTCGCGGCCGTCCACAGCGCGTTGATGCTCATCAGCGTATCGCCGTCGCCAAGGCTTCCGACCACCAGCCGCCCGCTGCCCCGCAGCGCCAGAGCCGCGCCGATGGTCAGGCCGGGCCCGCTGCCGATGCCGCCGCCGCCGTCCTTGCCCAGATAGTCGAGCGGGTGGCGGTGCGGCAGGATGTCGACCGGCCAGCCCCGCGCCATCGCGGCGAAGGTGATCGGCTGATCGCCGGCCGCCGCCTTCAGCGCGCGGGCGACGTCGCGGTTGGTCAGCGCGGTGCCGTCGCCCCTGGCGGGTGCTTTGGCCTGCGGGACCGGAGCGGTCGCCGGGGCGGCATCGGGCAGGGCGGCCAGGATTGCGGCCACGGCGGCGTCGGCGCTGCATCCCATGTCGATGTCGATCGGTGCCAGATCGAAATGTTCCTGGTTCCAGCCTGAATGCAGGTGGTGGTCGAGGCTGGCGTGGATGATGGTCGCGCCCGGCACGTCATCGCCAAAGGCCTGTTTCAGCGCGCCGCCAAGGTCGATCCAGCCGAGGCTGAGGATCACGTCGGCGCGGGTCAGCGCCTCGCGCGCGGGGGCCGAAAGCTTGTTGAACGGTGGCCCGGCGTGCAGCCGGTGATCGGTGGGCACCATTGCCCCCGATTTCAGGTCCGACAACATCGCCGCGCCAAGACGCCCTGCCAATGCGACGCGGGCCTGCATCGCGGGTTCGGTTCGCGCGCCGCGTCCGAACAGGATCACCGGGGATTTTGCGTTGCGCAGGGCCACGCTTGCCGCGGCCACCGACGCCGGATCCGGGGCCGCGTCGGGCAGCGGCGCAAAGCGCGCGGGATCCGGCAGGGCGACGGGTGCATCCAGCGGTGCCTCCTGGTCGCCGGCGTCGAGATTGATGTAGACCGGCCCCTGCGGGTTTGAATTCGCGATCTTCCAGCCGCGCATCATCGCCGCTGGGGTGGCGCTGGCAGAGGCGGGCTGATCGTCCCATTTCAGGAAATTGCGCACCAGCGCGGCCTGATCCTGGGTGGTGTGCAGCCAGTCAATCCACGGGCGGCGCTGGCTGGCATCCATCGGCCCGGTGGCCCCAAGGATCAGCATCGGCGCGCGGTCGGCGAAGGCGTTGAAGATCGCCATTGCGCCATGCATCAGCCCGACGTTGGAATGCAGCGCGACGGCCATCGCGCGCCCCGTCGCCTTGGCATAGCCATGCGCGATGGCGACCGCGTGTTCCTCGTGCAGGCAGACCAGCATTTCGGGCCGCGTGTTCCCCAGATGGTTCACCAGGCTGTCATGCAGACCCCGGTAACTGGCGCCGGGGGTCAGGGCGATGAACGGGATGTCCAGCCGGCGCAGCATGGCCGCAGCGATGTCGGACCCCCAGCCCGGGGTGGCATCAGGCGGTCCTTCGACCGGTTCCGCTTTCCAGTCATCGCCCTTGGTCATCGCATGCGCCCTCTGGTTTCGGGCAACGATAGGGCTGGCATTGCCCTCAAGTCAAAACGCAATCCGGTGGCTTTGGCGGCGTTCCCTTATGTGGAACGTCATTCCATTTCTTGACGCAACCGGCGCTGGCGGGCACATAATGGCGGCAAGCAAACCGGGGGAGAGTCGGGCAATGCCGCATGACATGGAAGGTGCCGTTCACTGGCATGAACCGACGCGCGGCGAACGCGCGGGCTACGGCCGGTTCGGACAGCCGCAATCCGATTATGACCGGTTCATGGAGGCCGAGAATATCCCGGTGTTTCGCGGAATCGGGATTCGCACCGTGTTCGACCTGGAACTGGCCGACTGGCCGCGCATGGGCGGTCGTGGCAGTTACATCCAGTTGCACGGGACCGAGGGCAAATGGGGGCAATATGTGGTCGAAGTGCCCGGCGGCGGCGCGCTGAACGCGGAAAAGCACCTGTATGAAGAGATTTATCTGGTCGCCAAGGGGCGCGGCACCACCGAGGTCTGGCTGGAAGAGAGCGGCAAGCGCCATGTCTTTGAATGGCAGGAAGGCTCGTTGTTTTCGATTCCGGTCAACGCATGGCACCGGATCGTCAACGCGACGGGCGAAACGGCGCTGCTGATCGGCGGGACGACCGCGCCCAATCTGATGAACCTGATCGGGGATGCGGATTTCCTGTACAACTGCCCCGGTGAACTGGCCGGGCGGTTCACGGCTGCGGATGATTTCTATCAATACAAGGAATCGCTGGAACCCGACCCGATCCGCGGTCTGGCGATGCGGCGCACCAACATGGTGCCCGACGTTGTCAATTGCGATCTGCCGCTGGACAATCGTCGTTCGCCCGGCTGGCGCCGGGTCGAGCCGTTCATGACCGGCAACAAGTTCTACATCTGGCTGGGCCAGCATGAGACCGGCAAATATTCCAAGGCGCATGCACATACATCCGCCGCCGTTCTGATCTGCATCAAGGGCAAAGGCTATACCTATACCTGGCCCGAGCGCGCGGGCGAGACGCCGTGGCAGGATGGCAAGGGCGATCTGGTCGAACGGCTGGATTACGAACAATTCGGCATGGTCACGGCGGCCCCGGGGGGCGAACGCTGGTATCATCAGCATTTCAATGCCAGCGACGGACCGTTCCGGCTGAACGCGTGGTTCGGGCCGAACCATCCGACGATTGCCACCGGTCTGCCACCGGGGGCCAAGCAGATCGACTATACCGCGATGGATGTGACCGAGGGCGGCACCTCGATTCCCTACTGGATGGAAGACGACAGAATCCGCGCCGAATTCGAGGCGCTGCTGGCCGAAACCGGCGCCACCAGCCGGATGGACCCGGCGCTTTATGTCCGGCCCAACGAGGAATGAACGCATTTGGCCCTGTAAGCGAAGAGACGGACCCCGGCGGGCGGGTGTTCTTTTCGGGTGCGGGGCGGTCACTGATCGAGGAAGACGAGATCGAGCTGACCTCTGTCGGTGTCGATATCGGGTCGTCGACATCGCATCTGCTGTTCTCGCGCATCACGCTGGAGCGGATGGACACCCGATACGTGGTCGCCGACCGGCAGGTCATCTTCGCCTCGGACATATTGCTGACGCCCTATGCGGGCGAAAACACCATTGATGCCAGCGTGTTGGGCGGGTTCATCCGGGCGCAATACACCGCCGCCGGGATGTCGCCGGACGATGTCGACACCGGTGCCCTGATCCTGACCGGCGTGGCGGCGCGGCGCAGCAACGCCCGCGCGATCGGCGAGATTTTTGCCGCAGAGGCGGGCAAGTTCGTGTCTGTCAGTGCCGGCGACGGGCTGGAGGCGCTGATTGCGGCGCATGGATCGGGCGCGGTGGAACTGTCGGAAACCGGCGGGCCTGTGGTCAATATCGACGTCGGCGGCGGGACGACCAAGATTGCGCTGTGCGAGGCCGGAGAAGTGCGCGCCTGCACGGCCATCGACGTTGGCGCGCGGCTGATCGTGCTGGATGACGCGGGGCGCATTGCGCGGCTGGAGCCGTTCGGCGCGCGGCATCTGGTTGCGGCCGGTGTGGTGGCGGGGCCGGGCGATGAACTGACGGTCGCGGACCGTCGGCGGGTGGCCGATGGCATGGCGACGCGCGTGCTGGCGGCGGTGCGGGGCGACGCGCAGGACGGGTATCTGCGCCTGCCGCCCCTGACTGCCAAACTGTCCGGCGCGCGGGTGGTGTTTTCGGGGGGGGTGTCGGAATTCATCGCGGCGCCGGGCGGCGTGTCGGATGATCTGGGGCCTCAACTGGCAGAGGCGTTGCGCAGGCGCATTGCCGCATGGGCGTCGGATATTCGGCCCGCGCGCCAACGCATCCGCGCGACCGTCGTGGGGGCGTCGCAATACACCGTGCAGGTGTCCGGCTCGACCATCTTTCTTGATCCCGAGTCCGCGCTGCCGATCCGGAACCTTGCGGTAATCGCGCCGCAGCTTGATCTGGGCGAGGTGATCGACCCCGCCGACGTGGCCGCACGGATCACGGACAGTCTGCGACGGATGGACCTGACCGAAACGCCGGTCGCGGTGGCCATTCCCTGGACCGGGTCGGCCACCTATGCGCGGCTTGCCGGATTGGCCAGGGGGCTGGTGACGGGCCTGCGCGCCCATCTGGATGCCGGCCACGCCCTGGTCATGGTCATCGACGGCGACATCGGCGGGGTGCTGGGGATGCAGGCGCGGACCGAGGAACATGTACCCGGCGCAATCGTTTCGATTGACGGCATCGCACTGGCAGATTTCGATTTCATCGACATCGGCGAGATCATTCGCGCCACCGGGGCGGCCCCGGTTGTGGTCAAATCGCTGCTGTTTCCGACGGAGTGAGACCAAGATGACCCAGAACGAAACGGTGCCCCGCAAGATCAGGTCGATCTGGCCGCCGCTGGTGCTGATGCTGGCGGCGATCGGCATGGTGATCTGGGCACAGGATTACGGGCGCGGGTCACGGCTGATGCCGACGGTTGTCGGTTCGTTGACGGCGGTGCTTTGCGTGCTCGACCTGCTGTCGCGGCTGGATAACGGCCTTGGTGCGGCCCTGCGCCTGGCGCTGGGTGCGGATTTCCGCAACCGAGAGATGTCGCACGATCCGGCGCTGCGCGCGGAACTGGGGATGATAGGCTGGATGGTCGGCTTCATCGTGGTGATGCTGGGCATCGGAATCCTGCCGACCGTTCCGCTGTTCATCGCCGCCTACATGCGGTTGCAGGGCAAACGGTCGTGGACCAGCGCGATCCTGTCGGCATTGCTGGTGTTCGGCTTTGTACTGCTGGTGTTCGAGATACTGCTGGGCACGACGCTGTATCGCGGTGTTCTGTTCGATCCGAAAGGTTTCGGTGCATGGTGAGCACCGAAGACAACCAGAAATCGCACCCTTCCGGGGCAAGCGATCCAACACCCAACATGGAGGAGAAATGATATGCTGAAGACTTTGAAACACGGGCTGATCGCTGCCGCAGCGCTGGCGGTCAGCGCCGGGGCCGCAATGGCCGAATGGCCGGACAAGCCGATCAAGTTCATCGTCGGCTACAGTCCCGGCGGCGGGTTTGACGCCTACGCGCGCGCGCTGGCACCGGAACTGGAAAAGTCGCTGGGTGTCGAGGTTGTGGTGGAAAACGTCCCCGGCGCGGGCGGCCAGAAGGGCGCGGCGACGATCTATCGTGCCGATCCGGACGGCTATACCATCGGCATCTGGAACATTCCCGGGCTGACGGTGCCGCAACTGCTGGGCAAGGCCAACGGGTTCGACCTGAACGACGTGACCTGGCTGGCGACACTGGGCAACTCGCGCTACGCACTGGCGGTGAAGGCCGACAGCGAATACCAGAAGCTGGAAGACCTGTGCAGCCTTGGACGCCCGTTCAAGCATTCCGACACCGGCCCCGCCTCGACCAGTTCGGTCACCGCCTATATCGCGATGAACCTGATTGATTGCCCGATCATCAATGTGACCGGCTACAAGGGGTCCAGCGACACCATCGTGGCGCTGATGCGCGGCGAGGTCGACGCCACCATCAAACCGATCGCGTCGCTGAACAAATACGTCAAGTCGGGCGATGTGCGCCTGCTGATGACGTTCGAGGATACGCCCAGTGTCGAGGGCGTGCCAAGTTCGGGCGAGGCCGGGTATCCGGACTTTTCCAAGTTCCAGGTCGTGCGGGTGATTGGCGGGCCTCCGGGCATTCCCGCGGATATCGCTGCCAGACTGTCGGAAGCGGTCGTTGCCGCGGCCAGTTCGGACACGGTGCAGGAATGGTCGGTCAGTTCCAAGCGTCCGGTCGATCCGGTCGGACCCGAAGAGACCCGGGCATTGATGGACGAACTGATGGGCTTTTACACCACCTACAAAGACTTGCTGGCACAGAAGTGACCAATCAAGCGGGCCGGGGGCGTCGTTCCCGGCCCGATCCTGAACAGGTGGGCTGACATGGGTTTGGATGTGCTGTTCGACGCGGTGCTGGCGGTATTCACCAGCGGGTCGGTGATCTATGTGTTCCTCGGCGTTGTGCTGGGGCTGACCTTTGGCGTGATCCCCGGGCTGGGCGGCACCACGGCGCTGGCACTGCTGATCCCGGTGACGTTTTCGATGGAGTCGCTGGACGCGATGTATCTGGCGGGCGGGGTCATGGGGGCGACATCCTTCGGCGGCTCGATCACCGCCATATTGCTGAACACGCCGGGCACCGCGCCGAACGCGGCCACCACCTTTGACGGTTATCCTCTGGCCCGGCAGGGCAAGGCCGGGCTGGCGATCGGGGCCTCGGCCTGCGCCTCTGCCATGGGCGGGCTGATCGGCCTGTTCACCCTGCTGCTGGTGATCCCGGTGGCGCGCGAACTGGTGCTGGCCTTCGGGCCGGCAGAGTTTTTTCTTCTGACAATTCTCGGGCTTGTCGCCATCGCCGTTTCGGCGCGCGGAAAACTGCTGCGCGGGCTGATCGCGGGCGGCTTTGGCCTGTTGCTGGCCTTCGTCGGATCGGACACGGTGTCGGGCGAATTGCGGTTCACGCTTGGCACCGATTACCTGTGGGACGGTATCCCGCTGGTGCCGACGCTGACGGGCATGTTCGCACTGAGCCAGATGATCGAACTGGCGCTGAAGGGCGGGTCTGTTGCAGGCAACGCGGATGCAGCCAAGCAAAGGATTTCCGGCGTCTGGGAAGGCGTCAGGGCGGTGTTCGTGAACTGGCCGACGCTGCTGCGCGGGTCGGCAATCGGGACGATTATCGGCGCGATTCCGGGTCTTGGCGGCACGGTGGCCTCGTTCATCGCCTATACCTCGACGGTCCAGACCTCAAAAAATCCCGAGAGTTTCGGCAAGGGCAATATTCTGGGCGTCATCGCGCCGGAATCGGCCAACAACGCCAAGGATGGCGGGTCGCTGGTGCCGACGGTGGCCTTCGGCATTCCGGGCAGCGCCGAAACCGCGTTGTTCCTCGGCATTCTGGTGCTGCATGGCATCGACCCCGGCCCCTCGATCCTGCTGGACAACCAGCGCGAGGTCTATGGCCTGATCGTGGCGCTGACGCTGTCGGCGGTGGGGGCCTCTGTGATCGGTCTGATCTTTTCGCGCTGGCTGGTGATGATCACCCATATCAACGTGGATTTCCTGGTGCCAGTCGTGGTCGCGGTCTCGCTGACCGGGGTCTATGTGCTGGCCGGAAAACCGGGCGACGTGATGCTGGCGATGATCATGGGGGTGATCGGGTATCTCATGATCCGGTTCGACTATCCGCGCCTGACGCTGGTGATCGCGCTGGTGCTGGGCGAGACCTGCGAACGCTCGTTCCACCAGACCCGGATGATCTCTGACTACGACATGATCGGATTCATGGCGGCGCGCCCGCAATCGCTGATCCTGATCGTGCTGATCGTGCTGACGCTGCTGCTGCCAAGTTTGCGCCGGGTGAAATGGCGGTAAGGGGTATTGGCCTTGCGCATTAGTGACCGGAAGAACCCGCAGCATTGAACTGGCGCTAGGCGGACGCGTTGGACATGCGCTTCGATCCGCCTTCTTGGGGCGCTCTGGCCCGCCTGTGCCCCGGCCAACGCCGCAAGGATCCGCGCAGGGGAAGTCCTCGGCGATTGTGTCGACCGGAATCCCCGGCGTGAACAATATCTTCTTCACGGCCGCGCACACTTTCCGGATGAGCTTGCGCCTTTCGACTCGCACAGAATTCGTTTCCGTCCGTAAATTAAAAACTTTACGCGCGTAAATAAATTTGCTACATGTTCCATCGAACAAGGGTGTCCGGCGCTTTCGATTCCGGAGAAAAATTGGAACGCAACGATGGAACATCGGAAAATCCAGACGATGGAGGATTTCGCTTCGGTCAGCGGCATATCCCGTCCGACGGTGTCCAAGTATTTCAATGACCCGGAAAGCGTTCGGAGCACCACCCGCGAGCGCATCGAGCACGCGCTGAAACGGTACGAATACACTCCCAATATTTTCGCGGTCAACCAGAACAGACGGCTGACCAAGAACATCGGGGTCATTGTGCCCTATCTCGCTGACCCGTTCTTCGCCGAGATGGCCAGGATGATCGAACGGCGCTGCATAGATGCCGGATATTGGCCGATTCTGTTCAGCTCTCACGGGCAACGGCAAATGGAGATCAACGCGCTGGAGACGCTGCGATCGCTTAAACCGGCCGGCGCGCTGATGGCGCCGCTGGGGCGCACGTCGGACCTGGAAGAGATCAGGAAATTTGCCGATGATGTGCCGACCGTCGCGTTTGACAGCAACCAGGAGATCGGTGAAGCCTTTGTCGGTTCTGACAATTTTCAAAGCATCGGCCTGATCGTGGATTACCTGTGCCGCACCGGAGAGCCGCCCTGTTTCTTTGAAATGCCGCCGGTCAACCCCAATGCCATCAAGCGCCGCAAAGCCTATATCGAGGCGATGGAGCGACTTGGGCACACGCCTGAAATCATCCATGTCGGCGGGCATAGCTGGGAATTCGAGTTGATGGGGCTTGAAGAGGGCAAGCGCCTGATTTCGGAACGCAAGCTGCCGTCAAATACCGTGCTTTGCAGCAACGACCGCATCGCGATCGGACTGCTGGCCGCCGCATATGATCAGGGCCTGCGCGTGGGGCGGGGGCCGGGCTGCGCCATGCGTATCGCCGGCCATGATGACCACCCGTGGTCGCGCTATACCTGTCCGCCGCTGACAACGGTGTCCCAGGACTATTCGGCAATCGTCGAGCGCAGCGTGGAGAAACTGTTTGAAATAATGAACTCGGGCTGCAAGGCCGAATCGCGCGAAGAGACCCTTTTCGAGGGGAAGTTAGTTTTGCGGCTGTCGGCCTGAAAGCGCAACCACAGGAGATCATTGGGAAAGTACTCGAAGTTTACGCGCGTCAAAAAATAATTTGACTCGAGCCGATGAAACATTAGTGATTACGTTGTGTCAAACAGCATCCTGGGAGGATTACGGATGAAACTGAAGAATCTGATTTTAAGCGCAACGGCGATTTCGACACTGGGCCTGGCAGCCAGTGCCGAGACCTTGACCATTGCGACCGTGAACAACGGCGACATGATCCGAATGCAGGGCTACACAGACGATTTCACCGCCAAGACCGGCCACGAAGTCGATTGGGTGACTCTGGAAGAGAACGTGCTGCGTCAGCGCGTCACCACCGACATTTCCACCAAGGGTGGCGCTTTCGACATCATGACAATCGGCATGTACGAAACGCCGATCTGGGGTGCCAATGGCTGGCTTGTCCCGCTTGATGGCCTGAGCGCGGAATATGACGTCGGCGACATCCTGCCCGCGATGGCAGGCGGTCTGAGCTATGATGGAACGCTTTATGCGGCCCCGTTCTATGGCGAAAGCTCGATGGTGATGTACCGCACCGACCTGATGGAAAAGGCCGGTCTGGAAATGCCGAATGCGCCGACCTGGGATTTCATCGCCGAAGCTGCCCGCGCGATGACCGATCGCGACAACGAGATCAACGGTATCTGCCTGCGCGGCAAAGCCGGCTGGGGTGAAGGCGGCGCCTTTATCACGGTCACCGCGAACTCGTTCGGTGCCCGTTGGTTCGATGAAGACTGGAACGCCCAGTTCGACCAGCCCGAGTGGGCCGCCGCGCTTAACTTCTTTGTTGGCATGATGGCAGAATCCGGCCCTCCGGGTTACGCGACCAACGGGTTCAACGAAAACCTGTCGCTGTTCCAGCAGGGCAAGTGCGGCATGTGGATCGACGCAACCGTTGCGGCATCCTTTGTGACCAACCCCAATGACTCGACGGTTGCAGACAAGGTCGGCTTTGCCTTGGCACCCGACACCGGTCTGGGCAAACGGTCCAACTGGCTTTGGGCCTGGGCGCTGGCAATTCCTGCAGGCACCCAGAAAGCAGATGCAGCCAAGCAGTTCATCGAGTGGGCCACGTCGAAGGACTATATCGAACTGGTCGCCGCGAAAGAAGGCTGGGCCAACGTGCCTCCGGGAGCCCGGACCTCGCTGTACGAAAACCCCGAGTACCAGAAGGTTCCGTTCGCCCAGATGACGCTTGACAGCATCAATGCGGCCGATCCGATGAACCCGACCGTCAAGCCGGTGCCGTATGTCGGTGTCCAGTTTGTCGCCATCCCCGAGTTTGCCGGTATCGCAACCGAAGTGAGCCAGGAATTCTCGGCGGCCTATGCCGGGCAGCAAACGGTGGAAGAAGCTTTGGCCAAAGCTCAGGCTTTGACCAACGACGCGATGGAAGCCGCTGGCTACCGCTAGGTTTTCTCCCAGCCGGGGGCGGTTTCGGTCGCCCCCGGCACCCAACGCGATAACTTGCACGATTGATCCCGAGTTCTGAGACGGTGTTCCCGTCAACAGAGGAGATGTGTCCATGGCGACCAAGCATTCAAGAGTAGCGGCCCGGGTAATGCTGGCACCTGCCGTGATCCTGCTTCTGGGCTGGATGCTGGTTCCGCTGACCATGACGCTGTTCTTCTCGTTCAAGAAATACCTGCCGCTTCGGGGCGACTCGATGGCCAACGGGCTCGATTGGGTCGGTTTCGAGAACTACACCAGGTTCGTCGGCTCCAGCTCGTTCTGGCCGAGCGTCCAGGCGACGCTGGTCATTGTCGGTGGCGTGCTGTTCGTCACGGTCATTCTGGGGATCGTTCTGGCGCTTCTTCTCGATCAGCCAATGTGGGGGCAGGGCGTTGTCCGCATTCTGGTGATCGCCCCATTCTTCGTCATGCCCACGGTTTCCGCTCTGGTCTGGAAAAACATGTTCATGGACCCGGTGAACGGACTTCTGGCGCATCTTTGGAAATTCTTCGGCGCAGAGCCGTTGCAATGGCTCAGTCAGGCGTCGATGCCCTCGCTGATCCTGATCGTGTCCTGGCAGTGGCTGCCGTTCGCGACGCTGATCCTGCTGACCGCCGTGCAATCGCTGGACAGCGAACAGCTTGAAGCCGCCGAAATGGACGGCGCCCCGTATATCAAGCGGTTCTGGTTCATTGTCTTGCCGCACCTGTCGCGCGCGATCACCATCGTCATTCTGATCCAGACGATCTTTCTGCTGTCGATTTTCGCAGAGATCTTCGTCACCACCGGCGGCGCGTTCGGAACCAAGACGCTCAGCTACCTGATTTTCCAGCGCGTTCTGGAAAGCCAGAATGTCGGTCTGGGGTCTGCTGGTGGCGTCTATGCAATCATTCTTGCCAACATCGTTGCCATCTTCCTGATGCGCATCGTCGGCAAGAACCTGGACGCGTGAGGAGAGACGGATATGGCACGAGCAGTCACGACCAACCGCAAGATCTTGAACACCGCGATTGCCTGGGGTGTCGGTCTTGTGATCTTCTTTCCGATCCTTTGGACCATTCTGACCAGCTTCAAGACCGAGGCCCAGGCCATCAGTGACCCGCCGGTCTTTCTGTTCTTCGACTGGACGCTGGAAAACTACGCGGTCGTTCAGGAACGGTCCGATTACATGCGGTTCCTGTGGAATTCGGTGATCCTGGCGGGCGTTTCGACGGTTCTTGGCCTTATCATCGCGGTTCCGGCCGCCTGGTCGATGGCATTCGTGCCGTCCAAGCGCACCAAGGACATCCTTTTGTGGATGCTCTCGACAAAGATGTTGCCGGCTGTCGGCGTGCTGTACCCGATCTACCTGCTGTTCATCCAGTTGGGCCTGCTGGATTCGCGTCTGGGACTGATCATCGTCCTGATGCTGATCAACCTGCCGATCATCGTCTGGATGCTGTACACGTATTTCAAGGAAATCCCGGGCGAAATTCTGGAAGCCTCGCGGATGGACGGGGCCGGGCTGAAGGACGAGATTCTGTATGTCCTGACGCCGATGGCTGTTCCGGGCATCGCATCGACGCTGCTGCTGAACTTTATCCTTGCCTGGAACGAGGCATTCTGGACGCTCAACCTGACCGCCGCGAAGGCCGCGCCGCTTACGGCCTTCATCGCCAGCTATTCCAGCCCCGAGGGCCTGTTTTTCGCCAAGCTCAGCGCGGCCTCGACCATGGCCATCGCACCAATCCTGATCCTTGGCTGGTTCAGCCAGAAACAACTTGTCCGGGGCCTGACCTTCGGCGCTGTGAAGTAAGGAACGAAGCATGGGACGTATTCAGCTAAAACAGGTCAAGAAAGCCTTTGGCGACGTGACGGTGATCCCGCCGCTGGACCTGGAAATCGAGGATGGCGAGTTCGTGGTCTTTGTCGGCCCGTCAGGCTGCGGCAAGTCCACCCTGTTGCGGCTGATTGCCGGGCTGGAGGACACGACCTCTGGCATTATCGAGATCGACGGCAAGGACGCGACCGGTCTGCCGCCCGCCAAACGGGGGCTGGCGATGGTGTTCCAAAGCTACGCGCTGTACCCGCACATGTCGGTCCGAAAGAACATCGCCTTTCCCATGAAGATGGCGGGCCTGTCCCCGGAGGAACAGAACCGGCGGATCGAGGCGGCCGCCAAGGCGCTTAACCTGACGGATTACCTTGATCGCCGCCCCGGGCAGCTTTCGGGCGGCCAGCGTCAGCGCGTGGCCATCGGGCGCGCCATCGTCCGCGAACCGGCGGCGTTCCTGTTCGACGAGCCGCTGTCGAACCTCGATGCCGCCCTGCGCGTCGGGATGCGGCTTGAGATCAGCGAACTGCACAAGCGGCTTGCAACCACGATGGTCTATGTCACCCACGACCAGGTCGAGGCGATGACGATGGCCGACAAGATCGTGGTGTTGCAGGCCGGTGTGATCGAACAGGTGGGCAGCCCTCTGGAACTGTATCACAGCCCGCGCAACAGGTTTGTCGCCGGCTTTATCGGTTCGCCCAAGATGAACCTGATCGAGGGCCCCGAGGCCGCCAAGCACAATGCCCATACCATCGGAATACGGCCCGAACACCTGACCGTTTCGACAGACAGCGGCGACTGGCATGGCACCGTGGGCGTGTCAGAGCATCTGGGCAGCGACACGTTCTTCCACGTCAAGATAGATGGCTTTGCCGAACCCCTGACCGTGCGGGTCGGCGGTGACTTTGACCTGCATTATGGCGACGCGATCCAGCTGACGCCCGATCCTGCGCTGATCCACAAGTTCGACGCCAAGGGACTGCGCATCACATGAAAAGTCTTGACGGCAAGGTTGCCCTGATCACCGGCGGCGCCCGTGGCATCGGGCGCGCGATCTGCCAGGCATATGTCGCGGCGGGGGCCAAAGTGGCGGTGGCCGACCTTCTGGAAGACGACGCCAGGGCCACGGCAGCGGAGTTGGGCGATCACGGCATGGCGGTCGTGATGAACGTCACCGAACTCGATTCAATCGCCAGGGGTGTTGCCGCGGTCGAGGCGGCGTGGGGCGGCATCGACATTCTGGTGAACAACGCCGGCATCTTCAACATGGCCTCGATCGACAAGGTTACCCTTCAGGACTATCGCCGCCAGTTTGACGTGAACCTGGGCGGCACGATCTTTGCGATCCAGGCCGTGGTGCCGTCGATGAAGAAACGCGGAGGCGGCGCGATCATCAATTTCTCGTCGCAGGCCGGGCGGCGCGGAGAACCCAACATCGTGCTTTATTGCGCGACCAAGGCGGCGGTGATTTCGGTCACGCAGTCGCTGGCGCTGGAACTGGCAGGCGACAATATCCGCGTCAATGCAATCGCGCCGGGGGTGATCGACACGCCGATGTGGGATGTGGTCGACGCCCAGTTTGCCGAATACGAAAACAAGCCCAGGGGCCAGAAAAAGCGCGAAGTCGGCGAAGCTGTACCGCTGGGCCGCATGGGGGATCCGGCGGATGTTGCCGATCCTTGCGTTTTCCTGGCCTCGGACGCGGCCCGTTATGTCACTGCCCAGACGTTGAACGTCGATGGCGGCAACTGGATGAGCTGAGGACTGACCCCGATGATAAAACTGTCCAACGCCACATTGCACGACCTGCCCGAAACGATCATTCGCCCGGTGTATGATCGTTCCGGCCTGACACCCGGCATCGTGCATATCGGGCTTGGCAATTTCCACCGGGGCCATCAGGCCTGGTATCTGCATCGCCTGATGCAGACCGGGCAGGCGCTGGACTGGGCGATCATCGGTGCGGGCGTGCGGCCAAACGACGAGGCACAGCGCAAGCGGCTGGCAGCGCAGGATTATCTGACCACGCTGATCGAACTTGACCCGGCGGGACGCTCGGCAGAGGTGGTCGGCTCGATGATCGGGTTCGTGCCGGTCGCAGAGGGCAACGGCCCCCTCATCGAGCAGATGGCAGACCCGGCGATCCGCATCGTTTCACTGACCGTGACCGAGGGCGGGTATTACATCGACCCGGTGACCAAGGCCTTCGACCCCGCGCATCCCGACATCCGGTTCGATGCGGCGCACCCCGAGTCCCCACGCACGGCCTTCGGCGCGATGGTCGCCGCGCTGAAGCGGCGGCGCGACTCCGGCACCGGCCCGTTCACCGGGCAAAGCTGCGACAACCTGCAAGGCAATGGCGCGATCCTGCGCCGGACGGTGGTGTCGCTGGCGCGCCTGTCCGACCCGGCGCTTGCCGACTGGATCGACGCCAATTGCAGCTTCCCCAATGCGATGGTCGACTGCATCGTCCCGGCCACCGGTCCCAAGGAACTGGATCTCGTGCGGACCTTCGGCATCGACGACGCGGCCCCGGTTACCCACGAGAATTTCCGCCAATGGGTGATCGAGGACGATTTCTGCGCCGGCCGGCCGGATTGGAACAAGGCGGGCGCCACCTTTTCGGATGACGTGCACAGCTACGAATCGATGAAGATCCGCATCCTCAACGGCGGGCATCAGGTGGTTTCCAATCCGGGCGAAATCCTTGGTGTCGATTTCATCTCGGGCTGCATGGCGCATCCGCTGATCGGGCCGTTCTTCCGCAAGGTCGCATCGACCGAGATCTCGCCGCGGGTCGATGCGGTGCCCGGCATGAAGCCAGCGGCCTATGTCGATCTGATCGACCGCCGCTTTTCTAACCCCGAGATCGTGGACACCGTGCGCCGCGTGGCCTTTGACGGTTCATCCCGCCATACCGGTTTCATCCTGCCGGTGCTGCGCGAGGCGCTGGCGGCGGATGGCGAGATCGAGGGGCTGGCGCTGTCGCAGGCGCTTTGGGCGCGCATGTGTGAAGGCACCCGCGAGGATGGCAGCGTGATCGAGCCGAACGACCCGATCTGGGACAAACTGACCGCCGCCGCCAGGACGGCAAGGGAAACCCCGCAGGCCTGGCTGGATCAGCGCGACCTCTATGGCGAACTGGCCGACAATGCGCGGTTCAGCGAAAGCTTTGCCCGCTGGCTTGGCCTGATCTGGTCGGATGGAACCGGGGCCGCGCTGCAAGCCTATCTGCAAGCCTGACCTGTGCGATCCGGAAGGTGGTTGATGCTGTGAAGGCCCGCGGCAACTGCCACACGGACCTGAAGGTGCCGTACGCCGGCCAAGGCATAGCGGTGGTTGTCCGGGGTCGCGCATAGGCGGGCTTTGCGATCGCCACGGGCGCTGCCCGCAATCACTCTGCTGGCGTCTCGATCACCACATGGGTTTCGTGATCCAGTACCTTGTATGTCCGCAGCGCCACGATGCAGGGCGGGGCAACGACCTGGCCGTCGCGAATGTCGAAACAGCCCTGATGAAAATCGCATTCGATGATGTGGCCGTCCAGATAGCCCTCTGACAATTCGCCGGGCCCGTGCGTGCATGCGTTGTCGGTGACGTAGAATGCGCCTTCGACATGGTAGACGGCAACTTCCAGATCTCCGGTCTCTACCTTCAGGATATCGCCCTCGGCCACATCGGATTTCGCGCATAGTTCGATCATCGGTTCGGGCCCTGCCTGTCGTTCCACATAGAAGAATGTTGTTCTATTCTAGCGAACAGGGTAGAAGAAGGTCAATGGGAGGAGAGTCGCTCTATGACCAAGAAAAACGATCCGGAAGACCCCGGAACCGAAGCGGAAATCGTGGTGCCGGAAGGGCATTATCACGCCAACAAGAACCGCATCTTCGTGCGCCCGGTGCAGGGCGAATACAACCTGACGCATGAACTGGAACGTCTGCGCTCGATGCCGCGGGTGCGGCGCGCGTCAGAGATCAAGTTCGTCGATGGTCCGCAGGCCTACAGCCGGCATTACGTCGAACCCAAGGACGGCATCAGCCAGCTGTTCCACATCCATCTGGAGGAATACGGCCCCGGCGGCAAAAGCCAGAAACATGGTCACGTCAACGAGGCCGCGTTCTATATTCTGGATGGCGAAGGCTACGAGATTCACGACGACATCAAATACGGCTGGAAGGCCGGCGACGTGGCGATTGTGCACAACAACTGCGTGCACCAGCATTTCAACGCGTCCGACACGAAACCGGCCCGCGCGCTGGTGCTGAAAACCAAGCCGATGTTCGTGTTCATGAACATGCTGTTCCAGAAGACCGTGATCCCGCGCGACACCACGCCCGCCCCCGGCGGCGAGGATTTCGAGGTGCGCGAAGAGGAACACGATCACAACCATCCCGAGGAGGGCTACTGATGGCCTGGGGCGAAACATCCGCCTGGATTGCGGGCGACGAGAACCGCGATCTTTATCAGCAACTGCTGGACGACGCCGAAACCGCGCCCGCGCGCAACGCGCTGCGCAAGAAGGTCGTGCATCCGCATGAAATGCCGTGGGAAATGTCGCGTCAGGGCCTGCTGAAACATCTGATCAACGAAAGCATGAACACCCGCATGGAAACGGTCGATGCCTATATGCAGATCATCCCGCCGGGATCGCATTCCGGCAAGCACCGGCATCTGGCCGAAGAGGTGCTGTATTGCGTCGAGGGGCGCGGGTTTGACATGCATCAGGATTGCGACGTGGAAATCACCGACGTGTATTTCTGGAAGCCGCAGGAAAAGGTGCAAAAGTTCGAATACGAGGCGGGCGACGTGATCTATGTGCCGCCCAATACGATTCACCAGCATTTCAATGCCGACCCGGACCGCCCGATGCGGCTGATTTCCGTGATCAACCGGATCTTCAAGAAATCCGGCCTGAACGATCTGCAACAGATCGAGGACGCACCGGAATACGACCCCACGGTCACGCTTGGCCCCGACAATATCCGCGATTACCTGCGCAAGAAGGCCTAACCTTTGGGCGGAGCGCTTCTGGCCTTTGCCTCGGCGGCGTTTTTCGGGCTGAACAATGCCGCTGCCCGGCGCGGTGTGATCAAGGGCAGCGTGTTGCAGGGCATGGCGGTGACTGTACCGCTGGGGGTGCCGATTTTCGTCGCCTTCGCGCTGGTGATGCGCGGGTTTCAGGCGCTGGCCGATTGGCAGCTGTCAACCTGGCTGTGGATGGCGCTGGCCGGGGTCGTGCATTTCGTGATCGGGAGATATGGCAACTACAAGGCGACCCAGCTTTTGGGGGCGACCCTGTCGACGCCGGTGCAGCAGCTTTCCATCCTTGTGGCGCTGGTGCTGGGGTTCCTGTTTCTGGACGAAACCGTCAACACGGTGAACCTGATCGGCATCCTGCTGGTGATCTTCGGTCCGCTGCTGCTGGTGCGGCGGCGCAAGGCAGTGACCGGCAAGGGACAGGCCAAGGGATTCGAGCCGCAATACCTGCCGGGCATGTTCTGGGGCGCGGTCTGTGCCTTCGGCTATGGCACCAGCCCGTTGTTTATCGCACTGGCGCTTCGGAACGACGGCAGCCTGGCCGACGGCGTGGCCGGTGGCCTGGTATCCTACGTCACCGCGACACTTGTTGTGGCGGGATTGCTGGCGCTGGCCGGCGGGCGGCGCGCGCTGGGCGGTTTCGACAAGGGGTCGACGCGGTGGTTTCTGGCATCGGCGCTGTTCGTCGCGCTATCGCAACTGTTCCGCTACCTGGCGCTGGCGATTGCACCGATTTCGGTGGTGGTCCCGATCCAGCGACTGTCGGTCGTCTTTCGCCTGCTGTTCAACGCGGTCATCAACCGCGAGCACGAAATCTTCGACGGCTGGGTGATATTTTCGATCCTGCTTGCGGTGGCGGGCGCGGGGGCGCTGGCGATGGACAGCGCGGTGTTGCTTGGCTGGCTGGGCCTGCCGGGGCGGTGGATCGCGGCCCTGTCGGCGCCGCTGATCTAGGGTCGCATTGCGAAAAGCGGCAACCAATTGTCGCAATGAATTGCGCCGGACGACGGGCACCCCGGGTAACGCCGCAAGATCAAATCCAAAGCGCGGCGCTGCGGCGTGATCGCATTCGCACGGTGCCGGCGTCAGTTGGCGTCCAGCAGTTCCTCTGCGGCGACACGCGGCAGGTCGGCGCGGGTCAGCCCGATGGCGGCCAGTTCAGAGTCGTTCTTGCGGCTCAGACGCTCGTAGGTCCGATACGCCTGATAGCCGCTGGTCAGGCCACGAAAGAATTGCGCGATCCAAGGAAGCAGCGCAAAACCCCGGGGGTGCGACACGGAAGAGTTTGCAGTGAAATCGGTCATGTCTTGTTCCTCATGCTGCACTGCAACATAAAGTCAACCGCCTGTGTTTCAAGCGATATACGCCGATGCATAGCGGGATTGCCGCAGGTGCAAAGGTCCGATGCGCGCGCGTGTCGACGACGCCAAAGCGGGGCGATGGGCCGCTGCGTTGCGGATATG
>JAJDOB010000050.1 GCA_022340385.1 Rhodobacter sp.
TCTTCGGTGAACTGTTCGGATTTCAGCGCGTCGCGGTCGGCGCCGCCGGTCGCCTCTGCGGTGCGAATCGCGATCATCTGCTCGGCAAAATTCCATTCGTAGACCGCGCTTGCGGTATCCAGCCCCTCGTAGCATTGCAGCCGGATCAGGCGCCGCCCCAGCCCGCTGGCGATGGCCTTGGCGATCTCGGTCTTGCCGACCCCGGCCTCGCCTTCCAGAAACAACGGCCGCCCCAGACGCAGGCTGAGAAACACCACGGTCGCCAGCGCGCGCCCGCAGACATAGTTTTCGCCCGCCAGCATGGCCTGCACGCCGTCGATGGTTGAGATTTTGTCGGACAATGTCTGCTCCTTCGCGTCTGTGGCGAATGGGGCATGCGCGGCGGGCGGGGTCAAGTCCGACTTGGGTCCTATGGAAATCCGTGTCCGGGTTGGTGCAAGCGGGTTTGCCCTTGGCCGCGCGGTGCACTAAACCGAAGCGCAACAGGAGAGTCCCGAGATGAATCAAGCCGCAAATCTGTCCGCCAAAGATGCCCCCGATCTGGCCCGGTTCGACTGGGAAGACCCGTTCCGGCTGGAGGACCAGTTGACCGAGGATGAACGCATGCTGCGCGACGCCGCGCGCGCCTTCGCCCAGGACCGGCTTGCGCCGCGCGCCATCGCCGCCTATCGCGACGAAGTGGTGGCACCCGAATTGTTCCCCGAGATGGGCGAGGCCGGATTGCTGGGCACCACGGTGCCGGAGGCCTATGGCGGGCTGGGCGCGGGATATGTCACCTATGGGCTGGTCGCGCGCGAGATCGAGCGGGTCGACAGTGGCTATCGGTCGATGATGTCGGTTCAATCCTCGCTGGTGATGTACCCGATCTATGCCTATGGCAGCGACGAACAGCGCAGCAAGTACCTGCCCGCACTGGCGGCAGGCAGCCTGATCGGCTGTTTCGGGCTGACCGAACCCGATGCCGGCAGCGACCCCGGCGCGATGAAGACCCGGGCGACCAAATCCAGCAGCGGCTATGTGCTGAACGGTGCCAAGATGTGGATTTCCAACGCGCCGATTGCCGATGTGTTCATCATCTGGGCCAAGTCAGAGGCGCATGGCGGCAAGATCCGCGGCTTCATCCTTGAAAAGGGTCTCAAGGGGCTGAGCGCGCCGAAAATCGGCGGCAAGCTGTCGCTGCGCGCCTCGGTGACCGGCGAGATCGTGATGAAGGATGTCGAGGTCGGCGAGGACGCGCTGCTGCCGCATGTCGAAGGCCTGAAAGGCCCGTTCGGCTGTCTGAACCGCGCACGCTATGGCATTTCCTGGGGCGCGTTGGGCGCGGCAGAGTTCTGCTGGCACGCGGCGCGGCAATACGGGCTGGACCGCAAGCAGTTCAACAAGCCGCTGGCCCAGACCCAGCTGTTCCAGAAAAAGCTCGCCGATATGCAGACCGAGATTTCGCTTGGGTTGCAGGCGTCGCTGCGGGTCGGGCGGCTGATGGATGAAGGACGCGCCGCGCCGGAAATGATCTCGATGATCAAGCGCAACAATTGCGGCAAGGCGCTGGATGTGGCGCGCCTGAGCCGCGACATGCACGGCGGCAACGGCATTCAGGAAGATTTCCAGGTGATGCGGCACCTGACCAACCTGGAAACGGTCAACACCTATGAAGGCACCCATGACGTGCACGCGCTGATCCTGGGACGGGCCCAGACCGGGTTGCAGGCCTTCTTCTGAGCGCGCGATCGCGTTGACTTGCCACCGGCGCCGGGGGTCGTCCTGATCACCCGGCGCTGGATGCTGCCGCAATTCCGCCTGAAATTCTCCGCGAAACTGTCCCGCGACGGCCCTACATTAACCGGGGTTTAAGGCGATTCCTGCACAAAGACGGCAAGTGCAGGAAGAACGATCATGGCAATTCAGGCGAAAAGCAATCGCGGCACGGGCCTTTCCAACACGCTGATGCGGCTGGCTGTCGGACGCGCCGACAACGATCAGCAGATGCCATTCCTCGCCCAGCGCAAGCCCCTGGCAATCCTGCAATGCAAGGCCCCGGTCGGGCGCATCTATTCGGTGCCGGTTTCAGATGACCAGAAAGGTCTGACATTGCCGAAACCCGCGAATGTCGCGCGTTCCATGGCAGAGGTCTTTCGCCAGATCCGCGACATCGGCAAATACGATCAGTCCCGCACGCGCTAGATCGCCCGGCGCAATCAGAATACCGGAGCCGGTTTCGGAATTCCGCCTTATGTTGCGATGAAATTCACGCCTGGCATGCGTTCGATCTCGTAGACGTCGTCTTCGTAGCGCGCGGTGATTTCATCGACCAGTTCCGGCGTCCAGCCATCCAGGTCGATATCTTCTTCGACCGCTTCGTCCAGCACGAACTTGTCCAGAAACGCCGCGAAGACCCTGCGGCGCTGAATCTCGGTGGGCGGTTTGTGGGTCGCCAGATAGGTCTCCATCCGCTTGAATCCGTCTTCGGACATGATCGCGCGCAAAAGATCCATCTCGCCATCCAGCGTGATATCCGGGTCGGCATCCGAGATCTCGCGCAGCACGGTCGGCCAGATCAGCGGCGTATCCTCGTTGCACCAGACGGTGATCGGGCAGCCGGGATTGCCGTCGCGCAGCCCCGCGATCACCTCGCTCCAGCGCAGTTCCGCCAGATTGGCACCGTTCAGGAACGTGGCATAATCGGGCATCGCGTCGATCTTCAGCGCGGCGGGCACAAATGTTGCCGGATTGCGGATCGAAAGGAAGAATTCGCAAGGGTTCTCGGGGAACAGGTTGCGCAGCCAGCCACTGTGAAGCGGCGCCCTGGCGTAAAGGCGGCCATCCTCGAATATCTTCTGTGGCGTGCACAGGAAATTCTCGTGACACAGGACAACCCGTTCCGCCGGATACCCCATCAGCAGCGCATCGAACAGGTTCTGCTGTTCGTCGTCGGGGATCGCTTCGCCGCGGTATCTGGCGGTGAATTCGCCGATCAGACCGCGATAGCGACGCGGGCGCGGCACGATGATGTTGCGCTTGTTCAGGTCATCGCCATTGCGCATCAACGAGCGCAACAGCAGATTTTCATCGGTGCAATGCGCACCGATATGGTAGACAAAGTTGATGGCCGGGCTGCCGAATTTCATGTTGCTTGTCGTCTTCTGGCCGGGGCGCGGGATGGCCCGGCGGGCCGGTCCCGGACGATCCCGATTGCATTGCAAGACCAATTAAGCCGCCTGACGCCCGGACGCAACCGACCCCACCCAATCAGTCCGCCGCGCCAGCATCGGGGGGTGCGGTATTGAAGAAGAAATCAGGCGGCACATCCTGTTCCAGCACCCGGTCGGGCACCACCGACGGGCCGTGCAGGAACACGTTCATCCCGAAATGCCGGTGCATCCGCGACAGCCGTTGCATCCGTGCGCCGGTCAGCCGGTCGTAAAGCGCGCCATAGTCCGGCTGTGCCATCAATTGCCGGATCCTGGCGCGATGTGCCGCAACGGCGGCGTCGTGCAGCGCCCCGATCGCAGGGTCGGATTTCAGATCCGCCAGGGCCTCGTCCAGCCCGTGCATATGGCGCTGGATCGAAAAATCCGGTTCGTCATTGTTGTTCATCCGAAACCAGTACGCTTCGCCCTGATCGCGCGCGACGTGGTTGACGCGGCCCCGGTCACGCTTGACCAGAAAGCTTTCGACGCTGCGCACCGCGTAATGGTTCAGCGTCACAAGATCGTAGCCGTAGGTGTCGATTCCGCTTCGCCAGCCACTGCGCAGCATGGATTTGGGCATCGGCTTGCCCGAGCCGTTGACCCATTTCACCGGCCCGCCGCGAAATCCACGCGGCCGGTGCACACCGAACCCGTCCCACTGACCCTGATTGCGGAACAGCGTCTTGAACCCCCAGGCCTGATGCGGACGGCGGATCAGCTGGGGCGCGCAGCGGGTAAACTGACCGATTACCGGGCGGTCGCGAAAGTCATGAATGTCGTCATTGCCGAACAGCCGCCAGGTCAGCGAGATCAGCCCCGCATCGCCAATCGCCGCATAAAGATCATCCAGCCGGTTGGCGCCGACATGGATGTTGATGAACTCGTCCACATCCATAGAGATGATCCAGCCTGCATTCCGCACCAGATCCTCTGATTGCGCCGCCTGCAGCGCGGCATGCTGCGGTTTGGTGCCGGTGTCGCCAAACGGATTGTCACGCCGCTGCACCAGCCCCTTTGCCTGCAACGCATCCAGCATCGCGTCGGTGCCATCGTCGCAATCATTGGTGTAGATCAGAAAATCATCGACACCGATCATCCTGTGATAGGCCAGCCATTCCAGAATGAACGGGCCCTCGTTCTTCATGCAGGTCACGATCAGCGTGCGCCCCGAGGGTTGCGCCATGATCGGCGCCGCGAGCGCCGCGGCGCGTTCGGGCGGCAGGATCGGGCGCTGCGCGAACGCGGCGCCGGCACGCTCGATCAGCGCCGCATCCGCGACAAGCAGGTCCTTGTCGACCAGCGCCGCCACCTCGGCGTCCGGCGACAGGACCGAGGAGGCGCGATCATAATTCAGGGTCTCGTCGGCAAGTCCAGCCATGCCCGCAACCGCCCCCGGCAGCCAGACC
>JAJDOB010000052.1 GCA_022340385.1 Rhodobacter sp.
TGCAACCCTACACGGTCGAAGAGGTCGCGCGGTTGGCCAGGGCCGGGAAAAAGAAGATTGCTGTGATTGCACCGGCGTTTTCAGCCGACTGCATCGAAACGCTCGAGGAAATAAACGAAGAGATACGCGAAAGCTTTGAACATGCCGGCGGGCAACAGTTTACCTACATTCCCTGCCTGAATGACAGCAAACCGCATATCGCCGCGTTGGCGGCCGTGATCGAGGAAAATATGAAAGGCTGGCTGGAATAGAAAATGGCGGTGCCCCGATCCGGGACACCGCCATTCTTGTTCTTATTCGGCAGTGCCCCCAAGTGCCGGGGGCATCCGATCCGATGTTCGCTTAGCTCGAAGCGACAACCGCGATGATGGCAATCAGCATCAGCGGAACAATCAGGCCACCAGCCGACGACGAAGATGCTTCTTCGACGATGACTTGGGGCTCGATTACGACGGGGTCAAGACCGCCAGCCGAAGCAGTGGTTGCTGCAGCGGCAGCGATCAGGGCAGCGATAGCTACTTTTTTCATTGTGATCCTCCAGGTTTTTCTTGTCTGGCAAAAATTATGGTTACACGTGGGACACTCGTTTGTACCCCGTATGATCCCAATAAACAGCTTTGTTTGCCAAACGCAAACGCATCTTGCCAAACAACCTCATGGAGGCAGGGTGTTATCGTCAAATAAGCAACACCTGCGTGCCGACACGGGTCATCGCGAACAGTTCGGAAATATGCTCGTTATACAGACCGATGCACCCGTTCGAGGACCGGCGTCCGATCTTGCGCGTGTCATGCGTGCCGTGAATGCGGTAATAGGTCCACGACAGGTACAATGCGTGGGTTCCCAGCGGGTTTTCCGGCCCCGGGCCGATGTATTCCGGCCATTCCGGGTTGCGCTTCAGCATCGACGGGGTTGGTCGCCACGACGGACCCACTACCTTTTGCACGACGCTGGTGCGCCCGCGGCGCGTCAGATCCTCTGTCAGCGGGACGCTGGTGGGGTAAAGTTTGTAGGTCGAACGATCTTCCGACCAGAAATGCAACGCGCGCGAGGATACATCCACCAGAATCGCCCCGCCACGCAGCGAATCAAAATACGGCTCCCAGCTAAGCGATCGGAAACTGGAGATATTCCGGCGAACGGCTTCGGAAATATCCCGCTCGATCTCGACCGTGTCGCCGGTGCTTTGCGCCAGCGCCGGCGCGGCCAGTCCGCCGAGCGCGGCAGCACTGGCGCCCAGGAACAGGCGGCGGTCGAATGTTTTCGGTTTTTCGCGGGTCATCTTGCACTCCACATCATTGGTCGTCTTGCCCAGATCACATCATATGGCCGGAATGCCGCAGTCGCAATTCAAACAAGCGTTAGCTTGCCATATCGGCGGAGTTCGGTTTGAACAGTTGCACGCCTGCAGGTATGGCTAACTGGAACAGAAAGCGTGGGGCCGGGTGATGATGCGTATTTTGACTTTGCTGATTGTCAGCATGTTTCTGGTTTCCTGCGGGACCACCGTACCGCAAATGGCCGCTGATGGGAAACCGCTGCCACGCCTGTACCGGATTTCCAAAAGCGATACGTCGCGCATTCAGTTCCGCATGCTTGATTCCATCAATGCGCTTCGCCAGGCCGCGGGTGTAGGTCAGGTGACGCTGAACGCCCAGCTGAACGCCGCGGCCGCCACACATTCCCGCGACATGGCGGTGCAGAACCGGCCCTGGCATTTCGGCTCTGACGGATCGTCCCCGATCGAGCGGGTACAGCGCGCCGGGTACACATTGACGATGCTGGGCGAAAACATCTCTGAAACATTCGAGACCGAGCTGGAAACGCTGGCCGCATGGATGGAAACACCCGACACGCGCAGCGTGATCATGGACCGCAGGGCCCGTGACCTTGGATTCGCATGGCATCAGGAATCGGGCGGTAAAATCTGGTGGACGCTGATCATGGGTGGTGGTGGCGCGTCACCGCGGCAACCGGCCCCGACACCTTCGGCGCAGCCTCAGGGATAGATGTCGATCACGGTGCCGTCCTTGACCATCGCATAAATCCTTTCGATTTCACGGTTCGACACCGAAATACATCCCGCCGTCCAATCCTCGCCGCGCTTCTGGCCGGGCTTGGCTTTTCCGTGAATGAATATGTCGCCGCCCGGATTCTTGCCCGCCGCACGCGCGGCCTCGATATCCGCCGCATTCGGATAGGATATGCCCAGCGACAGATGAAAACTGCTGTCGGGGTTTCTGCGGTCGATCAGATAGCGCCCCTCGGGCGTCTTGCCGTCGCCTTCGAACTGCTTGTGCCCGGCCGGGGCAAAGCCAAGGTCGATCCGGTGTGCGGCCAGCACCTCTGTCCCGTGGTAAAGCAGCATCCTGCGCTCACCCTTGAGCACGACAATACGCGTGACCTCCGGGCCGTGATAGGTGCGAAACTTGCTGGAACACGCCGAAAGCCCAAGCAAGAGTGACAGTATCAGAATACCCTTGAAAATTTTCATGCCACTGACCCGACCGTTGGTTTTTTCAGAAGTATATGGGCAGGAAAGCAAACGCGAAATACCCGATTTCACACAGGCGCGTTACCGACGCCTGAATTCCCGTTCAGGCAATAACAGTCACTGAATCGCGCAAAACTGTGCCACCAGTTCGACATGCGCCGACCAGCGGAACTGGTCGATCACCTCTATCCAGTCCAGCGAATAGCCTGCATCGGTCAAAGTTTTCGCGTCCCGTGCGAATGTCACCGGGTTGCACGACACCATTGCAAGCCGTTGGATGCCCGACTGCGCGATCTCGGCCACCTGCGCCTCGGCCCCGGCGCGCGGCGGGTCGATGACGGCCGCGTCAAAGCCGCGCAGGTCCAGGGGCAGCATCGGCCGGCGAAACAAGTCCCGCGACTCTGTCGTCACTTTCTTCAGCCCGGCTGCGTTGCGCCACGCGGCGTCGAGCGCCATCAGCATCGCCGCATCCGATTCGACCGCATGAACCTCGGCATTGCGCGCCAGCGGCAGGGCGAAGGTGCCGGCGCCCGCGAACAGGTCGGCAATCCGGCGCGCCGGGCCGACCGCATCGCGCACCGCCGCGATCAGCGCGGTTTCGCCATCTTTCGTCGGCTGCAGAAACGCTCCCGCCGGCGGAATCAGGGTGATTCCGTCGATGATCTGCCTGGGGGGCCGGTGCTGGGCCACAACGTCGCCGTCCCACGCCAGACGCAGGATCCCGGATTCGCCGGAAAGCCTGGCAAGATCCTGTTGCAGCTGGCTGTCCAGCGGCTTGCCGCCGGTGACCGAAACTTCCGCCCCATCCATGGCCAAAGTGACCGAAACCGCAATTTCTCCCTTCCGGGAGGCGGCCAGCGCAACCAGCCGTTCGATTACCGGAAGCAGCGCCATGATGTCCGGGTGCAGCAGTTGGCAATTCGGGATATCGACGATCACGTCCGATCCGCGCGCATGAAATCCGACCATCGCGCCCTTTTTCGTGCGCCGCCCCGAAAGCGTGGCGCGGCGGCGCGATCTGGGCGCAGAGGTTCTGATTGCCCGGATCGGCGCGGCCAACCCGTGCGCGGCCAACGCCGTGCTGACGACATCCGCCTTCCACGCGGCGACGAACCCGTCGGACCCGTGCTGAAGCGCACAGCCGCCGCATGTCCGGAAATGGCTGCACGGCGGTTTAACACGTTCGACCGACGGCGTGACAATGCGCGGCGCGATAATATGGTCCCCGGACTGCTCGCCCTCTACCACTTCGCCGGGCAGAGTAAGCGGCACGAACACCGGACCGTCGGCGATTCCATCGCCCAGATGCCCCAAGCGCCGGATCGTCACGGTCATTCGGCGGCCTCGACCAGACCGATGAACCCGTCCGACTGACGGTCCCAGTATCGGGCATAAAGACCTTTGCGCGCGATCAGTTCCGCGTGGGTGCCCTGCTCGACGATTCGACCCTG
>JAJDOB010000067.1 GCA_022340385.1 Rhodobacter sp.
GGCCCCGGCGGGTATCAGCTGGGTGCGTTTCCGCCGCCGTTCCTGGAATGGAACGACCGGTACCGCGATGGCGTGCGCAGGTTCTGGCGCGGCGATGATGACATGGTGCGCCGCCTGGCAGACCGGCTGACCGGCTCTGCCCGGCAGTTCGATCATTCCGGCCGGCCCGCGACCAGTTCGGTCAACCTTCTGACCGCGCATGACGGTTTCACGCTGATGGACACGGTGACATACAGCCAGAAACACAACCAGGCGAATGCCGAGGGCAATCGCGACGGGCACGGCGAAAACTTTTCCGACAACATGGGCGTCGAGGGGCCGACCGAGGATGCCGCGATCAATGCCGCCCGCGCCCGCCGCCGTCGCAACATGATGGCGACGCTGCTGTTGTCGCAGGGCACTCCGATGATCCTGGCGGGGGATGAACTGGGCCGCACCCAGGGCGGCAACAACAACGCCTACAATCAGGACAACGCCACCACATGGCTCGACTGGTCGGCGGTCGATACGCCGTTCCTGAATTTCACCCGGGCGATGATCGCATTTCGCAAATCCCGTCCGATCCTGCGGCAGAAACTGTTCCTGCACTCGAACGAGCGTGGCACCGACGGGCTGGAGGACCTGTTCTGGCGGCGCGAAGACGGCACGCCGATGCGCGAACAGGATTGGAATGACCCGGATTTGCGCATTCTGTGCGCCGAACTTCGCATGGCCTCTGCCTCGCCGACATATGCCGAACAGCCAAACGCGATCTTCGCGGTGTTCAATGCCGGAACAGAGATCGAGGTGACGCTGCCGCAGCCGCCGCAGGGCAAGCACTGGTGCCTGCAGGTCGACACCAGCACCGAGGCGATGCCACCCCCGCAGATCGGCGGCAAGACATACCAATGCCCTGCCGATTGCGTGCTGGTTTTCGATCTGGACTCCGGCGCATGAGCGACCCGCTGGCCGGGCTTGCCAAACGCGCAGGTATCTTGCCGGACTATGTCGATGTGACGGGCGAGCACCATGTCACATCCGCCGAAACGCAGATTGCCCTGCTGGCCGCGATGGGGTTCGACGCGGCAACGCCTGGTGCGGCGCGGCGCTGTCGGGATGAATTGCAGGCATCGGGTGACGCGCCCCGCTGGCAGGTTTTGACGGCGGGGTCGGCGGTCACCCCGACGCTTGATGAAACCGCACCCTGGCAGCTTTGCCTTGAAGATGGCGGATGTCTTGAAGGGCGCGGGTCCGCCGATTTCCCGGTGCTGCCCATCGGGCGTCACCTGCTGACGCAGGACGGGGCCAGGACATGGCTTCTGGCCGCGCCCGGGCGGCTGCCCGATCCGCCGCGCGCCTGGGGCGTGACCGCGCCGCTGGCCGGGTTGCGCACTGCCCGACAGGGTGGGGTGGGCGACTACACCGACCTGGCCCGGGCGGCGCTGGCAACGGCGCAGGCCGGGGCGGCGTTTTTCGGCATCAACCCGGTGCATGCGGGATTCCCGAGTGATCCCAAGGCGTTCAGCCCCTATACGCCGTCGCACCGCCAGTGGCTGAACACCCTGCATATCGCCACCGATGCGGCCCCCGCCAGCCGGGGCGCGCTGATCGACTACGCAGCCGAGACGCGCCGCCAGTTCGCGGCCTTGCGGGCCGACTATGCCGCGTTTCAGGACGCCGGTGCGTTCGACGCGTTCGAGACCTACCGCGCGGCAATGGGCGATGCGCTGCAACGATTCGCAACCCATCAGGCATTGTCGGGCGAACATGGACCCTACTGGAACGACTGGCCAAAGGGACTGCGCCGCGCCGACGCCCCGGATGTGGCGCAGGCTACCGTTGCCCTTGCCGACGACATCCGCTTTCACGCCTGGGCGCAGTGGCGCGCAGAGACCCAGCTTGCCCGCGTCGCTGACGACCTGAACGCGGCCGGCATGCGCTTTGGCCTGTATCTCGACCTTGCCGTGGGCACCCATCCGCACGGCGCCGAAACCTGGGAGAATCCGGGCCTTTTCGCACAGGGTGCGGCACTGGGCGCGCCGCCGGATGCATTCGCGCCCGACGGGCAGAACTGGAATCTTGCGCCGATGGTGCCGCATGTGCTGGCCGACGAAGGCTTTGCCACGCTCGCCGCGATCCTTCGCCGCCAGTTCCAGTTCGCGCGGCTGTTGCGTATCGACCATATCCTGGGATTCGAACGGGCGTTCTGGGCGACCGGTGATGCCGGGGTGCCCGGGGCCTACGTGAAGATGCCGCTGGACGCGATGCTGGCCGTCACCCGGATCGAGGCCGCGCGCGCCGGGGCGACGGTGATCGGCGAGGATCTGGGCAATATCCCGGCCGGGCTGCAATCGGCGTTGAAATCCTCTGGCCTGCTGGGCTGCCGCGTGGTCGCGTTCGAACAGGATGTCGCGGGCGGCAACGGGTTCAGACCGGCGACGCAATACGACCCGCAGACGCTGGCGTCGTTTTCCACCCATGATCTGCCGACATGGCGCGGCTGGCGCAAGGGCGCCGATATCGCCGCGCATTCAAGGCTCGGCCATATCGACACGCCGCAACGGGCGCGGGCGCTGGCGACCCGCAAGGCGGAAACCGCCGCGTTCGACGCGCTCACCGATACGCGCGGAATGCACGGATTTCTGGCCGATTGCGGCTCCGGCCTGGTGGCGGTGCAGATCGAAAACGTGCTGGACGTGGAAGATCAGCCCAATCTGCCGGGCACAATTGATGAATACCCGAACTGGCGGCAAAGGCTGCCTGTTGCGATTGCCGACTATTTGTCCGACGATCGGCTTATGCATATTGCATCCATCATGAATTCCCAAGAACGGCGGAACCGGCCATGACCATAAACACGATTGCCACCACCCCCATCGAGGGGCAGAAGCCCGGAACCTCGGGCCTTCGCAAGAAAACCCATGTGTTCAAGCAACCGCATTACCTGGAAAATTTCATTCAGGCGACGTGGAACGCCATCGGCGGGGTCTCTGGAAAGACGCTGGTGCTGGGGGGCGACGGGCGGCATTTCAACAAGCGCGCCGCGCAGGTGGTGCTGCGCATGGCCGCGGCGGGCGGCGCGAAAAGGCTGATCGTCGGACAGGACGCACTGCTGTCGACGCCCGCGGCGTCAAACCTGATCCGGATCAACGGCGCCGATGGCGGCATCATCCTGTCGGCCAGCCACAACCCGGGCGGCCCCGACGAGGATTTCGGCGTGAAATTCAACACCTCGAACGGCGGCCCGGCGCCAGAGTCGATCACCGACCGGATATTCAGCGAAACGCAGAAAATCAGCGAGTACAGTATCGTCGAATCGCATGACGTCGACCTGTCGACGCCCGGAACGACCCGGCTGGGCGACATGCAGATCGAGGTGGTCGATCCGGTCGCCGCCTATCAGGCGCTGATGGAAAAGCTGTTCGATTTTGCCAAGATCCGCGCCCTCTTCGCGTCCGGGTTTCGCGTCCGGTTCGACGCGATGCATGCCGTGACCGGGCCATATGCGACCGCGATCCTGCAAGGCGTGCTGGGTGCGCCCGCCGGATCGGTGGTGAATGCCACGCCGCTGACCGATTTCGGCGGCGGCCACCCCGATCCCAATCCGATCTGGGCGAAAGACCTGATAGATCGCATGATGGCCGATGACGCGCCCGATTTCGGCGCCGCCTCTGACGGTGACGGCGATCGCAACATGATCGTCGGGCGCGGCCTGTACGTGACCCCCTCCGACAGCCTGGCCGTGCTGGCCGCCAATGCCCGGCTGGTGCCGGCCTATGCCAGTGGCCTTGCCGGTGTGGCGCGGTCGATGCCGACCTCCCGCGCGGTCGATCGCGTTGCCGAAACCCTTGGCCTGCAATGCTATGAAACACCGACCGGGTGGAAGTTCTTCGGCAACCTGATGGATGACGGCCGCGTCACCCTGTGCGGCGAGGAAAGCGCCGGCACCGGATCGGATCATGTGCGCGAAAAGGATGGCCTGTGGGCGGTGCTGTTCTGGCTGAACATCCTGGCGGAAACCGGGCAATCGGTACAGGATCTGATGCGGGCGCACTGGCAGCGGTTCGGGCGCAATTTCTATACCCGCCACGACTACGAGGCGGTGGAAATGGACAAGGCCAACGCGCTGATTGCATCGCTGCGCGCGCGGCTGTCCGACCTTCCCGGCCAGACCATCGCGGCCAAGACCGTGACCCAGGCAGACGATTTTTCCTACCACGATCCGGTCGACGGCTCGACCAGCGCACATCAGGGCATCCGCATCGCCTTTGAGGGGGGCGCGCGGGTCGTGTTCCGCCTGTCGGGCACCGGCACCGAAGGCGCGACGCTGCGGGTCTATCTGGAAGATGTCGAGGAAGATCCGGCGCGAATCTTCGCGGATCCCGCCGAGGCGCTGGCTGGCGTGATCGAGGCGGCGCAGCAGATCGCCGGCATCCGCAGCCACACCGGCCGCGATGCGCCCGACGTCACGACCTGATCGCCAGAGCGCAATCCGAAAAGTGGGAACCGGTTTTCGGAATGAATTGCGCGCAAGAACAGAAGGCTGGAGCGGCCCCACCGATTCACATTGAAAGGACGCCGCGCTAGACGTCCACCCAGCACTCGCGGCTGCTGGACTGCTGGATCGCCTCGACCAGCGACTGGATGCGCAGGCCGGCGCGAAAGCCGAACGGTTCGGGGTGGCGGCCGGCGATGGCCTGCACGAAACCGGCAACCTCGATGGCCTTCAGGTCATTGAACCCCAACTGGTGGCCGGGCGCGACGCAGAACAGGCCATAGGGCGCGTGGTCCGGCCCGGCCTCTATCCGGCGAAAGCCCTGCCGCCCGCGCCGGTCGCCGCCGGAATAGAAATGCAGTTCATTGAACCGCTCCTGGCTGAAGGCCAGCGCGCCGGCGCTGCCGTAGACCTCGAAATCATGCTGCATCTTGCGGCCCATCGCGATCCAGTTGCCCTCGATCGACCCGGTGGCGCCATTCTCGAACCGTAAAAAGGCGCGCCCGACATCGTCGGTGGCAATCGGCACGCGTCCGCCACGGCCATCGGGACGCTCGGCGATCAGCGTCGCGCAATCGCCCAGCACCCGGCGGATCGGGCCGCACAGATATTCCGCCGTCGCCAGGACGTGACTGCCCAGATCGGCCAGCGCGCCGCCGCCCGCCGGGTCGTGGCGAAAGGTTGCGGGGCTGCCCGCGTCGGCCATGTAATCCTCGGCATGCAGGCCGCGAAAGCCACGAATTTCCCCCAATTCGCCGCTTGCGATCATGTCGCGGGCCAGCGCCAGCATCGGGTTGCAGACATAGTTGAACCCGACCTGTGTCTTCACGCCCCGGGCCTCTGCCGCGTCGGCCATCTCGCGCGCGTCGGCGGCCTGCGGCGCCAGCGGTTTCTCGCAGTAGACATGCTTGCCCGCCGCGATCGCGGCCAGCGACATCCCCTTGTGCAGCGCATTCGGCGCGGTGATCGAGACCAGGTCGATATCGGGATCGGCAATGAGGCTGCGCCAGTCGGCGGTCGACCGGGCAAAGCCCATCCGGCGCGCGGCACCGGCGGCGGCATCGTCAGTGACATCGGCTACCGTCCGAAGCTCCAGTTCATGATCCAGATCGAACACGCGCGGCGCGGTGGTGAACCCGAACACATGCGCCTTGCCCATGAAACCGGTGCCGATCAGGCCGATCCGAAGTTTCGGTTTCGCCACGTCAGTTCGCCCCGCCTGCAGAACGGCCCCGCGATAGTGGCGCCAGCACTGGCAGCCGTATCAATACGATCCCCCGCCGATAGGCTGGCTGGTGGTGCCGGTCAGCTCGCGGAACCGGGCAACGCTGGCCGCCGCCGCCCCTGCCAGCAGCCGCGCATCGGCCCCGATCGTGGTCATGTTGTAGCCCCAGGAAATTCCCTTTTGCGCATACTCCGGCGTGCCGCAATGCAGGCAGGCGTATTTTGCATTGCTCCGGCAGACCTCTGCGATGCGGCGGATGGCCGACACCATCTGCTTTTCCTCGCGGTCGAATCCCGGGGCCAGCGTTCCGTTGGTCAGCCCCAGCGTCAGATCGGCGGGGCCGACGTAAATGCCGTCAAGCCCGGGTGTGGCGGCGATCTCTTCCAGATTGGCCATGCCGTCCGCGGTCTCGATCATGGCAAGCGCCAGAACCTCGTCATTGGCCGCGACCCCGTAGCCCGGCATCGCGATCCCGGCCCGCGTCGGCCCGAACGACCGCTGGCCCAGCGGCGGATACCGCACGTAGCTGACAAATCGCGCGGCCTCGTCGGCGGAATTGATCATCGGGCAGATGATGCCCATCGCGCCAGCATCCAGCAGCTTCATGATCGCGGCCGGGTCATTCCACGGTGCGCGCGCCAGCAGCGTGGCGCCACTGGCCTTCATCGCCTGCAACATCGGCAGCGCGGCGGAATAGTCCAGCGCGCCGTGCTGGGTGTCGATGGTCAGCGAGTCATAACCCTGCGCGGCCATGATCTCGGCGGCAAAGGAATTGCCGATCGAGCACCAGCCATTGATGGTCGGCGTGCCGTCGTTCCACAGTTGTTTCAGCTTGTTCACGATCATGGCTGCCCCCTGGCGTTGCTGTCCGAACATGGCCAGACGCCCCGGCAGATGCCCGCTCGCCCAATGGTCCGACGCCAGAATGGCAAGCCACGCGGGCACTGGCAACATCAATTGCGACAACACCGGCTTGTCAAAAATCAGCGATCCCAATAGCTTTCCGTCGGTGTTTCAGACAGGATTATTCGCGGGGGGCAGACGCATGACGCATTCGACAATCCGGCTGACGATGGCGCAGGCGCTGGTGCGATACTTGTGCAACCAGCACACCGAAATCGACGGGGCGCGTGTGCCGCTGTTCGCCGGAGTGTTCGCGATCTTCGGTCATGGCAACGTGACCTGTCTGTCCGAGGCGCTGGAAGCCGTGCAGGATCGGCTGCCGACCTGGCGCGGCCAGAACGAACAATCCATGGCACTGGCCGCCGTCGCCTATGCCAAGGCCAAACGCCGCCGTCAGTTGATGATCGCCGCCACCTCGATCGGGCCGGGCGCCACCAACATGGTCACCGCTGCCGGGGCGGCCCATGCCAACCGCCTGCCGGTGCTGCTGCTTGCGGGAGATACATTCGCCAACCGGGTGCCCGATCCGGTGCTGCAACAGGTCGAGCATTTCAACGACCCCAGCATCACCGTCAATGACAGTTTCAAGCCGGTGACGCGCTACTGGGACCGGATCACGCAGCCACAGCAGATCATCCAGTCGCTGCCGCAGGCGATTGCCGCCATGCTTGACCCCGCCGATTGCGGCCCGGCCTTCATCGGGCTGGCGCAGGACACCCAGGAAATCGCGTTCGACTATCCGGCGGCGTTTTTCGAGCCGACCACCTGGACAATCCCGCGCCCGCGCCCGGATCGCCGCAAGCTGGCAGAGGCGGCGGCGCTGCTGAAAACCGCCCGGGCTCCGCTGATCATTTCCGGCGGCGGCGTGCGCTATTCGCTGGCCGAAGAGACGGTCGCGCAATTCGCGCTGGATCGCGGCATCCCGATGGTCGAGACGATTGCCGGCAAGGGCGCCGTTACCCACGATCATCCCGCGCATGCCGGTCCGGTCGGTATCGTCGGGTCGACCTCTGGCAATGCGCTTGCCGCCGAGGCCGATGTGATCCTTGCCATCGGCACGCGGCTACAGGATTTCACCACCGGATCCTGGACCGCGTTCCGCCAGGACGCGCGGTTCATCTCGATCAATACCGCACGTTTCGACGCGACCAAGCATCGCGCGCTCGCGGTGGTCGGCGACGCCCTGGAAACCGTGCGCGAACTGGATGGCGCGCTTGGCGACTGGGCAGCCGATACCGCGCTGATGGCAAAGGCGCAGGCGCTGTTTGCCGACTGGAACGCGACGCTGGACGACTATCAGCAGATCACCAATGCGCCGGTGCCGACCTATGCCCAGGTTGTCGGCCTGGTGAACAGATCCGCCCGCCCCAATGACACGCTGATCGCCGCTGCCGGGGGCACACCGGGCGAGGTGACAAAGGGCTGGCGGGTCAAGAATCCCAATACATTCGACTGCGAATTCGGGTTTTCCTGCATGGGCTACGAACTGTCCGCCGGATGGGGCCACGCGATGGCCAAGGCCGGCGACGGCACGCCGATCGTGATGGTCGGCGACGGCACCTACATGATGATGAATTCCGACATATATTCCTCGGTCCTGACCGGCCACAAGATGATCATCGTGGTCTGTGACAACGGCGGCTATGCGGTCATCAACCGGTTGCAGGAATTCAAGGGCGTGCCGGGCTTCAACAACCTGATCAAGGATTGCCGCGTCAAGCAGCCGTTCCAGATCGACTTCGTCAAGAACGCCGAATCCATGGGCGCGCTGGCGCGGCACTGCGAAAGCCTTGCCGATCTGCTTGCCGGTCTGGAATGGGCGCAGACCACCGACCGCACGACCCTGCTGTCCATCGTCACCGACGCCTATTCCTGGGTGCCCGGCGATGCCGACTGGGACGTCGGCGTGCCCGAGGTCAGCGCGCGCACCGCGGTCAACGACGCCCGCGCGCATCAGATGGAGATCCGGCGCAAGCAACGCATTGGGGTCTAGGCGATGAAGCCACGGCATTGCGTCGCCGCGCCGCCGGAAATGGCGCGAACCGGCCACCGGTAACTGCCGCGCGAGATGGCGGCGGCAGGCCAAAAGGCCGCGCAACAGCGCCGGGCATGTGGGGTGTTGCGCGCCCGCTGCCGGGGGCATATGTCTGCCCCCAAATACCCGGTTTCCAATCGAAATTCACGCGCCGCCGCGCATTGCGCGCCGCCGAGATACAGTCAGGACACTTTGATGCAAGACGCTCGCAATTTCTATATCAACGGCCGTTGGGTCGCGCCGATTTCCGGCACCGACATGCCCGTGATCGACCCCTCGACCGAAGAACCATTCGCCACCATCGCGCTGGGCGGCAAGGCCGATACCGACGCCGCCGTTGCCGCCGCCAGGGCCGCCTTTGCCGGTTGGCGCAAATCGTCCAGGGCCGAACGGCTGGACCTGATGCAGGCGATCCTCGACGTCTACATGAAACGCTCCGATGAAATGGGCGCCGCGATCAGCCAGGAAATGGGCGCGCCCATCGACATGGCGAAGATCCAGCAGTCGGGCGCCGGCAGCGGCCATATCAAGGCATTCATCCGCGCGCTGGAAGGCTTTGAATTCGAACGCGAACTGCGGCCCGACACGCCAAACGACCGGATCATCTATGAACCCATCGGCGTCTGCGCGCTGATCACGCCGTGGAACTGGCCGATGAACCAGATCGCGCTGAAAGTCATGCCGGCGCTGGCCACCGGCTGTACCATGGTGCTGAAACCGTCCGAACAATCGCCGATGTCGGGCATCCTGTTCACCGAGATCCTGCACGAGGCCGGCGTGCCTGCCGGTGTCTACAACATGCTGAACGGCGACGGTCCCGGGGTGGGCAGCCAGCTTTCGTCGCACAGGGACATCGACATGGTCAGCTTCACCGGCTCTACCCGTGCCGGTCGCGCGATCACCATCGCCGGGGCCGAAACGGTCAAGCGCGTCAGCCTTGAACTGGGCGGCAAGGGCGCCAATCTGGTCTTTGCCGACGCCGACCCCAAGGCCGTCAAGCAGGGAATCATCCGCTGTTTCAACAACACCGGCCAGTCCTGCAACGCGCCGACACGGATGCTGGTCGAACGCGCGCGCTATGACGAGGCCGTGCAACAGGCAAAGGCCGCCGCCGAGGCGACCAGCGTCAATCCCGCGTCCCAGGAAGGTCGCCACATCGGCCCGCTGGTCAGCGAGATGCAGTTCAACAAGGTGCAGGATCTGATCCAGAAGGGCATCGACGAAGGCGCGCGTCTGGTCGCCGGCGGCGTCGGGCGGCCCGACGGGCTGAACCGCGGCTATTTCGTGCGCCCCACCGTGTTTGCCGACTGCACCAACGACATGACCATCATGCGCGAGGAAATCTTTGGCCCGGTGCTGTCGATGATGCCCTTCGACACCGAGGAACAGGCGATCGCCATCGCCAATGACACCGATTATGGCCTGACCAACTATATCCAGACATCCGACGGCGAAAAGGCCCGCCGGGTCGCGCGCGAACTGCGCTCTGGCATGGTCGATATCAACGGCCAGCCGCGCAGTTCCGGCGCACCTTTCGGCGGCATGAAGCAATCGGGCAATGGCCGCGAGGGCGGTGTCTGGGGTCTGGAAGAATTCTGCGAAGTGCGTGCCATCGGCGGCTGGCCGGCAGAGTGATCTGCCGCCGGGGCTGATGCCCCGGGCCGCCCGCCGGTCTATCCCGGCAGGCGGCCGGTCAGCACATAGCGCAGGATATCGACGACCTGCGCCGGGGTCTCTGCCACAGCCAATGCCGCCGCGTCCACCTCTTTCAGCGCGTGCTGATGATCGGGACCGTGCAGGATGATCAGTGACTTGCCAAGCGCGGCGGCATAGCCCGCGTCAAAGGCGGCGTTCCACTGCTTGTACTGGTCGCCGAACCGCACCACGACGACATCTGCCTCTGCAATCCCCTTGCGGGTGCGGATGGCGTTGACCATCGCGCCCTTGTGGTCATGCCAGAACTTGTCCGGCTCTGCCCCCAGAATGGCAACGCCGCAATCGTCGCTGGCCGCGTGATCGGTCACCGGCCCCGAGAACGAAACCTCCAGCCCGCCGGCCCCCTCGACGATCTGTTCGCGCCAGTCGGTATGGATCTCGCCCGACAGATAAACCTTCAACGTCATTGCATCGTCTCCTTGCGGTTCGGGGTCTGACATACCCCATTCGCGCCGGATCTTCATCGGCGGATTTCGGGTGGCGACACCGGGCAGGGGCGTTCGGTCACGGCCTACCCGCGCAACACGCCGCCGGTCGCCTTGCCGACCTTGTCGATGATCCTGGCGGCCACTGCCTCGATCTCGGCCTCGGTCAGTGTCTTGTCCACGGGTTGCAACCGCACCGCGATGGCCAGCGATTTCTTGCCCTCGCCCAGCGAGCCGCCGATGAATTCATCGAACACCCGCACATCCGCGATCAGCGCCTTGTCGGCCCCGGCGGCCGCGTTGGCCAGCGTCAGCGCCTCGACCCGGGCATCGACCACAAAGGCAAAGTCGCGCTCGACCGCCTGCAGATCATGCGCCTGCAGGGCCGCGCGGGTCGCAACGCTTGCGCGTTTCTGCGGCACCTCCTCTGGCCAGATGACAAAGCCCATGACCGGGCCCTTGACGTCCATTTCGCGCAGCACGCGCGGGTGCAGTTCGCCAAAGACGCCCAGCACTTTCTTCGGCCCCAGACAGATCAGCCCGTGCCGCCCCGGATGCCACCAATCGCCGCCGCCGCGCAGGATCTGCACCTTGGCCGGCGCGCCTATGGCGGCCAGCACCGCCTCTGCGTCGGCCTTGACGTCGTAGACATCGACCGCGCGGCGCGCGCCGTGCACGTCCTTGGGTCCGGTCGCGCCCAGCAGGATGCCGCTGACCTGCACATGCTGTTCGCCTGGCTCGCCGCCGTGATAGGCGGCGCCGACCTCGAACAGGCCGAAATCGTCGAACCCGCGCGCCTGATTGCGCGCCGCCGCCTGCAACAGGCCGGGCAGCAGGGCAGGGCGCATATGGCTCATCTCGGATGAAATCGGGTTTTCCAGCCGGGTCGCATCGCCGCCGCCGCCGAACAGTTTCGCCGACCCTTCGTCGATGAACGTATAGGTCACGCATTCGTTGTAACCCAGCGCCGCACAGGTCCGCCGCGCGGCGGTTTCGCGCCGCTGCATCGCGGTCAGCACCGGTTTTGGCACACCCGCCTGCGGCCGCGCCATCGGGCGGCCCTGCAACCTGGTCAGCGAGGCGATGCGCGCGACTTCCTCGACCAGATCGGCCTCGCCCTTAACATCGGGCCGCCAGCTTGGCGGATGCGCCATGCCATCGGTGACGGCAAAGCCCAGCGCGGTCAGCGTCGCCACCTGGGTCTCTGCGGGAATGTCCATTCCGACCAGCGAGGCGACCCTGTCGGTGTCCAGCCGGTAGGCCCGCGCCGTGTCGGGCACCGCGCCGTCCATCACCACGTCAGAGGCCTCGCCGCCGCACAGTTCCAGCACCATCGCGGTCGCCGCCTCCAGCCCGGGCAGGGTGAATTCGGGGTCGACGCCGCGTTCGAACCGGTATTTCGCGTCCGAATTGACCTTCAGCTGCCGCGCGGTGGCGGCAATCGTCACCGGATCCCAATAGGCGCTTTCCAGAAACACGTTGACCGTGTCGCCGGTACAGCCCGAATGCGCGCCGCCCATGATCCCGGCGATGCTTTCCGGCCCGTTCGCGTCGGAAATCACCATCATGCCGGGTTGCAGGTCGTATTCCTTGTCATCCAGCGCGCTCATCCGGGCCGGGGCCGCCAGGTGATGAATGCGCAGATCGCCCTGCACCACATCGGCGTCGAACACATGCAGCGGGCGGTTCTGGTCGTAGGTGAAGAAGTTGGTGATATCGACCAGCGCAGAGATCGGCCGCAGCCCGATCGCCCGCAGCCGCGCCTGCAGCCACGCCGGGCTTGGCCCGTTCTTCACGCCCCGGATCACCCGGCCGGTGAACAGCGGGCAGCCCCTTGCCCTTACATCGGCGTCGATCACCACCTTGATCGGGCTGGCAAAGGCGCCTTTCACCGGGCTGATGTCGCGCGGCTTCAGCACGCCCAGCCCCCGCGCCGCCAGATCGCGCGCGATGCCGCGAATGCCCAGCGCATCGGGCCGGTTCGGCGTGATCGCGATCTCGATCATCGGATCGCCCCTGGCGGGGTCATTCTGCGCCAGCCAGTCGACAAAGCGCATGCCCACCGGCGGCTCGCCCG
>JAJDOB010000135.1 GCA_022340385.1 Rhodobacter sp.
TCGCAACAGGCAAGGGACATTGAAGAAATTGAGAAGCGCGCGTCAGGAAACCGCACTCTCAAGCTGCCGGCGGTCCTGCCTTCGACCACCGGTGCATCTGATACCAGAAGAAGGCAAGCAAGTTCCAAAGGGAGGAAGAAAATGTTTAACTTCAAGACAGTAACCGCAGCCGCTCTTGGCCTGACGGTCATGGCCTCTGCCGCATTGGCAGAGACTGTGATCCGGGTTCAGTCGGTGATCCCGGCGAAGGCGGACGAAGTGTTCATGCTGGAGGATTTCGCCAAGGATGTGCTTGACCTGACCAATGGCGAAGTCGTCATCGAGGTTCTGCCCGCCGGTGCCATCGTCGGTGTCGCCGAAACCCTGGACGCGGTCGATTCCGGTCTGATCGAAGGCGGTTTCGCCTGGACGCACTACTGGTCGGGCAAACACCCCGCCGCAATGTTGTTCGGCTCGCCCGTGGCCGGTGCCGGTGTCGGCATCGACAACATCGCCTTTCTGTCCTGGTTCCAGTACGGCGGCGGCAAAGAGCTGTATGACCGCCTGTGGGACGAAATGGGCATGAACGTCAAAGGCTTCATGTTGCAGCCGGTCGGCCCCGAGGCGCTGGGCTGGTTCAAGGAACCGATCAACTCGATGGAAGACTTCCGCAAGCTGCGCTTCCGCACGCCTCCGGGCATCCCGGGCCAGACCTACAAGGATATCGGTGTTGCCTCGGTCGCCATGGGCGGCGGAGACATCCTGCCAGCGCTGGAAAAAGGCACCATCGACGCCGCGGAATGGTGCTGCCCCAAGCCCGACAGCGTGTTCGGTTTCCAGAAGGTGCTGAAGCATTACTATTTACAGGGCCTGCACCAGGTTGTGGTGAACGCCGACCTGTACATCAACAGGGACGTCTATAACTCGCTGACCCCGCTGCAGCAGAAGGCGATCGAAGTCGCGGCCAACGCGTCGCTGTCCAAGTCGATGTCATATCGCATCTACGAAAACGGCAAGGCGCTGAAGGATCTGGTGGAAAACCAGGGCGTCATTCTGCACGACACCCCGGCAGACTATTTCAGCGAGTACATGGCCGCCGCCAAAGCCTCGCTTGAAAAGAATGCCGCCGAGAATGCGTTCTTTGCCGAAGTCTGGCAAAGCCAAAAGGACTTTGCCGAAATCGCGGTGCCGTTCTGGGCCGGTTCGCAGGCATCGAACGCGGCGCTGGGCAAGGCGTTTGCCGACACGCTGAAGTAACAAGCTGATCTGGCCGCGGGCGTTCCAAAACGCGCCCGCGGTCCCTTTGTTCGTCAGGGCCTGCATGTCGGGCCTTGCCGAACAGAGGGACGAAAAGTCCTGTGGGAGGGATAGCATGGCTGACGAGGTAGATCCGGGCAAACTGGAAATCACCGACGAACTGATCGCCGAACGGCGCACCGGCGCACCGGGCGAAACACCCGATGACATGGCGCCCTGGATGCGCCCGATCATCTATCTGATCGAGACGCTGAACCTTTGGGTCGGGCGGTTGACCTGCCTGATGGTGGTGCCGATCATCGCGGTCATGGTGTTCGAGGTGGTGTCGCGCAAGGTGTTCCTGGCGCCGACCGATTTCTCGTTCGAATACAGCCGGATGCTGGCCGGCGCGATGTTCATGCTGGGCGCGGGCTATGCGCTGATGCAGGGCGTGCACATCCGTGCCGATTTCATCTATCGCAACTGGCCGCGCGAACGGCAGGTGACGGTGGATGCGGTGCTCTACATGCTGTTCTATTTCCCTGCGCTGATCTTTTTCCTCTGGGTGTCAACGGAATACACGCTCAAGGCCTGGGCGATCTGGGAACGCTCGATGGACACCGCGATGATGGCGCCGCTGGCACCGGCACGCACCGCCATGCCAATCGCCGCCGCGCTGCTGTTGTTGCAGGGTATTGTCGAGCTTTTGCGCAGCCTGTACGAAATGTCGGCAAGCCGCCGCTCCAAGTTCCTGAAATTCCTGCCATTCTATGCCATCGGCCTGGCGCTGATCTTTGTCGGAATCGTCTATCCGAAAATCTTTCCGCTGGGTACTTGGTGGGTCAATGTCATCGGTGTCACCGGTGTCGGCGGCATCCCGAACGAGATCATCGGCGTCATCATGATCGGCGTCATGCTGTTCGCGATCTTCGTCGGTTTCCCGATCTCCTTCACGCTGATCTTCCTGGGCTTCGCTTTCGGGGCCTGGGGCTTTTCGTCGAAGATGACCTTCTACCTGCAAACGCTGCAATTCAACTCGACCATGCTTGACGAGCAACTGGTCGCGGTGCCGCTGTTCGTGTTCATGGGCATCCTGATGGAAAAGGCCGGGCTGATGGAACGGCTGTTCACGTCGATCCAGCTGATGTTCAGCCGTACCCGTGGCGCGCTGTTCGTCGCGGTCCTGTTCGTGTCGATGATCTTTGCCGCCGCCACCGGCATTGTCGGTGCGTCTGTCACCATCCTTGGCATCATGGCCGCGCGCACGATGAACAAATCGGGCTATGACGTGCGGCTTGCCGCAGGAACCATCACAGCGGGCGGCACGCTGGGCATCCTGATCCCGCCGTCGATCATGCTGGTGGTGATGGGGCCGGTGCTGGAAGTTCCGGTGACCGAATTGTTCCAGGCCGCCATCATCCCCGGCATCATGCTGGCCTTCCTCTACATGCTTTACGCGCTGGTGCGCTGCTGGATAAACCCCAGCCTTGGCCCGATCCTGCCAGAGGACGAGCAGCCCGAAACCTCGCCCTATTATGCCATCGAGTTCTCTTCGGTCTTCGCGGCGCTGGTCGTGCTGATCTGGCTGGCCACGCTGGGCCTGCGTGGTGCGTTCGGCGGGCTGTTCCCTTATGCCGGGCTGGTCGTCCCGCTGGCGTGGATCGGCCTGATGTACGCCGTCTACAACTGGACCCGCAAGACCAGGCCCGGCGGGTTCTACTATTCCGACCTGTGGTATGAATTCTTCATGGGGCTGGTGCCGCCGACAACGCTGATCGCCTTTGCGCTCGGCTCTATCCTGGCCGGATGGGCCACCCCGGCAGAGGCTGCGGCCTGCGGTGCCTTCGGTGCGATCTTCCTCAGCCTTGCCTATCGCAAGCTGACGGTTCCCAGCTTTTACGACGCGATGATCAAGACTCTGGAAATCACCGTCCTGATCATGTTCCTTGTCGCCGCATCCAACTTTTTCGGTGCGGTGTTCAGCCGTCTGGGCACGCCGACGATGCTGACCGAGCTGCTGTTGCAATGGGATCTGTCGGCAACGGTTGTGCTGATCATCATCATGGCGCTGGTGTTCCTGCTGGGCTGGCCGCTGGAATGGGTGCCGATCGTGCTGATCATCGTGCCGATTCTGGTTCCGACGCTGGAGGCGCTGGATATCAACCTGACATGGTTCGCCATTCTGGTGGCGGTGAACCTGCAAACCGCTTGGCTTAGTCCGCCCGTCGCCCTGTCGGCGTATTTCCTGAAGGGCGTGGTGCCGGAATGGGATCTGAAAGACATCTATCTGGGCATGATGCAGTTCATGGTGATTCAACTGGTCGGCCTTGTCCTGATCTTCATCTTTCCGCAGATCGCGCTTTGGCTGCCGGGCTATATCTACGGCAACTGATCGCAAGGCCTTTCCTGAAAACAGGGCGGGGGAACGACAGCCACCCGCGCGGATCGCAAGATTCGCGCGGGTTTTCTTTTGCGGAAAAATTAGCTGACTAAAACACTCTGGATACCTTGCGCGCCGCGGCAAAATATGTTTCTGACTAAAACTATAAGATATATGCAGCAGGAGATTCCCATGCGCACGACCCTTACCGCCCTGATCCTCGCCACGCTTGCCGCACCCGTCGCGGCGCAGGAACTGAACCTGTATTCCTCGCGCCACTATGACACCGACGAGCGGCTTTATTCGGACTTCGAGGCGATGACGGGCATCACCGTCAACCGCATCGAGGGCAATGCGGATGAACTGATCGCCCGGATGCAGGCAGAGGGGCGCAATTCGCCCGCCGACATTCTGATCACCGTCGACACATCGCGGCTGGAACGCGCCCGAAATGCCGGCGTGCTGCAACCGATCGAAAGCGCGGTGCTGGAGTCGAGGATTCCCGCCAACCTTCAGGATGCGGGCAACGAATGGTTCGGCTTCTCACAACGCTCGCGGATCATTTTCTACGACAAGGCAGAGGTCGCGAACCCGCCGCAAACCTACGCCGATCTGGCCAAGCTGGAATTCAAGGGCCAGGTTTGCATCCGCTCTTCCTCGAACACCTACAACCAGACCCTGCTGGCCGCGATCATCGAACATGAGGGCGTCGAGGCGGCCACCGACTGGGCCGCTGGTGTCAAGGCCAACTTCGCCCGCGATCCGCAGGGTGGCGATACCGACCAGTTGCGCGGAATCGTGTCGGGGGAATGCGATGCCGCGGTCGCCAACACCTATTATTTCGCGCGCGCGCTGCGCACCGACGTAAACGGCGTGTCGGCGGAAAAAGCGATGATCGGCTGGGTCTTTCCCGATCAGGATGGCAATGGCGCGCATATGAACCTGTCGGGCGCCGGGGTGGCCAAATACGCCCCGAACCGGGACAATGCCATCGCCTTTCTGGAATACCTCGCCAGCGATCAGGCGCAGCAGTATTTCTCTGCCGGAAATGACGAATACCCGGCAGTGGCGGGTGTCGCACTTGCCGACAATGTCGCGGCCCTGGGCACATTCAAGGCGGATGACGTGAACCTCAGTGCCGTG
>JAJDOB010000181.1 GCA_022340385.1 Rhodobacter sp.
GCGCAAATCCGGGGGCGGCATAAGCCCGGACGTTGGTGGGGAGAACGAGGTCGTAACCAACGGGGGGTTCAGATCGCAGATACCTTAACCCGATATCAAAATCATGAGATTCAATATCCATGACTTGCGTGGTTACCGACAGCTTCAGATCAATGTCAGCGTGGCGCGCTTTCAGGTTGGCGAGCCGTGGCACCAGCCATTTCTGCGCTATGGTGCCTTCTGTCGTCAGAGTCACAACGCCCTTGGGCGGAACCGAAAGCTTTTCGGTCGCATCGGCTATCAGGTCGAAGGCCGGGGTGATTTCCGCAAGATAGGCGTGGCCCTGATCCGTCAACGCAACACCGGTGTTCCTGACCCGAAACAGATGGACGTTGAGGCGCCCTTCCAATCCGCGCACATGCCGGGAGATCGCCGAGTGCGAGACGTTCAACTCGGCGGCGGCCCTGGTGAAACTGCCAAGCCGTCCCGCAGCCTCGAAGGCACGTAGGGCGTTCAAAGGGGGCAAGGTCCTTGGCATGCACCTTTGTGACTTTTTGGAACAATGGATGTCAAGGAACGGCGTTTGAGAGTCCGGCCCACGCTGATGCAATCTTTTCACGAACCGACATCGGGAGACAAGAAATGAAACCCATCGACAATCGTGATTTCGAGTTGCCTGAAACGCTTTCGGCGCGCGGAAAGTTCAAATCAATTCGGTACGTCGGCGCCTTGCTGAGTTCCATTATATGGCCATTCGGGCCGCGTCCGGACCTGAACCGCCTGAATACGAGACTGCTTCGGGATGCGGGATTGGATGAACATGAACTGGAGCGGGCCAGATTGGCCAGAGCGCCGCTGATCCGCTGAATTGTCCACCCAATCGGGCAGCATCGCGACATCTTACGTTCAAGACAAACGCGAAAATCACGCAACATACTGATTGTTTTGGAGGCGAGTAGGAGAATCGAACTCCTGTACACGGATTTGCAATCCGCTGCGTCACCACTCCGCCAACTCGCCGCAGGGTGTGGGCGGGGTTTAGACCAAGGGGGCGGGGCAGGCAAGGGGTGGTTGTCGGCCAATTCGGCGGCCCGCGTCATTGCGGTCGTGCGCGGCGTGCGTGCGAGGCGTGTGTGCGGGGGCGGCGCGGGCGGCCTGTGCCAGGATGCGCCGTTGTCGGCCCTGGAATTCTGTGGCAGAACAGGCGCGAATTATTCGATCTGCGAGTCCCGATCCATGACTGACTATACCGCACAGCGCACGATGATGGTCGACACCCAGATTCGGCCCTCTGACGTAACCAAATTCCCGATCATCGACGCGATGTTGCACGTGGCGCGCGAAAAATTCGTGCCCGACGGCGCGCGGCAGACCGCCTATATGGACGGGCCGGTGGCGCTTGGCGGCGGGCGTTATATGCTCGAGCCGCGGGCGCTGGCCAAGATGCTGGACGCGCTGGATATCCGGCCGGACGAACTGGTGCTCGATCTGGGATGCGGGTATGGCTATTCCTCTGCGGTTGTCGCGCGGATGGCGCAGACCGTCGTGGCGGTGGAGGAAGACGAAGCACTGGCGGCGGACGCAGAGGCGCTGCTGGGCGCGGAAGGGGTGGACAACGTCGCCGTGGTCAGCGGACCGCTGGCGGAAGGCGCGCCCAAACACGGCCCCTATGACGTGATCATCCTGCAGGGTGCGGTCGAGACCATTCCACAGGCGCTGATCGACCAGTTGAAGGATGGCGGGCGAATCGGATGCCTGTTCATGGAGGGGCCCCTGGGGCTTTGCCGGATCGGGCACAAAAGCGGCGCTTCGCTGTATTGGCGATTTGCGTTCAATGCGGCGGCGCCGATTTTGCCGGGTTTCCGGCGTGAAGCTGCGTTTCAGCTTTGATCTGCACCTGAAATCGCGCAATATCAACAGACTTCCAGGGAAGAGAGAGCAGCACACCGCATGAGCCGAGTAATGCTGAAGCAGACGTTCGCGGCATTTGCGGTTGCCGTCTTCACCAGCACCGGTGCGGTGGCCGAGACGCTGACCGACGCCTTCGTGTCCGCCTACAAGACCTCGAATCTTCTGGTTCAGAACCGCGCCCTGCTGCGCGCTGCGGACGAGGATGTGGTGCAGAGCCGCGCCGCGCTGTTGCCGGTCATCGGCTTTGTCACTCAGGCCAGCTTTCGGTCGCCGGCGACCGGATCCTTCGGGGTGAAGATCGACAACTGGTCGGGCGCGATGGCGCTGAACCTGTCGCTGACGCTTTATGACAACGGCGTGACCCGCTATTCGACTGATGCGGCCAAGGAAACCGTGCTGGGCCTGCGCGCGGCGTTGCTGCAAGTGGAACAGCAGGTCCTGTTCAGCACGGTGCAGTCCTACATGGAAATGATCCGGGCGGCACAGGCGGTGTCGCTGGGGCAGAACAACGTCCGCCTGATCACCCAGGAACTGCGCGCCGCGCGTGACCGGTTCGAGGTCGGCGAAGTGACGCGCACCGATGTCGCCATCGCCGAGGCGCGGCTGGCGGCGGCCCGTGGCAACCTGGCGGCCAACCTGGGCGATCTGGAAGTTGCGCGCGAATCCTACAAGGCCGTTGTCGGGCGCTATCCCGGCAATCTGCGCTGGCCGTCTTCGCCGCCGATGACGGCGCGCAGCGAAGACGCGGTCAAGGCGATTGCGGTGCGCAATCACCCGTCGCTCGAAGAGGCGCAGCGCCAGGTCAATGTGTCAGAGGCCAACGTGCTGCGGGCGCGCGCGGCGATGGGGCCGAACGTGACGACCAGCCTGCGCGGCCAGGTCGATGATTCCTTTGACAAGGACTTTTCCGCAAACCTGACGCTGAACGTGCCGATCTATCAAGGCGGCGCCCGGCGCTCGGTTCTGTATCAGGCGATCGCGCGGCGCGATGCGGCGCGTTCCAACCTTTTGCAGGCGGTGGTGCAGATCAAGCAGAACGCCGGTGTCGCTTGGTCCAACCTGTCTGTCGCCGTTGCGCAGACAGAGGCCAGCCGCCGGCAGGTGCGCGCCAGCCAGGTCGCCTATAACGGCGTGCGCGAAGAGGCGACGCTGGGGTCGCGTACCACGCTGGACGTGCTGAACGCCGAACAGGAACTGCTGGACGCGCGATCCACCCTGATCGCCGCCGAAGTTCAGCAATATGTCAGCGTCTACGCCCTGCTGGCGTCGATGGGATTGCTGACCGCAGAGCATCTGAACCTGGGTGTCGTGATCTATGATCCCGCGGAATACTACAGATTCACCACGACCCGCGATCCGCTGCGGGTTCTCAGCCCGCAGGGCAAGCGGCTGGATGGGGTGCTGCGCGCCCTGCGCCGCGACAACTAGAACGCAATCTGAAAAGTGGGAACCGGTTTTCGGAATGAATTGCGCGCAATAACAGAAGGCCAGAGCGGCCCCACCGATTCACATAGAAAGGACGCCACTCTAGCGGGTCGTCCGGGTTATCCGCCTTTCCCGGCCCGCAAGGCCAACCAAGATCCGGCCGTTCAGATTTCCTGACCCATTGACCCATCGCCACAAGGCACGTCGGGCCGAAGCGTCAGAATCGTTCAGTATTGGCGCCGGCGAATCGTCTGAAATTCCGGGGCTGATGGCAACCCGACCCGGTCCGCCGGACCGATGCGGCGGTCGCCTGCAAGCCCTTCGGGTTTAATGAGAATTTTCAGACAATGCGCCGGATATGCATAACCTTGCGCTAAGAGTTGTGCGGTAGGGTCAGTCAGTCTAGACTGAACGTTAACAAAAAGAACACCAAAGGGCCGAGCATGTCCGATCCCGTCAGCAAGCCAGACATCGAGGATGTTCTGTCGTCGATCCGCCGCCTCGTGTCGGAAGAACCGACCGGTGGCCGCGCGCGCAGAGCCGTGCCTGACGAAACGCCCGTGGAACGGTTCGTATTGTCGCCTGCGTTCCGGGTCGCCGATCACAAGGACGATTCGTCCGAGGATGCCGAACAGACGCCGGAGGCCGCAGAAACGCCAAGCGAGGCGCCGATGCTGCTGATGCCCAGCGACGCGGTCGTCGATGGCTCTGAAGTGGGGCAGGGCGGCGGCAAGGAAAATTCGGTGATCGCGCTGGCCAGATTTGCAGAGCCGGAGCCGCAGATCAACGAGGAATACCAGGCAGAGACCGATTGGGTGGAAGAGAAAAAGCCCGATTCCGATGCTGAATCCGATAGCGCGCCGGCGGCAGGGGCCGCCCGGACCGTAGAATTGCGCGATCCGCCGCAGCCGGAGACCAACCCCAGGCCCACGGGCGAACTGACGCTGGAACAGCGAATCGCGGAACTTGAAGCCGCGCTTGAACAATCCCCGCAGGAATGGGAGCCGGACGGCAGCGAGGATGGCACAAGTGACGAAACCCGCCCGCTAAGCTTTCACACCGCGCTGATGGGCACGAACGATGGCCCGATGCTGGACCCGCAGGACACCGGCGAGGACGCGGGCACCGAAGACAGTGCCAGGGATGCCACCGATACCGTTGCGGACGCGGAACAACGCGCGCCAGACGATGAGACAATGGATGACGCGGCGGATCTGACGGCGCTGGACGCGTCGGCCGAACTGGCCGATGCCGATGAATTGGACCAGACGGACGACGAGGATGCCGACGAACCATCGGTGGCCCGGTCCGACGCGGAAACAGACGATCCGGCACTTGAAACCTCGGAAACCCCGGAAGAACACGATTCACCGGACGACACGGATGAGATCGCCGAAGACTGGCTTGATGCAGAAGACGACCCGGCAGATCTTTTGGCGGAACCCGATCCCGATGAGCGAGATCCAATCGAGGATTTGCGCAACTGGGACGCCGATTCCGACGCAGAGGACCGCGCGCCCGAAACGAAGGTCACGGATGACGCGGCCGATGCCGGGCAAGATGTCCGGCCCGAGGTCGTGATCGCGGCCGTCGGCAGCCAGAATGACGATGCGGGCGGGAATTTCCTGTCCGATGACGAGACGACGCTGGACGAAGAGGCGCTGCGCGACATGGTCAGCGAACTTGTACGAGAGGAATTGCAGGGCGTTCTGGGCGAACGCATTACCCGCAACGTCCGCCGTCTGGTGCGCCGCGAAATCCAGCGCGCCATGGCGATGCGCGATCTGGACTAGGCGTCAGCCCATGTGGCGGGCCAGCCCAAGCAGCGCCTCGACGTCGATATGCGTCTCGATGTGGTCGGCCAGCGCGTCCAGCGCCGCGTCGACCGACGCATCGAACGCCACACCGGATGTCCTGGCCCCCAATTCGCCCAGATAGGCGCTGCGAAACCCGTCTGAGGCAAACAGCCCGTGCAGGTAACAGCCCCGGATGCGCCCGTCCGCGCTGGCCGCCCCCTCGCTGCGTTCGCCGACCCGCAGCCAGGCGCGCGCGCGATCCGGGCCCTCGGTGCTGCCGATGTGAATTTCATAGCCATGCACCGTGTCGCCCGTCGCCAGATAGGTTGCCTGTGTCCGCGCCAGCCGCTTTTCGGCATACATCCGCGTTTCCACATCCAGCAGCCCCAGCCCGGCAAAGCGGCCGGCACGGCCCTCGATTCCGTCGGCGTCGATGATCTGGCGGCCCAGCATCTGATAGCCGCCGCACAGGCCCAGCACATGCCCGCCACGGCGCACATGCCCAGCCAGATCGACGTCCCAGCCATTGGCGCGAAAATCCTCCAGATCGGCGATGGTGGATTTCGACCCCGGGATCAGCACCAGGTCGGCATCGCCGGGCAGCGCGCGCCCGGGTTCGACGATATCCAGCGTCAGCCCGGGTTCGGCGGACAGCGGATCGAGGTCGTCGAAATTGGCAATCCGCGCCAGCCGCGGCACCACCACCTTGAACACGCCGCCGGTGGTCGAGGCGATGTCCATCACGTCTTCTGCCGGCAGGCGCCAGGCCTCGCCAAACCAGGGCAACACGCCAAGCGAGGTCCAGCCGGTGCGGGAGGCGATCTCTGTCAGGCCTTCATCAAACAGGCGAATGTCGCCTCGGAACTTGTTGATTATGAATGCGGAAATCCTGTCGCGATCAAGGGTCGGCAGCACCGCATGCGTGCCAACCAACTGGGCAATCACGCCGCCCCGGTCGATGTCGCCGACCAGCACCACGGGCAGGTCCGCCGCCTCGGCAAAGCCCATGTTGGCAATGTCACCGGCGCGCAGATTGATCTCTGCCGGGCTGCCCGCCCCCTCTATCAGGACCAGATCGACGCCCGCCGCCAGCCGCTGAAAGCTGTCCAGCACGCGTGGCAGCAAATCCGGCTTGAGCCGGGCATATTCGCGCGCCTTCACGGTGGCAAAGCGTTGGCCCTGCACAATCACCTGTGCGCCGGTCTCGGATTCGGGTTTCAGCAGAACCGGGTTCATGTCGACCACCGGATCACGTCCGGCGGCACGCGCCTGCAAGGCCTGTGCCCTGCCGATTTCGCCGCCATCGACCGTAACGGCGGCATTGTTGGACATGTTCTGCGGCTTGAACGGCGCCACCGACAGACCGCGCCGAAGGCACGCCCGCGCCAGCCCGGCAACAATCAGCGACTTGCCGACGTTCGACCCTGCGCCCTGGATCATGATTGCCTTGGCCATTGTCTGCCTCTCGCCCTATCCTGCCTGCCAATACCGGGCGTTTGGCACGGGGAAAAGGGGCAAGCGGTTGAACACTCCGGCACATCTGATCGTTGGCGTCGCGGCCTTTGGCAAACCGGACGCGCCGCGTGTGACCGGCGCGGCGCTGGCCGGGGCGATGCTGCCGGATCTGTCGCTGTACGTCATGGTCGGCGTGTCGATCTACCTTCTGGGCATCGAACCGCGCGTCGTGTTCCGCGAGTATTACTATTCGGACGCCTGGCAGCAGGTGTTCGCGGTCGACAACAGCTTTGTTCTGTGGGGCGGGCTGCTGGCGCTGGGGCTTTGCTACCGGCACGCGGCGCTGATCGCCTGTGCCGGCGCGGCCTGCCTGCACCTGGCATTCGATTTCCCGCTGCACAACCACGATGCAAGGATGCATTTCTGGCCGGTGTCGTCCTGGGTCTTCGAAAGCCCGCTAAGTTATTGGGACAGCCGGCATTACGGCGAGTCCATCGGCCTGCTGGAGGTCGCGGTGTCGCTGTTGCTTTGCGCGTTGCTGTTGCTGCGGTTTCGCAAATTGCTGATGCGGGCGGGTATCGCGCTGTTGGCCGCGGCTGAAACCTTTGCCTCCGGCATCTGGCATTTCATATTCTGAACGAAAAACGCGCCCCTGAAAGGCGCGTTTTCTGCGGTAAACTCTACCGGTGGAACCGGTTATGCCGCCTCTGCCTGAAGCGCTGCATTGCGACGTTCGCTTTCCTCGCGGCTCAGAGCCACCGAGGTGCGCACGCCTTTCGACACAAATTCCATCAGGCCGGACACGACCCGTTCGTTCGGGTCGATCCCGGCACAGGACAGCACTTCGCGCCCATCGCGCGAGCGCGCCCAGCGGGCGATCTGCTCTGGTCCGTTGCCGTATTTCTTGTCATCCGCGATCGCGTCATCCAACGCGGCAAGAACCACGGCGGCAAATAGTTTGCGCGACCGTTGGCCCTGTTCGAAGTTAAAAGCGGTACCATCGACGAAATCACTCATTTCGCGTCCTTTGTTCTTGCTCTTGTCTTTTCTGGCGTGGCGGCCAATATGACTGGTTCTCAGCGATTCGGTATTTCCCATTTGGAATGTCTGCTATGCACTGGCCGCATGGCTCGACCCCACTTCATACTGTATTTAGTTGGCTTGCCACCCTGTATGGTCAAAGATATAGGGTTCGCCACTCTCCGATCAACCTTTTGACATGGTTATGACACGATATGCCGAAAATAAACGGAAATGAGATTCGCCCCGGGAATGTCTTGGAACATAACGGCGGGCTGTGGGCGGCTGTGAAGGTCGATCATGTGAAACCGGGCAAGGGCGGCGCCTTTGCCCAGGTCGAGATGAAGAATCTACGCAACGGGTCGAAGCTGAACGAGCGATTCCGTTCTGCCGACAAGGTCGAGCGGGTCCGGCTGGAACAGAAAGACCAGCAGTTCCTTTACGAAACCGACGGAATGCTGGTTTTCATGGACATGGAAACCTACGAGCAGATCGAATTGCCCGCCGATATCCTTGGCGAGCGCCGGCCGTTCCTGCAGGACGGTATGACCGTCCAGGTCGAATACCACGAGTCCGAGGCATTGAGCGCCTCGCTGCCCCAGAAGGTCACCTGCAAGATCGTCGAGACAGAGCCGGTGGTGAAGGGTCAGACAGCGGCGAACTCGTTCAAGCCCGCGGTTCTGGACAATGGCGTGCGCGTGATGGTGCCGCCCTTTGTCGGGCAGGACGAGGATATCATCGTCAACACCGAAACCATGGAATACGCAGAACGGGCCTGACCGGGCCGAGCCAAGCCGGGCCGGGCTATTGCCCGGCCGACGCTTCGCGGTTCAGATGCAACCGCGCATCGGCGGCCGACATCGCACCCCGTGCCCGGTCAAACCGAAGATAGGCGATGCCGCGCCCGCCCGACTGGGTGAACAGCGTGCCGACGGCCTTGCCGTCCGCGATGATCCCGGTCCCGACCGGGGCAAAGCCGTCAATCTCGACCAGGGCCAGGCCCTTGCGCAGTTCGGTCTTGTGCTTCATCCGCGCGGTCACCTCCTGGCCGACGTAACAGCCCTTGCGGAAATCGACCCCGTTCAGCCGCTCGAACCCGGCCTCAAGAATGAAGGTGTCGCCGGTCAGTTCGATGCCGGATTCCGGTACGCAGGCCGCCACGCGCAACGCATCCCAGTCAATGACGGTCGGCTGGGCGTGCAGGGTGCCATAATATCGCCAGCCCAGCGACGGATCGCGCGGATCATCCAACCCGCCGTCCCGTGCCCGGCCCAGACCGCGCCAGACCGGCATATCGACAGCCTCGATCGTCACGTCGGCGCGCAGCTTGTACATGCTCAGACGCTGAACCAGCGCCGCTGCCAGTTCGGTCTTCACGTCCAGCAACACGACATCGCCCCGCGCCGCCAGAAAGAAATCGGCCAGATACTTGCCCTGGGGCGTCAGGATGGCGGCATAGACCAGCCCGCGTTCCAGCCGTGTCACGTCATTCGTGATCAGTCCCTGCAGAAATTCCAGCCGGTCGGCGCCGCCGATCCGCACCACCTGCCGATCGTCACAAAGCTGCCCCTGCATCTTGCTGCCCTTTCCTGCTATGGCTCCTATATATGTTCAAAGCTGCAAAGGGAAAGCCGCCATGCGCGCGCCGGTGTCGATCGTCATTCCAACGCTGAACGCAGGCGCCGAGCTGCCCGAAACGCTGGCGAGTCTTGGCGAGGGGTTGCAGGCCGGGCTGATCCGCGAGTTGATAATCAGCGACGGTGGATCGCAGGATGAAACGCTGGCCGTTGCCAATGCCGCCGGGGCGGAAATCATCGAGGGCCCGGCGGGGCGGGGCGGGCAACTGGCGCGCGGCGTGGCGGCCAGCGCCGGTGGCTGGCTGCTGGTGGTGCACGCCGACACGCATCTGGCCCCCGGCTGGGCCGAGGCAGTGCTGAAGCACCTGCGCGACGGATCGGCCGATGCCGCCTATTTCCGGCTGGCGTTCCGGTCGCGTGGCATCGCCGCGCGCCTTGTTGCCCACTGGGCCAATCTTCGCTCCCGCCTGTTCGGGCTGCCTTATGGCGATCAGGGCCTGCTGATCCCGCGCGCGCTTTACGATCAGCTTGGCGGCTACCCGGACATGCCGCTGATGGAGGATGTGGCGATGGCGCGTGCGTTGCGCGGACGGCTCAGGCCATTGAAGGCCACCGCCCTGACCAGCGCGCAACGCTACAAGACCCGGGGCTGGCTGCGCCGGGGCACACGCAACCTGATCACGCTGGCGCGTTACCTGGCCGGCACCGATCCCGGCAAACTGGCCCGCGACTACCCCGACTGAACCTGCGTCCGCCGGTTCCGGTTGCGCCGCCCATAGGGGCCATTCACTCGGAAAACTGCAGCCGGTACAATTCCGCGTAGATCCCGCCGCGCGCGATCAGGTCTTCGTGGGTGCCCACATCCACAACCCGGCCCGCGTCCATCACCACGATCTGGTCGGCCTTGCGGATGGTCGCCAGCCGATGCGCGATCACCAGCGTGGTGCGCCCCGCGCTTAGCCGGTCAAGCGCGTCCTGCACCGCCGCTTCCGACTGCGCGTCCAGTGCGCTGGTGGCCTCGTCCAGCAGCAGGATCGGCGCGTTGCGCAGCAGCGCGCGGGCAATGGCGACCCGCTGGCGCTGCCCGCCCGAAAGGGCCGATCCGCGTGGTCCGGCCTTGCTGTCCACACCATGCGCAAGATTGGGCAGGAATTCCGCCACATGCGCCGCCGCCAGCACGTCGTCCAGGCCCGCGGGGTCGGCGTTCAGCACGATATTGTCGCGCACGGTTTCGTCGAACAGCTGCGCATCCTGCGTGACCACGGCGAACATCGCGCGCAAACTGGCCAGATCCAGCGCGCCGACATCGCAGCCGCCGACGCTGGCCTGTCCCGATTGCGGGTCGGCAAGCCGGGTCAACACCCGGAAAACCGTGCTTTTGCCCGCGCCGGACGCGCCGACAAGGGCCGTGGTCCTGCCGGCGCCGGCGACGAAACTGGCGCCGCGCAGGACCGGCTGGTCGCCATAGGCAAAGGCGACATCCTCGAACCGGATCTCTGCCTCGGCGGGGGCCATTGGCAAGCTTGCCGGATCGGCGGGTGACAGGATTGTCGGCCTGGCGTCGAACACTGCGCGCAGGCGTTCCAGGCTGGCCAACGCCGCCGACCACGCGCCAGAGACATTGCCGATCCGGCGCAGCGGTTCGAACACCAGTGCCATCGCGGTGAAGAACGACATGAATTCGCCCACGGTCTTGGCGCCGTCGATGATCTGAAGCCCGCCATAGGTCAGCACGCCGAAAAACCCGACACCCGCGACGATATCCATCATCGCCGGAATCCCGGCCTGTCCGGCCTCGGATCTGATCTGCGCCGACACATAGCCGTCCAGGGCACCGGAAAACCGCGCCGCCTCGCGGGCCTCGATGGTGTTCAGCTTGATCGTGTCGATGCCGTGAAACGTCTCGTCCAGCCGCGTCGCTATTCCGGCGGCGGCCTCGCGCGCATTGCGGGTCGAGCGGCGCACCCAGCGTTGCAACAGCACCATCGGCCCCATCAGCACGGGCACCGCCGCCACCGCGATCAGCGTCCACAGCCAGTCGATGCTGAGCGCGACCGCCAGCAGCGACAGCAGGGCGACAACGTCGCGCCCCAGCGCCGAAAAGACCACCGCCCAGATGGTCGATGCCGCCAGCGTATCGCCACGCACCCGTTCGATCAGAAGCCCGGGCGAATTGTCCTGGAACCAGCTGGAATCGAGCCGCAGCATATGGGCGACCATGTCGCTTTGCAGCGCGGCAGACACCCGCTGGCCGACCGACATCATCAGCACCCGCTGCCCGAATCCTGCGATGGCGCGCGCCAGAAAGATACCGAACACCGCCAGCCCGACCCAGGTGACGGCGCTTCGGTCGCCGGCGACGAAAACCCGGTCGAACATCGGCCGGATGATCCAGCTCAGCACGCCCAGCATCGCGCCCTCGATCGCCATCAGCACCACGGCAAACGCGATCACCGGCCAGTGACGCCGAAGGTAGCTGCGCCACAGCCAGCCGGTCATGCCGGTTCTGGCGCGGGCCAGCCCATTTTTGCGTGAAATGACGCGGTGATCGCGGCGGGGTCGTATTTTTCGGCAAACCACTGACGGATCGGCATCGGATCGGTGGCGAAATCCGCCTCGTAAGTTTCCAGCAGGTGATCCAGCACGCCGGTCCGGGTGCGTTTCAGGTGCACATATCGGAACGACAGCATCGCCTTGGCGTCGTCAATCGAGGCGTTTTCCTGATCCAGCAGCCACAGGGCAGAAACCAGCCCGGCCCGATCCGCGCCGGATTTGCAATGCAGCACGAACGGCTTTTCGATCCGGTCGAAGATCTCGAACAATTCCGCGAACCGGGCGGCCGGAACCAGGCTGCGGGCATAGATCTTGTGGTTGATCAGGGTCAGGCCAAGGGCCTCGCAGGCCTCGCGTTCGAACAGGAAAAAGCTGAACTTGTCCTCGCCGCGAAGGTTCAGCACCGTCTTGATGCCGATTGCCGCCAGCTTGCGCAGCCGCGCCTGCGACGGCTGGTTCGACCGCCAGACCCCGGGCGCGATTTCGAACTGGTTCGTCCAGAGACCGCGCAGGAACCCATGATCCGACATGTAGAAATGCCATCGGGCATTGCGTCGAGCCCTGGGCGTCGAGATGTCGGTGCCGAAAGAACGCGAGAATTTGCGCTCGATCTGGTGGATCCGATTGAAAAACGCGCCAAGCATCCGGGGGCCCTTCGCCGCTAGGGGGTGCAGTGCGCCGGTTTAATGCGGAATCGCCAGCGCGACAAGCGCAGGCCCCGAACCGCAATTGACGCCGCTGGCGGGCGGGCATACGAACTCGGACGAACCCTGAAGGAGCCGCCCGATATGTCGCTTGCCAATGGCCGCCATTACCTTGCCATTCCCGGCCCGTCGGTGATGCCCGACCGGGTGCTGGCCGCGATGCACCGCGCCGCGCCGAATATCTACGAGGGCGCGCTGGTCGACATGATGCCCGCGCTGATCGACGATCTGAAAGCGGTGGCAAAAACCGATGGCAACGTCGCGATCTACATCGCCAACGGTCACGGCGCATGGGAGGCGGCGCTGGCCAATACCCACGACCGGGGCGACAGGGTGCTGGTGCTGGCCACCGGGCGCTTTGCCCACGGCTGGGCGGAACAGGCCGAACGGCTGGGGCTGAAGTGTGATATCGTCGATTTCGGACGCTCCAGCGATATCGACATGGCCCGCGTGGCAGAGGCGCTGGCCACGGACAAGGCGCACAGCTACAAATCGGTGCTGGTCACGCATGTCGACACATCCACCAGCATCAGGAACGACGTCGCAGGGGTCCGCGAGGTGCTGAATGCAGCGAGGCATCCGGCGCTGCTGATGGTCGATTGCATCGCCTCGCTGGCCTGCGACCGGTTTCAGATGGACGCCTGGGGCGTCGATGTGATGGTTGCCGCAAGCCAGAAGGGGCTGATGACACCGCCGGGTGTGTCATTCGTCTATTTCAACGCGAAGGGCGATGCGGCGCGCGATGCCATTCAGCATGTCAGCGGCTACTGGGATTGGCGGCCCCGCACACGGCCGCAGGATTTCTACCAGTATTTCGCGGGCACCGCCCCGACACATCACCTGTACGGTCTGCGCGAAGCGCTTGACATGATTGCCGAAGAGGGGCTGGAGGCGATATTCGCCCGGCACGAAAAACTGGCGCGCGCGGTCTGGGCCGCGGTTGATGCCTGGTCGCGCGAGGGCCCGATGCAGCTGAACGTGGCCGATCCCGCGAAACGCTCCTGCGCCGTGACTTCGGTCAGGCTGAAGGGCAATCTTGGCGGCGACCTGCGCGGCTGGGTCACGCAAAAGGCTGGCGTCACGCTGGGCATCGGGCTTGGCATGTCCGAGGAAGGCAGATCATCGGACGAGCATTTCCGCATCGCGCATATGGGACACGTCAACAGCCACATGGTTCTGGGCACGCTTGGCGCTATCGAGGCCGGTTTGACGGCGCTGGATATCCCGCACGGCACCGGCGCGCTGGATGCGGCTGCAAAGGTCTGCGCCACGGCGTAAACCTTCAGCCGGCCTCACTTCATCCGGAATCCCTCGCCCGCCCCGGGCGAAGCGGCAATTCATCGGTGAAGAAAGACCCGGTCTGTCAGGGCTGCCAGCACCAAGGTGAACGGCAGCCCGAAATTTACCCAAAGCGCGAACAGCGCAAGAAAGCACAGGAACCCGGCGACACACAGGAACGCGGCGGTGTAATCCTCCATCACGCCGGCGCCGGGCAGGGGCGGGCGCTGGTTGCTTTCGCGGTCATGGCTCACGAACGGTCCCCCTGGATCGCCTGAAAGGAATTGCGCGAAACCGGCCGCGCCCCGGTCAAGATAGCAGCCATCCGGCAGCCCGCCAGTCGGGGTGGCCGATATCGGCCTATCCGGTGGCGCGTGCGGCATCCAGGGCGTCCGGCAGCGTCTGGGCCAGGATTTCCAGATCAGCGGCGGTCCCGGCGGAAACCCGGATACACCGGTTCTGCGGCGCAACGAAGGGCATCCGTACAAAGACACCGCGCGCGATCAGTTGCTGCAGCACCGCCTGCGCGAAAGTCCCGTCACGGCCGCAATCAATCGTCACGAAATTTGCGGCAGAGGGCAGCGCGGCAAGCCCGTTGTCGCTGGCAATCTTGGCGATCCGGGTTCTGGATTCTGAAACCCTGCCAATGACTTCCGCCAGATAGTTGATGTCGCCCAGGGCGGCCAGCGCCCCGGCCTGGCTGATCCGCGTCATCCCGAAATGATTGCGCACCTTGTTGAACGCCATGATCAGATCGGGCGCGCCGATACCATAGCCGACCCGGGCCCCGGCCATGCCGTAAGCCTTTGAGAATGTGCGCATCCGGATCACCTGCGGATTGTCCGCCGCAATCCGCGGCACATCCCCGGCGGCCAGAAACTGGGCATAAGCCTCGTCCAGCACCAGCAGGCAGCCGGGCGGTACATTTGCGGCCATGTCCTCGACGACAGCGGGCGGCTGCCAACTGCCCATCGGGTTGTCGGGATTGGCGAAATAGATCAGCTTGGCATCGACCTCGCCAGCCTTGTCCAGCAGCGCGGCAGGGTCTTCGTGGTCATCCCTGTAGGGCACCTTGTGCAAGGCGCCGCCATAGCCGGCAACGTGGAAATTGAAGGTCGGATAGGCCCCGTCAGAGGTGATGATCGCGTCGCCCGGTTCGGTCAGCATCCGCACCAGATAGCCCAGCAATCCGTCGATGCCCTCGCCGACAATGATATTGCCCGGCGCGACATTTTCGTGCTTTGCCAATGCGTTGCGCAGATCGTGGTTCTCGGGGTCGCCATACATCCAGGTGTCCTGCGCGGCCTGCGCCATGGCAGAGATCGCGTTGGGCGAGGGTCCGAAAACGGATTCGTTGGCGCCAAGCCGGGCACGGAATGGCGCGCCCTGAAGGCGCTCCTGCGTTTCGGGGCCAACGAAGGGGACGGTGGCGGGCAACGAGGCGACAAGCGGGGTGTAGCGCGGTCCGGTCATGGAGGCATTTGTCGGGATTTTCCCCCTGCGGGCAAGGGGAATTGCGCCTGGTGTTGCGAATGGTTCGCAAAAGGGGGGATCCAAATGGCCAATCTTACACGACGAGGGTTCCTGCTGACGGCGGCGGCAGCGGGATCGGTCCGCGCCTTGCCACAGCTTGCCGCGCGGGTCGGCGGCCGGCGGATTCTGACGCTGGTCTACGACAAGTCCCTGGGCATGATGTGCGCAGTTGAACGCGTGGTTTACTGAGTGTATTCAGATGGTTGCAAGCCCTAGTTGAGTTCCTGCAACCGCGCCAGCGCGGCGCGCAGCGTGGCTGCTTCTTCCTCTCGCAGGGCGGCGTTGGCGCGGGTTTCCTCGACAACTTCGGGCGGGGCGCTTTCGGCGAATTTCGGGTTCTTCAGACGGCCCTGCAAACCGGCGATTTCCTTGTCCAGCTTGACCAGTGATTTTTCCAGCCGGGCGATTTCCTCGTCGACGTCGATGATGTCGGCCAGCGGCAGGCAGAATGTGCCGCCCTCGACCGCTATCGTGATCGCGCCTTTTGGCATCTCACTGATTTCGCGCAAGGAATCAATGCGCGCCAGTTTCATGATCAGCGCCTGGTTGTTGACCCATGCGGCCCTTCCGGCGGCATCGAGTTCAAGTTGCAGCATCGGGATTTTCAGGCCCGCCGGCACATGCATCTGGGTGCGGGCAGAGCGGATCTGGTCGATCAGGCTGATCACCCAGTTCATTTCGCGATCCGCGGTTTCGTCAACAAGATCAGCGGCTTGATAGCTGGGCCAGTCGGCGTGAATCAGCATCTTGGCGCGTTTCGCGGTGCTGCCCCAAAGCTCTTCGGTGATGAAGGGCATGATCGGGTGCAGCAGGATAAGGCACTGATCCATCACCCACCCCATCGTCGCGCGGGTTTCGGCAATGATTTCAGCATCTTCCGAGGAGAACAGCGGCTTGGAAAATTCGACATACCAGTCGCAGACCTTGCCCCAGACGAAGGCGTAAAGCGCGTTGGCGGCGTCGTTGAACCGGTAGTTTTCCAGCGCCTCGTCAACCGTCTCACGGGTCTTGGCGACCTCGCCGATGATCCATTTGTTGGCCGTCTGTGTGGCGCCGGAATTCAATCGGAACCCCGTCGCGCCTTGCCCGGCGCCGTAAACCTCGTTCATCTCTGCGAACCGGACGGCATTCCACAGCTTGGTGGTGAAGTTGCGATAGCCGGCGACGCGTTGGGTCGACAGGCGCAGGTCGCGGCCCATGGCGGCCATAGCAGTCAGCGTGAAGCGCACCGCGTCGGCGCCGAACTCATCAATCAATTCCAGCGGGTCGAGCACGTTGCCGAGCGATTTCGACATCTTCTTGCCCTTCTCGTCGCGCACCAGCGCGTGGACATAAACGGTGCCGAAGGGTTTCTGGCCGACCACGGCGTATTGCATCATCATCATCCGGGCGACCCAGAAGAATATGATGTCAAAGCCGGTAATCAGAACCGAGGTTGGGAAGTATTTCTGCAGGGCCTCGTTTTGCGCGTCCTGCTCGGCGTCCCCGGTCCAGCCCAGCGTGCCGATCGGCCAGAGACCGGAGGAGAACCAGGTGTCGAGGACGTCGGGGTCGCGAAAGATCGGTACGTAGTCGATCTGGCCGTTCTTCAGTCTTTCGAATTCAAGGAGAAATGTTTTCTCATCAGGCACGACGCGAACAGGCGCATCCCATATGCTCGCAAACCATTCAATCGCTTCGTCTTCGGTCGCCTTGCACTCCCAGTGATAGCCACCGGTTTTGGTGACTTCCGGAGAATTCGGATCTTGAACGCCTGAGCCAATTGCAAAGCGGTCTCGCAGCGGATGGTCGGCGTGCTCGACCATAATGGGCCCGTACCAAACCGGCACCTGATGGCCCCACCAAAGCTGGCGGGAAATGCACCATGGCTCGATGTTTTCCAGCCAGTGGAAATAGACCTTCTTGTCGGACTCCGGCAGAATCGCGACCTCGCCGTCGCGCACCGCATCCAGCGCCGGGGCGACGATCTTTTCGGCATCGACGAACCACTGGTCGGTGAGATACGGCTCTATCGCGACCTTCGACCGGTCGCCATGCGGGACCATGTGGCGGTCTTCGTCGATGCCGTCGAGCCAGTCGTTGTCGCGCGCCTCGGTGACGATGGCGTCGCGGGCTTCATAGCGGTC
>JAJDOB010000132.1 GCA_022340385.1 Rhodobacter sp.
GATAAGATGTTGAAGTTGTTATGTAAAACCCGGTGGATAAGTCGAAAAACCGTTTGCGGACGCAGACTTGCCGCGCCTGCAAACAAGGTGTTGCGCAAGGCGCCGGATCAGCGTGCGGTTGCAGCCCGGCGCACGCCGGGCGGGAACATCCCGTAGGGTGCGTGATTTCACGCACCAATGCGCGGGCGATCAAGAACGGTGCGTGCGAGCACGCACCCTACGCTCGTTTTGAAGCACACCTGCCATCCCCGCGAAAGCGGGGAACTGGTCAGGCTGGGTGTTCTGGTTGCGGGAGGTGCACGCGTGCGCGGACATGACAGGCAAAGGTGAGTTCGGCGCTCGTGTTGGGAGACCCCCGCTTTCGCGGGGATGACAGGCGCTGTTATTTCGCGGTTTCAGTGTCACACCCGAGGAAGCGGGGGTTAGCTGTCCATTTTCAGGGCCGAAATAAACGCCTCCTGCGGGATCTCGACTTTCCCGAACTGACGCATCTTCTTCTTGCCCGCCTTCTGCTTGTCCAGCAGCTTGCGCTTGCGCGTCGCGTCGCCGCCATAGCATTTCGCCGTCACGTCCTTGCGCAGCGCCGACAGCGTCTCGCGGGCAATCACCTTGCCGCCGATCGCCGCCTGGATCGGGATCTTGAACATGTGGCGCGGGATCAGGTCTTTCAGCTTTTCGACCATTGCGCGGCCGCGCATCTCGGCGCGGTCCCGGTGGACCATGATCGACAGCGCGTCCACCGGCTCGTCATTGACCAGGATCTGCATCTTGACCAGCTTGTCCTCGCGGTAGCCGGTCATCTGGTAGTCGAAGCTGGCATAGCCCTTGGTCACGGATTTCAGCCGGTCGTAGAAATCGAACACCACCTCGTTCAGCGGCAGGTCATAGACCACCATCGCGCGCGACCCGGCATAGGTCAGGTCGATCTGGATGCCGCGCCGGTCCTGACACAGCTTCAGCACGTCGCCAAGGTATTCATCCGGAACCAGGATGGTCGCCTTGATCCGCGGCTCCTCGATATGGTCGATCAGCGTCAGGTCGGGCATGTCGGCGGGGTTGTGCAGCTCCATCAGGGTGCCGTCGCGCTGGTGGATCTTGTAGATCACCGAGGGCGCGGTGGTGATCAGGTCGATGTCGTATTCGCGTTCAAGCCGGTCGCGGATCACCTCGAGGTGCAGCAGGCCCAGGAAGCCGCAGCGAAAGCCAAAGCCAAGCGCGGCCGAGGTTTCCATCTCGGTGCTGAAGGACGCGTCATTCAGCGACAGTTTCTCGATCGCGGCGCGCAGATCCTCGAATTCATTGGCATCGACCGGGAACAGCCCGCAGAACACCACCGGGATCGAGGGTTTGAACCCGGGCAGGGCCGTCTCGCAGCCCTTCTTTTCATGGGTGATGGTATCGCCGACCTTGGTGTCGCGGACCTGCTTGATCGAGGCGGTGAAAATGCCGATCTCGCCAGGGCCGAGTTCGGCGATATCGACCATTTTCGGCTTCAGCACGGCCAGCTTGTCGATGCCGTAGATCGCCTTGGCCTTCATCATGCGGATACGGTCGCCCTTGCGGATCACGCCGTCCATGACGCGGATCATCACGACGACGCCAAGGTAGCTGTCGTACCACGAATCCACCAGCATCGCCTTCAGCGGGGCGTCGCGGTCGCCTTTCGGGGCGGGCAGGCGTGTGACGATGGCCTCCAGCACATCGGGGATGCCAAGCCCGGTCTTGGCGCTGATCTCGACGGCTTCCGAGGCGTCGAGCCCGATGACATCCTCGATCTGCTGCTTGATGCGGTCCGGTTCGGCCGCGGGCAGGTCGATCTTGTTCAGCACCGGCACGATCTCGTGATCCGCATCCAGCGCGTGATAGACATTGGCCAGCGTCTGCGCCTCGACGCCCTGTGTGGCGTCCACCACCAGCAACGAGCCCTCTACGGCGCGCATGCTTCGGCTGACCTCATAGGCGAAATCGACATGGCCGGGGGTGTCGATCAGGTTCAGCACATACATTTCGCCGTCATTGGCCTTGTAGTCGATGCGGACAGAGTTCGCCTTGATCGTGATCCCGCGCTCGCGCTCGATATCCATGCTGTCGAGCAACTGCTCCTGCATGTCGCGATCCTTGACGGTGCCGGTCGACTGGATCAGCCGGTCGGCAAGCGTGGATTTCCCGTGGTCGATATGCGCGACGATCGAGAAATTGCGGATATGGGCGAGGTCGGTCATGGGGCAGGATATGATCGGGAATGGCATGGCGGTCAAGCGGCAGGCACTGCTTGAAAATGTACAGTGAAATGTATATTCTATCGCACATTGCAATGGAGCCCGCCATGACCCGCCTGCTGACCACCGAAATCGCCACCATGACCGAGATGCGCGAGCCGCAGAAGGTGCTGGACCGCGCCAGGGGGCGGCCGGTTGCGGTGATGAAGAACTCCAGGCTGGTGGGGTATTTCGTGCCCGCCGAAGCCGTGGCGCAACCCGGGCAGCATCGGGTGGCAGCGATGGAAGAGGTCTTGGCCAGTCTCGACAAACGGCGCGGGATCAACCAGCCGGTGCTCGACTATTTGCGCGACAAATAGATGTTTGTGCTGCTGGACGCGGCGCTGGTCGAAAAACTGCATGATCTGGTGCTGAACCCCGGCGAACTGCCAGGACGCGCCGGCGACAAATCACTGGAGGCCGCATTGGCGCGGGTCGACAACCGGCTGGCCTATGGGATGATCGCGGATGTCTTCGACCTTGCCACCGCGTATGCGGTGGCCGTGGCGACCGGGCATTGTTTCAATGACGCCAACAAGCGCACGGCGTACCAGACGATGGACAGCTGTCTGGACCTGAACGGCGTGCAACTCGGCTGGAACGTCAACGAGATCGGCCCGCTGATCATCGAGGTCGCCCAGGGGCAAGTCGACGAGGCGGAACTGGCGGACTGGCTGCGGCGAAAGGCGGGTTAACGCCCCGATGGCATGGCATTGCCAGGCTCGACATGCGCGAGGATCGAGAGTTTGCGGATGTGGGCGAGCTCGGTCATGGTGGCGGTGTCGCGCGTCAGTTGCCCGCGATGGAACCCAAGCCGGGTGGGCGCCTGCCCGCGGGATGCCGCTGCAACGGATCGCAAGCGCGCTTGATACCGCAAACCACATCTTCCATCTCGACGGAGTGCACGTTTCGCCAAAGCGCCGGCCCGGTGGGGCGCGCAGACCTGCTGAACAAAACCTTGCCGCTACGTTCGCGGACAGATAGTGTCGCCCGACACAACGGACACACAACATGTTGCGCGATCGCCTGCCAGATTTTGTCAGAGAAAACTACTATTGCGGCGAGTGGCACCATGCCAGCGCGGTGATGGTGGGCGATCACCCCGACGAATGGCGCGATCTGATGGAGGCGCTGTCAGCATTCCGGCTGAAGAAATCCTACATCGACACCGGCGGTGGCCAGCGCACCCGGCTGGCAAAGGACTTCGACGCGGTGTTTCTGCGCCGCGGCTGGCGGGAGACCAAGTTTGACACCCGCATCGTTGTCGATGACAGCGAATACAGCACCCCGACCCACAAGATCGACATGTTCCGGAACGGCATCGCCATGGAACTGGAATGGAACAACAAGACCGAATTCTACGACCGGGATCTGAACAATTTCCGGCTGCTGTATCAACTGCGCACGGTCAGTGTCGGCGTTATCGTCACCCGTTCGGATGAATTGCAGGACATCTTTAATGCGCTTGGCCGAGGATCGTCATACGGTTCATCCACCACGATTCTGTCCAAGCTGGTGTCGAAGATCGAGGGCGGCGGGGCCGGCGGCTGCCCGATCCTGACATTCGGGATCAGGAAAAGCCTGTACAGAGAGGCGGAATGATGACCAACGCAAGCGATGATCTACTGGGCGAACTGGGCGGGCGGAAATTCCAGACCATCCTGGCCGACCCGCCCTGGCAGTTCCAGAACCGCACCGGCAAGATGGCCCCGGAACACAAGCGCCTGGCGCGCTATCCGACGATGACGCTTGACGATATCTGCGATCTGCCGGTCGAGGCGGTGGCCGACGATCCGGCGCATCTGTACCTGTGGGTGCCCAATGCCCTGCTGCCCGAGGGGCTGAAGGTGATGGAACACTGGGGCTTCAAGTACAAAAGCAACATCATCTGGTACAAGATCCGCAAGGATGGCGGCCCCGACCGGCGCGGCGTCGGGTTCTATTTCCGCAATGTCACCGAGGTGCTGCTGTTCGGCGTGCGTGGCAAGAATGCGCGCACGCTTGCGCCGGGCCGGTCGCAGGAAAACATCATCTCGACCCAGAAACGCGAACACAGCCGCAAGCCGGATGAACAATACGACCTGATCGAGCGTTGCAGTTTCGGCACCCGGCTGGAACTGTTCGCGCGCGGCCCGCGCAAGGGCTGGACGGTCTGGGGCAACCAGTCGGAACATTACGAGCCGACCTGGGACACCTATGCCAACCATTCGCAGGCGAACGTGGTGCCGCTGGCGTCGCGCAAGAAATAACGGCTGCGATTGCCATGCCAATTGTCCGCGCAGGCGCATTCCACCGGGTCTTTGCCTAAATTTTGCCGCAATTCGTTTTTAACGGAATCAAAACAGGCAAAAACTTCGGCGCGGGATTGCCGATCCGAAGGGCCGTCCGCTCATTTCATTTTGGGCGCGCCCTCGAATCGGTCATAACTCAGGCGTCACGGGCAATACCCGAACGACTCGGGGATGAGGGCAGACATGAAGAAACTCGGACTGACAGCAATCGTCTTGGTGCTTGGCGGCGGCATGGCCTCGGCGGGCACGATCGAAAGGGCCTGCCTGAAATCGGACCGGCAGGGGGCCAACCGCACGCTGTGCGGCTGCATCCAGCAGGTGGCGGACGCGACGCTGAACAGCCGCGACCAGACACTGGCGGCAAAATTCTTCAAGAACCCGCATATGGCGCAGGAAATCCGGCAATCGGACCGCCACAACCACGAGGTGTTCTGGGAGAAGTACAAGGCGTTCGGCGCGACCGCGGAAACCTACTGCGGCTGATCAGCAAGCCTTGACAGCACACCGCGCGCGCCGGCCTCGATCAGGTCGAGCGCGCCCTCGAAATCATCGGTAAAATACGGGTCCGGCACGTCGATCAGGGGCGTGTCCGCATAGTCGAGCAGCAGGCGCACCGGCGTCTGCATGCCCGCCGGGCGCAGCGCATTCACCGCCGCCAGATTGGCGCGATCCATCGCCAGGATCAGATCGAACCGGCCGAAGTCCGCGGCCGTGATCCGGCGCGCGCGTTGTGCTGCGATGTCATAGCCGCGCGCCGCCGCGGCCCGGATCGCCGGACCATAGGGCGGGTCTCCGATGTGCCAGCCGCCGGTGCCCGCACTGTCGTGGCACAGATCAAGCCCCGCCCGGTCGCTCAGAACCCGCAGCACGCCCTCGGCCGTGGGAGAGCGGCAGATATTGCCGAGACAGACACACAGAATGCTTTCGATCATGCGCCATAGTTGCGCCAATGCGATGCCGGCGCAATCGCCTGTCGCCGCGCCCGCCCCGCCGGCGCTGGCCGCAAGCCGCCAAGGTCGCTAGAATGCACACACCGAAACCGGATGGAACCCACATTGACAAGCAGCATCGTCATCCTGACCGGCGCGGGCGTGTCAGCCGAAAGCGGGCTGGGCACGTTCCGCGATACCGACGGGCATTGGACGAAATACGATCTGAACGACGTGGCCACGCCCGAGGGTTTCGCGCGCAACCCAGTTCTGGTGCACGAGTTCTACAACGCCCGCCGCCGCAACTGCGCGGGCGCACGGCCCAACCCGGCGCATCTGGCGCTGGCCCGACTGGAGACAGGCTTCAACGGCACCGTGATGGTGGTGACCCAGAACATCGACGATCTGCACGAGCGCGCCGGAAGCCGGGCGGTGTGTCATATGCACGGCACGCTGTCGCGCGCGCTCTGCGCCGCCTGCGGGCACCGCTGGGACGCCCCGGCGGTGATGGCGGCGGATGACCCCTGCCCCGGATGCCGAACCCCGGCGACCCGGCCCGATGTGGTCTGGTTCGGCGAAATGCCGTATTTCATGGATGAGATATGCGCGGCGCTGGAATCTGTGGATCTGTTCGTGTCGATCGGCACCTCGGGCAGCGTCTATCCTGCCGCGGGCTTTGTCGAGATCGCCCGATCCGCCGGCGCCCGGACGCTGGAACTGAACCTCGAACCCTCTGACACCGCCAGCGCCTTTGACGAAACCCGGCAGGGCGCGGCAGGCGTGCTGGTTCCGGCCTGGGTGGACACGGTTCTGGCGACGCAGTGACCGACGCGCCAGCGCGCAATCCGAAAAGAGGGAACCGGTTTTCGGAATGAATTGCACGCAAAAGACAGAAGGCTGGAGCGGCCCCACCGATTCACATTGAAAGGGCGCCGCGCTAGCGCGTCAGATCGACGGGAACCTCGATGCTGATTTCGCCGGCGTCCTCGAATTCCAGCGTCAGCGGAATCAGATCGCCCTGCCGCCACGAACCGGTCAGCCCCATGAACATCACGTGATCCCCGCCACGTTCCAGCGCATGGCTTGCATGTGGCGCGATCACCCGGCCCTCGGCCAGATGCTCCATCGCCATCATCCCGTCCCGATTTGTGTGGGTGTGCAGTTCGACCCTGGCGGCGGCGGTACTGGCGACCTGCATCAGGCGGTCTTCGGTGTCGCCATCATTGGTGATTGTCAGGTAGACCGCGCCTGTCTTCGCCATCGGCGTGGCGGCAACGGCATAGGCGTCGGAAATGGCGATTCCCGCCATCGCCGGGCCGGCGATCAACAGGGCGGCAAGTGCTGCGGCAAGATGTTTGACTGTCATGCGGGCAATATAGGTTTCAACGCCGGCGGATATGACGCGTCAAAACGAAGCGGCCCCGCTCCACCAATCGGGAACGGGGCCGCCAGATCGTCAGATTGTGCCGATCAGGCCGAGGCTTGCGCCTTGGCGATCTCTTTCTTCACTTTCAGCGCGGCAACCGACAGTTCGTCGTCCTTGGCTTTCGCCAGAAACGCGTCAAGCCCGCCGCGGTGATCCACGGTGCGCAGCGCCGAGGCCGAAATCCGCAGCTTTACGGTACGGCCCAGCGTTTCCGACATCAGCGAGACATCGTTGAGGTTGGGCAGAAACCGGCGACGGGTGCGGTTCTTGGCGTGGCTTACGTTGTTGCCCGTCATCGGGCCCTTACCGGTCAGTTCGCAGCGGCGCGACATGGGTTCATCCTTCGTCTCGGGCAGCGCCGTCCGTATCGCTGGGATCGGGTGCGGCGATGCAATGCTAAAGGGCACCGCATCGACGGTGCCCGGAATCTCGTTGGCGGGGTGTAGGGGCAAAGGGCGCGGGCGTCAAGCGCATCACGCGCCGCCGGCGCTGAAATGAGCCCCAAAAAACGACCGGCGCGCCCGCACACGCCGCCCAAACCACCGATGCCCGCATCAGGAGACGGCAAACAGCTTGTCGCGCGCCGTCGCGCCGCGGATCAGGGTCAGGCGCGATTTCGGCAGGCCCAGCGCACGGGCCAGCAACTTTGCGGCGGCGGCGTTGGCCTTGCCGGCTTCGGGAACGCAGGTCACGGTGACCCGGATCACCGGCCCGTCGCGCAGGACCGCGTTCTTCGCGGCGTTGGGCGTGACACGCACCGCGATCGTTGTGCCCGGCGCGGCAAGGTCCGACAAATCCGGCATCGCGTTTTTCATGAACGCCTTTTAAGGTGGCCCCGCACAACATGCCAGCCAGGAGACGCCATGACCCGAACCGCATTTTTCTGGGACGAACGCTGTTTCTGGCATGCCGGGGGAAACTACGCCTTCACCCTGCCGATCGGCGGACTGGTACAGCCGCTGGCCGCTGGCGGCCTGCCCGAAAACCCCGAAACCAAGCGGCGCATGAAGAACCTGATGGATGTGACCGGGCTGATGGCCGATCTGGACACGCAAAGCGCGCCCCCCGCAAGCTGGGACGATCTGCGCCGGGTGCATCCACAGCCGTTCTTGCAGAATTTCAAGGCGATTTCCGATGCCGGGGGCGGCGAGGTCGGCCTGCGCACGCCGTTTGCCGCCGGCGGGTTCGAACTGGCGGCGCTGTCGGCGGGGCTGTCGATCGCGGCGCTGCGCGCGGTGCTGACGGGCGCGGCACGCAATGCCTATGCGCTGTCGCGCCCGCCGGGGCATCACTGCCTGCCCGACTGGCCGAACGGGTTCTGCCTGCTGGCCAATCTTGGCATCGCCATCCACGCCGCGCGTGCCGACGGGCTGGCGGGCCGCGTTGCAGTGATCGACTGGGATGTGCACCACGGCAACGGCACAGAGGCGATCTTCATCGACGACCCGGAAACCCTGACGATCTCGCTGCATCAGGAACACAACTATCCGCTCGACACCGGCGATGCCGACGTTGTTGGCGAAGGCGCCGCAAGCGGCTGCAACATCAACCTGCCGCTGCCGCCGGGCGCGGGCCATGCGACCTATATCGAGGCAATGTCGCGCATCGTCGTCCCGGCCCTGCAACGGTTCAGACCCGACGTGATCGTGATTGCCTGCGGATATGACGCCGCCGCCATCGACCCGCTCAGCCGGATGCTGGCCACGGCGGACACCTTCCGCCAGATGACCCGCATCGTGATGGACGCAGCCGATGACCTGTGCGGCGGCCGCCTGATGATGGCGCATGAGGGCGGCTATTCAGAGGTCTACGTGCCGTTCTGCGGCCATGCGGTGCTGGAACAGATGTCGGGCAGCGCCAGAACCGCGCCGGATCCGTTTGAAGAAACCTTCGCCGCGCGCCAGCCGAATGCTCGCATTCAGGCGGTCTATGACCAGATGGTCGGCGAACTGGCGGCGTTTCACCTGTAACCCGCGGCCATTCGCAGGATTGCCCCTTGAAGCCGGCCCCGCGCTGACCGAAATCTGTGCAAACGGAGCCATTGATGCCTGACCCCAACCCCCAAGCCCTGACGTTCCTGCAGACCCGCCGGTCGCGGCCCGCAAAGACCCTGACCGGGCCGGTGCCCGATAACGCCACGCTGCGCATGCTGCTGACCACGGCGGCGCGCAGCCCCGACCATGGCAAGCTGGAACCCTGGCGCTTCATCGTGCTGCGCCGGGCGGCGTTGCAGCGGCTGGCGGGCCTGTCGGCGGCGCGCGGTGCGGCCTTGGGGATCGAGGCAGAGAAGGTCGAGAAAGGCGTGCGCCAGTACAGCGATGCCGACCTGGCGGTGGCCGTCGTCTCCAGCCCGAAAGCCTCTGACAAGGTCCCGCAGATAGAGCAGGTGTATTCCGCCGGCGCGGTCTGCCTGGCGCTGCTGAACGCGGCACTGGCCGCCGGATGGGGTGCCAACTGGCTTAGCGGCTGGGCCAGCCACGACCGCCGCTTCATGGCAGAGGGGCTGGGACTGGCAGATCACGAAACCATCGCCGGGCTGATCCATATCGGCACCGAAACCAGCACGCCGCCGGACCGCCCGCGCCCCGATATCGACGCCATCACCACCTGGCTCGGCGGATGATTTTCGCCGATTTCCTCAAGGCGCTCGGCCAGCTTGGCGATCCGCGGTTCCGCCGGGTGCTGTGGCTGGGTCTGGGTCTGACACTGGCGCTGCTGGTTGCGATGATGGCGCTGTTCGTCGGGGTGATCGACTGGCTGGCCCCCGATGAAACGCTGCTGCCGCTGTTCGGCACGGTCACCTGGGTCGGTGATTTCCTGAGCTTCACCGCGATTTTCCTGATGCTGTTCCTGTCGGTCTTTCTGATGGTGCCGGTCGCGTCGGCCTTTACCGGGCTGTTCCTGGAAGACATCGCCGAAGCGGTCGAGGACCGGCATTACCCCGATCTGCCAGAGGTCGCGCGCATCGGGATTTACGACACGATCCGCGACAGTATCAATTTCTTCGGCGTGCTGGTCGCGGTCAACACCGTGGCGATCGCGGCGTATTTTCTTGTCGGCCCGCTGGCGCCGCTGCTGTTCTGGGCACTGAACGGCTATCTGCTGGGGCGCGAATATTTCCAGATGGTGGCGATGCGGCGGCTGGGGCGCGACGGCGCGACCCGGTTGCGGCGCAAACACTGGCTGCGGGTTTGGTTCGCCGGTGTGCTGATGGCGGTGCCGCTGTCAGTGCCGCTGGTGAACCTGATCATTCCGATCCTGGGTGTGGCGACCTTCACACATCAGTTTCACCGACTGGCGCGTCCCCCATCCGGTTGAAGAAGTCCAGATCGCGCACCGAGATTCCGCCCCAGACGATGATGCTTGCGATGATCGCCCACAACACCACCGCGATCATGCTGACAATGCGCATCCGGCGTTTCATGTTCAGCGCCGCCGGGGCGCCGGCCTGGGTGCCGGGCGTCACCTTGCCCACGTCGCCCTGGGTGGTCAGACCCATCGGCAGGGTGATGAACAGCACCATGAACCAGATCACGGCGAACAGGACCAGCGCGGCGGTGATGCTCATCAGACCTGTTCCAGTTCTATCAATGTGCCGTTGAAATCCTTCGGGTGCAGGAACAGCACCGGTTTGCCATGCGCGCCGATCTTCGGCGCACCGCCCCCCAGCACCCGCGCGCCCTGCCCCAGCAGCCTGTCGCGCGCCGCCAGGATATCCTCGACCTCGTAACAGATGTGGTGAATGCCTCCCGATGGATTCTTGTCAAGAAACCCTTGAATCGGGCTGCCCTTGCCCAGCGGGTACAGCAGTTCGATCTTGGTGTTGGGCAGTTCGATGAATACCACCGTCACCCCGTGATCGGGCTCGTCCTGCGGCGCACCGACAGCCGCGCCCAGCGTGTCGCGATACAGCGCGCTGGCGGCTTCCAGATCGGGAACGGCGATGGCGACATGGTTCAGACGACCGATCATCTTCAGATTCCTTGTGACATGGCACGCATTTCATATGTCGCCGCGCGGCAGCGTTGCAAGCGGCGCAAGGACGCAGCGGATGCGGTTAACCGGGGATTCACTTTCATGCGCCTAAATCCGTTCAAATCCTCTGGGAAAAAGGATTCGGACACATGCCGATCTCGCTCGACCCGCTGCCGATCAGTTCCGCGATCACCAACAAGCGCCCGTTTGCGGGCATGACCGTGCTGGTCGTCGAAGACAGCCGTTTCGCGTCAGAGGCCGTGCGACTGCTGTGTCTGAAAAGCGGCGCGCGAATCCGGCGTGCCGACAGCCTGCGCGCCGCGCGGCGGCACCTGAACGTCTATCTGCCCACCGTGGTGATCGTCGATCTCGGCCTGCCCGACGGGTCGGGCATTGAACTGATCGAGCGGCTGGCGCAGGCGACCCAACGCATTCCGGTGATCCTTGCCACCTCTGGCGACGACCGGCAGTTCGTGGCCGCCAGCGACGCCGGGGCGGATGGCGTGCTTGCCAAGCCGATTGCCAGCCTTGCGGTGTTCCAGGCCGCCGTGCTGGACAATCTGCCTTACGATCAGCGGCCGCGCGGGCTGCGCGTCGTGACGAATGAGATCGTCGAACCCGACCCGATCGCCTTTCGCGACGATCTGGCCCATATCGCCGATGTGCTGACCGCCTCTGACGATGACAAGACGCTGGATTACGTCACCCAGTTCCTGACCGGCGTGGCGCGCAGCGCGCATGATGACGATCTGGAAAACGCCGCCGCGTCGCTTGCGGCGCGGCATTCGTCGGGGGGGTCGATCCGGTCCGATCTGGCACGTGTCGCGGGCCTGTTGCAGGAACGGATCGAGGGGCGGCAGGCGATTTGATCGCGCCGCCAGGGCGGTGCGACATCCTGTTGAAACACCGCATCTTGTATCTCGCGTTCGACCAGGGCGAGCGGCGGCAGTCTAGCGGTCCGGGATCAAACCGAAACACCGCTGCGGGCGCCACCGGGATCGCGCGTCACCAGCACCGGCCCGGTCAGCGCCGACAGGCTTTGACGCTGCCGCCCGTCGTCGTCGAAATTCGCCGGATCGAGCCACGTTTCATAGGCGGCTTTCAGGGCGGGCCATTCGCGGTCAATGCAGGCAAACCACGCGGTGTCGCGGTTGCGGCCCCTGACCACGCCCGCCTGCCGGAAAATGCCCTCATAGGAAAACCCGAACCGTTCCGCCGCCCGGCGAGAGCCCAGATTGCGCGCGTCGCATTTCCATTCGTAGCGGCGATAGCCGGCCTCGAACACCCATTGCATCAGCAGGAACATCGCCTCGGTCGCGGCGCGGGTCTTTTGCAGGGGCTGCGCAAAGTTGATATGCCCGACCTCGATCGACCCGGCCGCCGGTTTGATCCGCATCAGGCTGGCCACCCCGCCCCAGCGCCCGGCGTCCTTGTCAAGGATCGCGTGGAATCGCGGATCCTCGCCCGACGCGGTATCGGCGATCCAGCCCAGATAACCGTCGGCGTCGGCAAACGGCCCGTAAGGCAGGTAATCCCAGATCGCGTCGCTTTCCCGGTTGGCCGCGTGCAGATCGTGGCCGTGCGCAGTCGTCAGCCGCTCCAGCCGGGCATAGCGCCCGTCCAGAACCGTCGCATCCGGCCAGCGCGGCGGTTGCCAGTTTTCCAGATCCTGCATCGCCCTACCCCCGCTGCGTGGCCACATTGCTGCCCGGTTTCGGGCAAAATCAACCCGATTTGACCCAAATCTGACCATCATCGCCCGCTACACCGGACGCAAGCGATTTAGCACACCGAAGCCGCAATTGAAGGGGCCCGCATGCAGGAAACGACCGCACAAACCTCTGACACCACGCGCGTTCGCAAGGCGCTGGACTGGGCCGTATTCGCGCTTGGCGCCGCCTCGCTCAGCTTTGCCATCGCCGGCACCGTGGTTGCCAAGACCAGCACAGTCAGCGCCAGCGCCAACCAGACAGAGACCCCGCAGCCCGTAACCGGCTGACCGGCCCCGGCTACGCCAGGATCACCGGATCGGCGCCCATCGTGAGGCCCGGAAAAATCTCTGCCTCCAGCGTCGCCCGGTCAATCCCGTACAGCCCGCGCAACGCCCAGGCCGCGAAGGCGCGCACATCCATCGTCGGCATCAGATCGCGGCGCTGGTACAAATCCGCCTCTGCCAGCCCGGGCCATTGCCCGTAGACATGCCCGCCACGCAGCGCGCCACCCGCCATCACCATCGCGCCACCGGTGCCATGATCGGTGCCGTGGGTGCCGTTCTCGGCCACCGTGCGCCCGAATTCGGTCATCGCCAGCACCAGGGTCTTGCCCCAGTTGGCCCCCAGCCCCTCGCGCAGCGACAGGACCGAGCGTTCCAGCGTGTTCAGCGCCCGCCCGATACCGTTCTTCTGTCCCTGATGCGTGTCCCACCCGGTCAGTGAATAGGCGGCGATCCGGGTCGCCTCGTTCAGGCGGCTGGCCGCAAACGCCGCCAGCGGCTCGCGCCGGTCGCCATTGGCCAGCTTGGGCAGGTTCGCCTGGTCGATCAGGCTGGCCAGTTTCAGCGCCTGCGCCGCCGCCGGGGCGAATTGCGGATCCGGCGCGTAGATATGGTTCAGCAACAGCTCTGCCTGCGGCGTCAGGTCGATATCGACCTCGGGCGACCAGCGCGAGGCAGGCGCGCTGCCGCCAAGGATGTTCATGTCGTCATTGCCGATGGCAAAGGCGGTTTCGGAACTGGTGCCCGGCACCACCTGCAACAGCCGGTTCAGCCAGCCGCCGCGCTGTGCCGCCAGCGCCACATCCATCCCGGTTCCGGCCTCCAGCAGATCCTGCCCGTCGAAATGGCTGCGCTTGTCGCGATAGGGCGTCGACACCGCGTGGGCAAAGCCAAGCTCGCCCGCCTGCCACAGCGGATGCAGCCCCGCCAGTTTCGGGTGCATCGCGAAATAGCCATCCAGGTCAATGGCTTCGCCCGCACTGCCCAACAAGGTCGCACGGTATCCCGCCAACAGCGGATCGCCCACCGGGCGCACCACGTCCAGCCCGTCCATCGCACCGCGCAGGATGATCACCACCAGCCGCGCGTCGCCCGGCGTCGCGGCCAGCGTCATCGTCGACAGCAAGGGATGCGCCGCCACCGAACAGGCCCCGATCAGACCCGCCCGCAGCAGCCCGCGCCGCGAAATGCCCCTGTCCTGCATCACCCTGCTCCTCATCTGCGGTTGAACTCTGCCGAGGCCAGGATGATCCCGACGCCCTCGGCCCGGCTTTCGGCGGCCTTCGCGGCGAACAGCAGCCGCTCGCCGGCGGCATCCCCCAGCGCGCTGTGCACAAAGTCGCGCGGATCGGGCGGCTTTCCGGGCGCGCGGCGCGCGGCGGCCATGGCAAAACCGATGCGCGCGGCCATGCCCTGCGGATCCACCCAGTCGGCGACCATGTCGGGCCAGCCATCCGGCCCGGGCGCAGAGCGAAAGTTCTGCCCCATCCGCCGCAACGGCCCCAGATAGTGCTTTTGCACCTGTCCCCGCGGGATTTCTTGCAGATCTGCGGCCCGGACGCCCAGCGCGCGCAGGGCGCTGGCGACGTAATCGACGGGCCATTTCACCTTGGCGCCGAACCCCGACCAGGCCGCCGGATGATCCAGCATCGCCGCGTAGACCTGCGCAAGATACCCGTCGGTTTCAACGAATGTCGCGATCATGCTGGCCACCAGACCGGGATCGGGCTGGTCGGCGGTGAAATATCGCGCCAGTTTCGTGCAGATGAAACTGGCCGTCGACGGGTGGCGCGCCAGATCGTCAAGCGCCTCGTAAATATCCGAAAGCTGGGCCTTGCCCGCCCCGCCATAGACCTTCCCCAGCACGGTTTCGGCGCCCGGCTCTGCCCGTTTGGGGCGGAAATCCAGCCCCTTTTCGCGGGTGAACATCAGCCCCGTCAGAAGCTCTGCGAATTCGGTGACATCGGTTTGGGTATAGCCCGCGCCGACGCCCAGCGTGTGCAGTTCCAGCACCTCGCGGGCAAGGTTCTCGTTCAGCCCGCCGCCGGTGTTCAGCCCGGCCACGGAATTGGGGCCGACCGACACCGTCTGATCGAGGTAAAGCAGCATGAACGGATGCGTCACGGCGGCCTTCAGCAGTTCCGAAAACGGCCCCGCCAGATGGGGGCGGATCGCCTCGGCCTGATAGCCGTCATGCCCGGTGCGCAGATGCACGGTCTTGTTGCGCGTGGTGAAGTGGTTCATCCAGAACCGGGCCAGCCGCTCGCGGAAGGGATCATTGGTTTCCACGCAGCGCGCGAAATCGCTGGTCACGGTTTTCGCATGCAGGTTGTTGATCGCGTTGCGGGCTTTCTTTTGCCCGCCGCCGTCCATCTTCCTGGCCTTCTGCGCCAGCCGCAGCGTGCGCCCCAGTTCCAGCGTGCGCTTGAACGAAACGAAGGGAAAGTCGCCCGCCATCTGGTCGGGGCCAAGCAGCCGGTCGATCATTGCCTGCGGCGTCAGCGGCACATCGCGGGCGGGAAAGCCCATGCCATAGCGAATGACGGCATAGGTTTCCGGCGCGATCGGGCGATCGAATAAGGTCATGACGGTTCCTGCGGATGGCTTGCCTGACCGCAGGATACCAGAAGCCGCGCCGCCGCACAGACCCAATTCAGGGCCTGCGCAGCATCTGGCCTATTCCTGCGGCAATACCCGCAGGCCCAGTTCCATCAACTGGTCATTGGTCGGGGCAGAGGGCGCGTCCATCATCAGATCCTCGGCCCGTTGGTTCATCGGGAACAGAATCACCTCGCGGATGTTTTCCTGATCGGCCAGCAGCATGACGATCCGGTCGATGCCAGCGGCACAGCCGCCGTGCGGCGGTGCGCCATAGGTAAAGGCGTTGACCATCCCGCCGAAACGCTTGCGCACTTCCGCTTCGCCATACCCGGCGATCTCGAAGGCCTTGAACATGATCTCGGGGCGGTGATTCCGGATCGCGCCGCTGACCAGTTCATAACCGTTGCAGGCCAGATCATACTGATATCCCAGCACATTCAGCGGATCGCCCTGCAGCGCCTCCATCCCGCCCTGCGGCATCGAGAACGGGTTATGCTCAAAGTCGATGCGCCCGGTTTCCTCGTCCTTCTCATAGATCGGGAAATCGACGATCCAGGCAAAGGCGAACCGGTCCTTGTCGGTCAGGTTCAACTCTTCGCCGATCACGTCGCGCGCCTTGCCCGCGACACGCTCGAACGCCGCCGGCTTGCCGCCCAGGAAAAACGCCGCGTCGCCGACGCCAAGGTCAAGCTGCTGGCGGATCGCCTCGGTGCGTTCCGGCCCGATGTTCTTGGCCAGCGGCCCGGCGGCTTCCATAAATCGACCAGATTCCTCAATGTAGACCAGTCCGTTTTCTGATGCATATTGACGTCGGTTTACGATAAACGCCTCAGCCTGCTCCTTGGTTGGTTCACCGTCGCCCCAGTTTGTGGGGACCGGCACAACCTTCTCCCGCCAGAAAATATACCCCATCCCCGGCAGCCCCTCTTTCTGGGCAAAGGCGTTCATCCGGTCGCAGAACTTGCGCGACCCGCCGCCGGGCGCGGGAATGGCGCGGATTTCGGTGCCGTCCTGTTCCAGCAGCTTGGCGAAGATGGCAAAACCCGAAC
>JAJDOB010000253.1 GCA_022340385.1 Rhodobacter sp.
GAACGCGCGCATCTGATGGCTGGCGCGCACAAGGATGGCGCATTCATCCAGCGAGAACTGGCGCAGGCCACGGGTGCCGACCTGCATCGACTCGATCTCTTCGCCGATCCAGCGCGCCTCTTCCTCGCCGTCCCAATGGCCGATCAGACGCAGCTTTTCGCCGTCATCCGCCTGGGTCCACAGCGTCTTGCCCAGCCGCCCCTTGTTGGCGTCGATCACGCCCGAGGCCGCGGCCAGGATATGCGGGGTCGAACGGTAGTTCTGTTCCAGCCGCACCACCACGGCGCCCGGGAAATCGGTGTCAAAGCGCAGGATATTGCCGACCTCGGCACCGCGCCAGCCATAGATCGACTGGTCGTCATCGCCGACGCAGCAGATGTTCTTGTGCCCCGCCGCCAGCAGCCGCAGCCACAGATACTGCGCCACGTTGGTATCCTGATACTCGTCGACAAGGATATAGCGGAACCAGCGCTGGTACTGGGCCAGCACATCGTCATGGGTCTGGAAAATCGTGACCACATGCAGCAGCAGGTCGCCGAAATCGGCGGCGTTCAGGTCTTTCAGGCGGGCCTGGTATTGCGCGTAAAGCTCGACCCCGCGCTGGTTGAAGGCGTTCGCCTCGGCCACCGGCACCTTGTCGGGCGTCCAGGCGCGGTTCTTCCAGTTGTCGATGATGCCGCTCAGCATCCGGGGTGGCCAGCGTTTCTCGTCGATCCCGGCGGCCAGGACAAGCTGTTTCAGCAGCCGCACCTGATCGTCGGTGTCCAGAATGGTGAAATTCGACTTCAGCCCGACAAGTTCGGCGTGGCGGCGCAACAGCTTGACGCCGATGGCGTGAAACGTGCCAAGCCACGGCATGCCCTCGACCGTCTGGCCCAGCAGCCGGGCGACGCGGTTCTTCATTTCGCGCGCGGCCTTGTTGGTGAATGTTACCGCCAGAATTTCGTTGGGCCGCGCCTTGCCGGTGAACAGCAGATGCGCGATGCGCGTGGTCAGCGCCTTGGTCTTGCCGGTGCCCGCGCCCGCCAGCATCAGAACCGGACCGTCCAGCGCCTCGACCGCCTGTCGCTGCGCCGGGTTCAGATCATCCAGATAGGGGGCCGGCCGCGCCGCCATTGCCCGGGCCGACAGCGAAATCGCCGCAGCCCCCTCGAAGGCGTCGCTTTCGTCAAAACTGCTCATGCCGCGCAACCTAGCGCGAAAACCCGTCAAGTTAAAGATGTGTTCGCTTTCTGTTCCTGTATTTTCGGCAACACTTATTCCGGTGCCTGATCGCTTCCAAATTCCCGACATGATTGTGCCATTATTTGGGAATTTACCTGAAAGGGTTCGCGACAAGAGAAATCAACGGCAATGGCAAACCTATCAGCTTTGTGGATCATGATGATCGGACTCGGCATCGCCGCTGCCATGGCGCTGATCCAGTATGTGATCAGCCGCCAAAGTCCAAAGGAACTGGCCGGCGACCACGGCACCATGCATCCCAACGATTCGATGATCGCGGTGGCGATCCTGATTGCCTGGGGCGTCGGCTGCGGCGCGCTGTTCTACCACCTTCTTGTCGAACACAGCGTCGCCGCCATCCTGATCGCGTTTTTCCTGCTGGTCAGCATCCCGATCATGGCCACCGGATTCTCGCCGATCTACGACCTGAGCTGGGACACCCAGAAGATCGAGGGCCCGACAACGATGTGGTTTCCGCCGTTCGGGCCGGAACGCCGCGAGATCCTGTTCAGCGACATCACCGATGCGGGGCGCGACAGATGGGGCAATTATTTCGTCCAGGGCGCTGACGGCACGTGCATCCGCTGGAACTGGTTCTACAGCGGCTATCCCGAACTGATGTTCTTCATCGAGGATATCTGCCCGCATCTGTTTCCCGATCTGGACGCGGCAGAGGCCTGACCCGGGACCGGCAAGGCGCGCAGGCGCGACCATGCAGCGCTTAGGGGCTTTCCGTAGACGCGCGAAATGCCTAGGACTGGCAGCATGAGCCTGGACCAGAATTACCCCGCCATATCCGATCTTGCGGCGCGCGCGCGCCGCCGCATTCCGCGCTTTGCGTGGGACTATCTTGACAGTGCCACCGGGACCGAGGCCACGCTGCGGCGCAACCGCACAAAGCTGGACGGGGTGCTGTTCAACCCCGCGATCCTGTCCGGCGAGGTCGAGGTCGATCTGTCGGCCCGTTTTCTGGGGCGCGATTTCCCGCTGCCCTTCGGGATTGCCCCGGTCGGCATGTCGGGGCTGATGTGGCCCGATGCCGAACGCATCCTGGCGCGGCTGGGGCGCGACGAACGCATCCCCTATTCATTGTCCAGCGTGGCAACGCAGACGCCCGAAACGCTGGCGCCGCATCTGGGGCCGGACGCCTGGTTTCAGCTGTATCCGCCGCGCGATCCCGAGATTCGGCGCGACATGCTGGCCCGCGTCAAGGCCGCCGGGTTCGGCACGCTGGTCCTGACCGCCGACGTTCCGGTGGCCAGCCGCCGCGAGCGCCAGCAGCGCGGCGGCATGAGCACACCACCCAAGCTGACTCCCCGCATCCTGGCGCAAATCGCGCGCTGCCCGACCTGGGCCCTGGGCACGTTGCGGGTGGGAATGCCCCGCCTGCGCCTGATCGAAAGCTACACCGGCAACCAGGGCGCGCTGTCGTCGACCAAACACATCGGCTATTTGATCCGCACCTCGCCCGACTGGGACTATCTGCGCTGGATCCGCGAACACTGGGACGGGCCGATGATGGTCAAGGGCGTGCTGGTGGCCGAAGATGCCGCACGGCTGAAGGCAGAAGGCGTCGACGCGGTGTGGGTTTCGAACCACGCCGGGCGGCAGTTCGACGCGGCCCCTGCCCCGATCGAGGTGCTGCCGGGCATCCGCGACGCTGTCGGCCCGGATTATCCGCTGATCTTCGACAGTGGGGTTTCGGGTGGGCTGGACATCCTGCGCGCGCTGGCGCTGGGGGCGGATTTCGTGATGCTGGGGCGTGCGTTTCACTACGGGCTGGCCGCGTTGGGCGCGCAAGGCGCGGCGCATGTGGTGCATATCCTGCGCGATGATCTGAAATCGAACATGGGCCAGCTGGGGCTGGCCGGGTTTGACGGGCTGCCCGCGCGGTTGCGCTGAGCGCGCGCCAGTTGGCCCTGCGCGGCGTCACCCCGGGTGCAGGCAGCCTTCACCCCAGCGCCCCCCGGCGCTTTCTGCACCGGAATTCCCCGGCGGCCGGAGGGTAAATATGCTGCCGGTCGGCACCTGCGCGCCTCTGGACCCCGCCTTTGGCTTTACGCCGCGTCGCATTGGCCCTAAACAAATGCTGCACCTGCAAACACCGGGGACGTAGCCGATGGCCGATTTCAAGAAAATCCTGATTGCCAATCGCGGAGAGATCGCCATTCGGGTGATGCGCGCAGCCAATGAACTGGGCAAGCGCACCGTCGCGATCTACGCCACCGAGGACAGGCTGAGCCTGCACCGTTTCAAGGCCGACGAGGCCTATCTGATCGGCGAAGGCATGGGGCCGGTGGCGGCCTATCTCAGCATCGCGGAAATCATCCGCGTCGCCAAGATGTGCGGCGCCGATGCGATCCATCCCGGCTATGGTCTGCTGTCGGAAAACCCGGATTTCGTCGAGGCCTGCGTGGCCAGCGGCATCGCGTTCATCGGCCCCAAGGCCGACACCATGCGCGCGCTTGGCGACAAGGCCAGCGCCCGCAGGGTCGCGATCAAGGCCGGGGTTCCGGTGATCCCGGCGACCGAGGTTCTGGGCAACGACATGAAGAAGATCGCCAAGGAGGCCGCCGCGATCGGCTATCCGCTGATGCTGAAGGCGTCCTGGGGCGGCGGCGGACGCGGGATGCGCCCCATCGAGGGGCCGGACGAGCTGGAAGAAAAGATCAAGGAAGGCCGCCGAGAGGCCGAGTCCGCCTTTGGCAATGGCGAGGGCTACCTGGAAAAGATGATCCTGAAGGCCCGCCATGTCGAGGTCCAGGTCCTCGGCGACCAGCACGGCAGCATCTATCATCTGTGGGAGCGCGACTGTTCGGTCCAGCGGCGCAATCAGAAGGTGGTCGAACGCGCCCCTGCCCCCTATCTGTCTGGCGCACAACGCGAAAAACTGTGCAACCTCGGCAAGAAGATCGCCGAATCCGTGAATTACGAATGCGCCGGAACCATCGAATTCCTGATGGATATGGAAACCGGCGAATTCTATTTCATCGAGGTCAACCCGCGCGTGCAGGTCGAGCATACGGTAACCGAGGAAGTCACCGGCATCGACATCGTGCGCGCCCAGATCCTGCTGACAGAGGGCAAATCGCTGGTCGAAGCGACCGGAACCGCCAGCCAGTATGACGTAAAGCTCGACGGTCACGCGATCCAGTGCCGGATCACCACCGAGGATCCGTCCAACAACTTCATCCCCGATTATGGCCGCATCACCGCCTATCGCGGCGCGACCGGCATGGGCATCCGGCTGGACGGCGGCACCGCCTATTCCGGCGCGGTCATCACGCGCTATTACGATTCACTGCTGGAAAAGGTCACCGCCTGGGCACCGACGCCGGAAGCCGCGATTGCGCGGATGGACCGGGCCTTGCGCGAATTCCGGATCAGGGGGGTTTCGACCAATATCGCCTTTGTCGAGAACCTGCTGCGGCATCCGACGTTCCTGAACTACGAATACCATACCAAATTCATCGACCAGACGCCCGAGCTGTTCAATTTCGCCGCCCGCCGCGACCGCGCCACGCGCATCCTGACCTATATCGCCGACATCACCGTCAACGGGCATCCAGAGGTCATGGGCCGCGCCCGCCCGCCGGCGACCCTGAAACTGCCCAGGCCGCCGAAACCCGTCGCCACCGGCACCACCCCCGGCACCAAGCAGATCCTGGACCAGTTCGGGCCAGAGGCCGTGGCCGACTGGATGACAGAGCAAAGCGAACTGCTGATCACCGACACCACTATGCGCGACAGCCACCAGTCGCTGCTGGCCACGCGGATGCGCAGCCTCGACATGATAAGGATCGCGCCGAACTACGCGGCCGACCTGCCGCAGTTGTTCAGCGTCGAATGCTGGGGCGGTGCGACGTTCGACGTGTCCTACCGGTTCCTGCAGGAATGCCCCTGGCAACGACTGCGCGATCTGCGCGACGCGATGCCCAACCTGATGACCCAGATGCTGCTGCGCGGCTCGAACGGTGTCGGCTATACCAACTATCCCGACAATGTCGTGCAAAGCTTTGTCGCCCAGGCGGCGGAAACCGGGGTTGACCTGTTCCGCGTCTTCGATCCGCTGAACTGGGTCGAAAACATGCGCGTGTCGATGGATGCGGTGCTGGCGGCAAACAAGGTGCTGGAAGGGGCGATCTGCTATACCGGCGAAATCCTCGATCCGGCCCGGTCGAAATACGACCTGAAATACTACATCACCATGGCGAAAGAGCTTAAGGCCGCGGGCACGCATATCCTGGGCCTGAAAGACATGGGCGGGCTGCTGAAACCGGCCTCTGCCAAGCTGCTGGTGCGCGCATTGAAAGAAGAGGTCGGTCTGCCGATCCATTTCCACACCCACGACACCGCCGGCATCGCCTGTGCCACCATTCTTGCGGCAAGCGAGGCCGGGGTCGATGCGGTCGACTGCGCGATGGATTCGCTGTCGGGCAACACCAGCCAGGCGACCCTTGGCACGATTGTCGAGGCGCTGCGCCACACCGAGCGCGACACCGGGCTGGACATCGGCGCGATCCGCACGATTTCCAACTACTGGGAATCGGTGCGCGGCCATTACCTGGCCTTCGAGTCCGGCTTGCAGGCGCCTTCCTCCGAGGTCTACCTGCACGAAATGCCCGGCGGGCAATTCACCAACCTCAAGGCGCAGGCGCGCTCTATGGGGCTGGAAGACCGCTGGCACGAGGTCGCCTCGACCTATGCCGATGTGAACCAGATGTTCGGCGACGTGATCAAGGTGACGCCGATCGCCAAGACCGTCGGCGATCTGGCGCTGATGATGGTCAGCCAGGGGCTGAACTGCGACGATGTCCTTGATCCGAAAACCGAATTCAGCTTTCCCGACAGCGTCATCAACCTGATGAAAGGCAATGTCGGTCAGGCGCATGGCGGCTTTCCGGAAGCGCTGGTCAAGAAGGTCCTGAAAGGCGAAAAGCCGATCACCGTGCGGCCCGGCTCGCTGCTGGCCCCTGCCGACCTAGAGGCCACGCGCGCCGACCTGACCGATCAGCTGGGAGTCGAGATCGACGGCGAGGATCTGAACGGATATCTGATGTACCCCAAGGTCTTCACCGATTACATGGAACGCCACGCGATCTATGGCCCGGTGCGCACGCTGCCCACCAAGACCTTTTTCTACGGCATGCGTCCGGGCGAAGAGATCACCGCCGAAATCGACCCCGGCAAGACGCTTGAAATCCGGCTGCAAGCGGTGGGAGAGCCGCATGAAGACGGATCGGTACGGGTGTTCTTTGAACTCAACGGCCAGCCCCGCGTGGTGCGCGTGGCCGACCGCAAGGTCACTGCAAATGCAGTCGTGCGCGCCAAGGCCGACGTCAAGAATTCGAACCACATCGGCGCGCCGATGCCCGGCGTGGTGGCAACCATCGCCGCCGTCGAAGGTGCCGAGGTGAAAGAGGGCGACCTGCTGCTGACCATCGAGGCCATGAAGATGGAGACCGGAATCCACGCCGAGCGCGACGCAATCGTCAAGGCCGTGCATGTGAAGGCCGGCAGCCAGATCGACGCCAAGGATTTGCTGGTGGAACTGGAATAACCCGGCCGGTTCGCGAAGGCGGGCAGGACCACTCCACGACCAACCGCGACCGCGACCGTCGCACGGGGCGCGATTTTTGACCGGCCCGCCGGTTGGCGCGCATTTTTCCCTTGCAGCGCGCTTTGGTTCTTTATATCTGACGCCTCACCCAATGGACGCGGGCGTAGCTCAGGGGTAGAGCATAACCTTGCCAAGGTTAGGGTCGTGAGTTCGAATCTCATCGCCCGCTCCAATTGGATCAGCCGAAACACGCAGCACCGAAAGACCGCCCCCGCCGTGCAGGGGTGTTTCTTCGGCTGCCGCCGCCACCCCGCCGGGGGCTTTGCGCAAATCTGTCGACGGGCTGGCACATTGCCGCTACACTCGCTTTGCGCGAGTTGAATTTGTTTGAACATCTGCGCCGGGTGCATCCGCAAAACGGCATCCTGCGGCGCGGATAAATGCGTTACATCGACAAGTTATTGAACAAAAAGAAGAATTCAGGCGGCCATATGGCAGACGACATTCAACCGATAGAGACTGAAACCGGGGCGTTTCCGTTTCCGTTGAAAGACGGGCCTGTTGAATCGCACTACCTGACCTGGCTGCGCAACCATTCCAACTACATGGTTCAGGGCGGCATCGCCGACTATCTGCGCATCGTCGCGGTTCTGGTGCGCGGAATAATTCTCAACTTCTTGATAATGCTGCCTTATTTTCTGATATTTGCGGCCGCGCTTTCGCTTGTTCACCTGTTTCTGTCGCAACCCCAGTCGGTGACGTTGCAATTCAGCGAAGACGCCCAGCCTGCCGAGACCTTCACCCCGATCGAGGAACTGAAGATCGTAGTGCGCAGCAATCTTGGCGAGGCGGACGAACTGACCGTGGATTTCGACACCACGGACGACAATTTCCACGCGTCGATGAAAACGCTGGCGGCCCGGCTGGAAGTGACACCGGGCCAGTTCGACACGCTTTGGTGGTTCTTCGATGCCAGCCGCGACGTCAACGGACGCGAAGTGATCGACCGGGACGGCGAGGTGATTGGCCTTATCAAGGCAATCGACAAGCAGAACGGCAACGCCGTCTTTTTCTCGCGCGACGAAATCCGCACCGGTTTCATCGAGGAAGAACTTATCTCGCGCCCGCCGCTGTTCTTCTCGATGACGGTGCTGGGCATCGCCACGCTGCTGATCATCCTCTACCCGGTCGCCGTGCGCATGGGCCGGGTGCGCAATTTCCGGCGCGCCCTGGCCACGGGCCAGCTGAGTTCCGTCCTGCGGCGCGACCGTTATGAACGGATGTTCGGCACCTTGCTGCTGCTGGTGCTGGTGGTGGCCGCGCTGGAAAGTTTTCCGCGTCTTTCGGTGTTCTTTCATTCGCTGCGGCAGGGCGATGTCAGCATCGCGATTCCGACGCTGGCCTCGATGTTCGGCGGGCTGGTCGTGGCCAACCAGGCGCTGCCGATGCTGGGCGAGCGTGTCAAGAAGGTCGCCATGGTGTTTGTCGGGCTGCTGGGGCTGATGATCCCGCTGGTGCTGATCCTGTTCGTGGTCGAGTTCCTGGTCTATTCCGACATGAAGGGCCTGATCGCACAGGATGCCGAAATCTATGTTTCGGCCGCGCTTGTGGTTCTGCCGATCATCTTTGCCATCCTGCTGTTCGCGACCTGGGTGATGGGCCTGCGGGAATTCTCGTGGCTGGGGCATCTGAAACTGATCTTCCTGTTCGCGTCGATGATTGTCCTGGGCGTCGCCGCGGTGCTGCTGGCCGATTACATCCACGGCCTGTTTCCCGACAATCCGCGCTACCTGTTCATCTATTTCGTGGTCGCCGCGGCGGTCGAAATCGCGGTCTACTGCTGGCTGGCGGTCGATGTGAACCAGACTTCGATCAACGGGCTGTATCGTGACCGGCTGGCCTCTGCCTATCTGATCGGCGTCGATACCGGCGGCGACATCGCCATCGAGAAGGACCTGCACCTGCAGGAGATCTGCAATTACAGCGCCGGCTCGACCGCGCCCTATCACCTGATCAATACCGCCCTGAACCTGCAAGCCACGAAAGACATCAACATCCGCGACCGCCACAGCGATTTCTTCATGTTTTCCAAACGCTTCATCGGCGGCCGGCGCACCGGATACTGCCGGTCCGAGAACATGGAGGCGGTGTTTCCGCAGATGGATCTGGGCACCGCGATGGCGGTTTCGGCCGCGGCGGCCTCGCCCAACATGGGACGCGGCACCAACCGGCTGATGGTGGCATTCCTGACGCTGCTGAACATCCGGCTGGGGTTCTGGCTGCCGAACCCCGACCGGCTGGAAAAATACCTGCACAAGGCGCTGAAGACCCAGAACGGCGATCCCGCCCGCCACACGATCGATTTCTTCGATGACGTGTTCCCGACCGAACTGGCCGAGGTTGCCCAGCGCCGCGCGCAACTGGCCCCCGGCGCGCCGCGCCCGATTGCCGACAGCACCCTGCCCACGGTCGAGCACGGTCTGGTCGGCATCGGGTTCTCGGGCGGCGGCATCCGGTCGGCCACGCTGAACCTCGGGATGGCGCAGGCGCTGCACCGGGCCGGGGTGTTCGACCACATCGACTATATGTCGACGGTGTCGGGCGGCGGCTATCTCGGGTCGTCGATCAGCACGCTGATGCGCTTCAAGACCTCGCCCTATGCAATGGTCGCGGGCAC
>JAJDOB010000282.1 GCA_022340385.1 Rhodobacter sp.
GCAAGATGTAACCATCATCAGGCCGTTTCCATAATTGGCTCGGCGCGATCGAAAGGCCCCGCAATGCATGTGACCAACCCGTGCGGCTTGACGGCGGCACCGATGTCGCTGGCCGACCATCCAGTCAGCCGGACATCGACACGGTGACGAAAGCCGCGGCGCAACTTCGATCCGGGACCGGTTCGCCCTGGTCGGTCACTGGATGGGGGGCATGATTGCCCCGGAAATCGCCGCCCGCGCCCCTGATCGGGTGAGTCGGCTGGTATTCTGTGGAACCGGCCCGCGCGGCGTCATGCCCGATCGTTTCGAGCCAATTGCCACCTCACGCCAACGGCTTCGCACCGACGGGGTTGGCCCGACAGCCCGCCGGATTGCCGCGACCTGAGGCGTCGTTATTCTGCGGCAGTTGCCTGAGCATGATCCAGATGTTTGCCCCGGACTTCTGTGAACACCCAGTCGCGAAATTCCCGGATCATCGGATCGTCGCTCCGTGTGGTGGGATAGGCCAGCGAATAGATCACGATCGGCATGGTCACCGCCTCGAACAGCCGTTCCAAACGTCCTGAGGCAAGCGTGCTGCGGATAATGGCGTCGTAGGCGAGGCTGACGCCCTGGCCTTGCTCGGCGGCGGTGGTTGCCAGTTCGCAATTCGGGAACACCGGCCCGCGTGGCATGTCGGGCACTTCCATACCGGCTGCTTCGAACCACTCGGCCCAGGCGTCGGCCGTCTCGTCATGCATGAGACGGAGGCGCAGCAGGTCTTGCGGCACGCGAATGTTTTCCTTTTCTCGCAATACGGGGCTGATGACTGGAAAGCGGTTCGATTCCATGAACGGTTCGGTCGTCACGCCAGATACCTTTGTATCGGCCCATTGAATTACCAGATCGCTATCGTTGGTCGAGAAATCCGTGGACGGCGCGCCGTTTGAGACCCGAAGCCTGACGCGGTCGCCGAAGCTGAGCCGGTCCAATCTTGGAACCAACCACCGCGCCGCAAATCCCGGTGTGCAAAGTACACGAAACGGGCGTTGGCCGGCCTCTCGGACAGCCCGCGTGGTATTGTCGAATGCGTCCAGCAATCCGGTAAGCTTGCCGGCATAGCCGCGCCCGGTAAGCGTCAGCTCCATATTGTTCCCTCGGCGCTCGAAAAGCGCTGTATCGAGGTATTCCTCCAAAGCTCGAATCTGGTGGCTGATCGCGGACGGCGACAGGCAAAGTTCGTTTGCCGCCTGCTTGAAGCTTCTGTGACGGGCGGCGGCCTCGAATGCCCTTACTGCCGCAAACGGTGGGAATTTGCGTCCCATGACAGATGAATTTCCTTCAACCGCGGATGAATTATCGCCTTTTGCGCGTGCTTCATTCCGATCCTAACATTCAAACAGGTTTTCACCAAACCCGGCGGAGGTCGCCATGGTCTTTCAACCCCGAGCCAGCGTTCGGCTGGCGCGTTACCTGCTTCTTTGTCTGGTCGCTTCACTGGCACCATTTGCCGCCCGGGCCGCTGATCCTATGGCCTGGCGGGACGCCAGGAACATCTCGGAACTCATCGCCAATCTTGACCTTTGGATCGACAAGAGGACCGGCCTGCCCCGGAACGAGCGCGCCATCAGCGTCCGTTGGATTGAACGGTATTCGCTAGCGCAATTGCCCGAATCTCAGCACGCCGCCTATGGTGGCGATCCAAGGGGCCTGTACGATCCGGAAACCGAGACCATATGGCTGGTACATCCATGGGATCGGCGCGACCCACGCGATGTCAGCGTCTTGCTGCACGAGCTTGTCCATCATCGGCAGGCGGTGGCAGGGCATTGGTATTGTCCGGGTGCACAGGAACTGCCCGCCTATCGCACCCAACAGGCGTGGCTGGCCGAATTGGGCCTGGAAATCGACGTGAACTGGATCGCGGTAGTTTTGGAATCGGGCTGCACGCCGCGCGACATACACCCTGACTAGCATCGCGATGTATTTGCCTTTGGCGTCCGATCAGTGTTGGCCGGTCGTGTATTCGAGATGCCTGGATTCTGAATTCCGCCAATCCGGGCCGGTGTGCCGGCAGTTTCATTCAACCGGCACGATCTCGGGTCAATTCTTCATTGCACGTCGAAATGCGTCCCGCCCGCGCAAACCGTCGAAATAGTCCTGTAATCTCGCGCTCGGTTCGGGAAAGTTCGCCGATACCGCCCAGCCTGCGCAATGGGCCGCGATGATATCCGGAACGGTCATCGTGTCACCCATGAGGTACGGACCATCGCCCAGCCGCGATTCCAGCCGTTGCAGACTGCGTTCATATTCCCATTTCAGGCTGTCCTTGATCGCCGAAACCCGCAGTTCCTCGGGCAGAATGAACGAGTGGCGCGAGGCGGTCCACAGCAGCGCATCAAGCTCATCCAGCAGGAACTGGGTATGCCCATCCTGTCGCGCCCGATCCAGCGTGCCGGCAGGATAGGTCAGTGCCGAATGCCGGTCGGCGAGGAAGGTCAGGATCGCGGTCGAATCGGTCAACGGGGTGCCGTCGACCACCAGAACCGGAACCTTCCCGGCGGGGTAAAGCGCGGTAACCTCGTCTGACCGGGGGGCGGCAGGCTGGTGCGTATAGGGTTGTTCAAGTTCTTCAAGCATCCACAGGACGCGCAATGTGCGGCTGCGAACGCCGCCGATGATCGTATACATGTCGGGCTCTCCGGGTGTTGGACGGTTTTGGCGACCCTGCCATGAGACGCTATCAGGCGCCAGCGCTTGCGCGGCAGCACAGGGGCCGGCGAATCAGCGCCCCACGCCGGCAAGCATCGCCAGGCGGATCAGGGTGCGTTCCACCAGCGCCATCTGCGGCGCGCGCTGCGCGGCAGAGCGGAGCAAGAGATCGGTATCGGTCAGCATCTGCAACGCCTTTTCCAGCCGGGGAAGGCCCCAGTCTTGTGCCTGGCGCACCATCCTGTCGCGGCGCGGGCCAAAGACCGGCGGCCGGGCCCGCGCAATTCCGGCGCTGGCCCCGCCGGGGTCGCTGGCGGCGGCGTGCAATATGCGAAAATGCCTTGTGGCGCCGATGCACAGGCCGACCGGAGCAATCCCCTGACCGGTCAGCTTTTGCATCACCGGCCCGATTTCCGAGGTGCGCGCCTCTGCCACGATATTGAGGACATCGTCGATGGCGGCATCGGTGGTCAGTGGCGCATTCGCTTCGATATCGGCGGAACTGACGGGCGTTTCATCGCCCAGTTTGTACAGCGCCAGCTTCTCGATCGTCTGGCGCAGATCGCCGGGGTCGATCACCCGTGCCAGCGCCGTCAGATCGGCCATCGCATCGGCACTGATGTCGCGCAGGCCGGCCTTTTTCAGGTCTGCCTCGATCTCTTCGCGGGACGGCGGATCGGCGTAGATTCCGATGGCAAAGGCGGTGCGGTGTGATTCGAAAGCCTTGCGCAGCGCGGATTTCGCATTCAGCGATCCCGCGGTGACGACAATCTGCGCGTCCCCCGGCTGCCAGTCGGCAAGGGCCGCGGCGATATGTTTTGCGACTGTATCGCTGGCCTCTTCGACAAATGCCACGCGCGGACCGGGAAAGAACCCCTGCGCCTTTGCCGCGTTGTCCAGCAGCGCGGGATCCCTGCGCAGATCGCCACCGGACAGGCGTTCCAGCCGCATTTCCTCTTCCCCGGCGGGGCCGATCAGGTTGGCGATCAGCTCTTGCCGTTTCAGCGCCACGCGCATCGCGTCGGCACCATAGATCAGTGTTCCGGTGGCCGACTGGTCGGGGGCGGCGAAATGCCGGGCCGCATCGCGCCCTTTCAGTTTCACTGGCGCCAGTCCGTTGACGTTGCAATCAGGCGTGTCACGACCTGATCGGCCAGCACCACCATCAGTCGTTCGTTGGCGTCGCGGGTCACGGATTGCGTGCCGACGATCAGCGAGGTCGCGGAATACCCTGTGAAATTCTCCACCATGCCGCTGCTGACCGATTTGCCGGTGGCGCGGTCGATCACCTCATACTTGGCGATGCCGAACAGATTGTATCGCGTCGTTTCCTGCGCCGGCGTGATGCCGACGCCTTTTGTGCGGGTCCGGATGGTGTAATTCAGCGCATAGGGCGCCGATTGCGCACGCCCCAGTCGCTTTTCAAGCTGCGAGACAAAACTGAATTCGTTGCGGTTGTCGGGTTCCTGCACGAGAATCGCATGGCGCAGCCCGTCGCCCGCACCGCCGGGGGCATAGACGGGCGAGAACCCGCAGGCCGCAAGCGTGGCCAGCGATGCGGCAAGGAAGCTGCGTTTAGAGAACGACATTCACGATCCGCCCCGGTACGACGATCAGCTTTTTCGGCGCGCCGCCCTGCAGCGCCCTTTGCACAGCATTGTCGGCCAGCACGATCTTTTCAACCTCTTCCTTGGCCATGTCCTTTGGCACGGTGATTTCTGACCGGCGCTTGCCGTTGATCTGGATCGGAAGGGTTACGCTGTCTTCCACCAGCATCGCCGGATCGGCCTTGGGCCAGGGCGCACCGGTGACATGGCCGCTGCCGCCCAGCAGCAGCCACAGTTCTTCGGCCAGATGCGGTGTCATCGGCGACATCAGCTGTGCCAGCGTTTGCGCGGCCAGCCGTCTGGCACCGGCACCGGCATCGGATTTCTGCAAGGTGTTGGTAAAGGCGTAAAGCTTGGCGATGGCGGCGTTGAAACCGAAGGATTCGATGCCCATGGTCACATCGTGGATGGCTTTGTGCATCTCGCGCAGCAGCGCCTCGTCAGCCCCTGACTCGGGGGTCTCGGAACCTGCGATGTCGGTCGCGATCCGATGTACGCGGGCCAGGTGTTTGAACGCGGCATCGGCACCGGAGGCTGTCCATTCCACATCGCGTTCGGGGGGCGAATCGGACAGCACGAACCAGCGCGCAGTATCGGCGCCATAGGCGTCGATGATGTTGACGGGATCAACCACGTTCTTCTTGGATTTCGACATCTTGGCCGAGGGAATCACTTCGACAGCTTCGCCCGTGGCCCCTAGTCGCGCACCGGATTCGTGCCATTCGACATGTTCGGGCAGGTGATAGACCGGCCGGTCCTTTTCGTCGCGCGTGACATAGATTTCATGCGTCACCATGCCTTGCGTGAACAGCGCATCGAACGGCTCGATGGCAGAGGCGGGCAGGTGGCCGCAGATATTCATCGCGCGGGCGAAGAATCGCGAATACAGCAGATGCAGGATCGCATGCTCGATCCCGCCGATGTATTGATCGACGTTCATCCAGTAAGCGGCATCTTCCATCACGGTCGGCGTCGCTGCATGGGGGGCAGTGAAGCGGGCGAAATACCAGGACGAATCGACGAAAGTGTCCATCGTGTCGGTTTCGCGCTTGGCCGGCTTGCCGCAGGCCGGGCAGGGGGTGTCGCGCCATGTCGGGTGCCGGTCCAGCGGGTTGCCGGGTTTGTCGAATGTCACGTCGTCGGGCAGTTTGACCGGCAGATTCTCTTTCTTTTCAGGTACAACGCCGCAGGTGTCGCAATGCACCACCGGAATCGGGCAGCCCCAGTAACGCTGGCGCGACAGGCCCCAGTCGCGCAGGCGGTACTTGGTGACACCCATACCGACGCCGTTTTCCTCGCAAAACGCGATCGCGGCGTCGATCGCCTCGGCGCCTGCGGCGGTCTCGTCCCAGCCGAATGCTTTCAACCAGCGCACCTTTTCGGTCTTTGGCGGCACGAAGGCCTCATTCCCGACCGAGGTGCCATTTTCCAGCGCAACGAATGTGTCGATCACGTCCAGACCGTATTTGTGGGCAAAATCGAGATCGCGCTGGTCGTGTGCCGGGCAGCCGAAAATCGCGCCCGTGCCGTAATCCATCAGGATGAAATTGGCGATGTAGACCGGAAGTTCCCAAGCGGTATCAAAAGGATGGCGCACGCGCAGCCCGGTGTCGAATCCGTTCTTGGGCGCGGTTTCCAGCTCGGCGGCGGATGTGCCCATGCGGCGGCACTCGGCGTTGAACGCCGCGATCTCCTGATTCTCGCGCTCCAAAGACCTGGCCAGCGGATGGTCGGGAGAGATGCCGATGAACGACGCCCCCATCAGGGTGTCGGGCCGCGTCGTATAAACCTCGATCCGGTCATGGCCGTCCGGGCCGTCGATCAGGCCAAAGGAAAACTGCAGGCCCCGCGACTTGCCGATCCAGTTGCGCTGCATCAGCTTGACCTTGTCGGGCCAGTTGTCCAGCCCGTCGATCGCTTCCAGCAATTCCTCTGAAAAATCGCTGATCTTGAAGAACCACTGCGTCAGTTCGCGCCGTTCGACCTCGGCGTTCGACCGCCAGCCCTTGCCGTCGATCACCTGTTCATTGGCCAGCACGGTCATGTCGACCGGATCCCAGTTGACGGTGGCGTTCTTGCGATAGACCAGCCCCTTTTCCAGGAAATCCAGGAACATAGATTGCTGCTGGCCGTAATATTCCGGGTCGCAGGTGGCGAATTCGCGGCTCCAGTCGATGGACAGGCCCAGCGGCTTCATCTGGGCGCGCATGTCGGCAATGTTGCCGTAGGTCCAGTCTTTGGGGTGGCCGCCCTGTTCCATCGCCGCGTTTTCGGCGGGCATGCCGAACGCGTCCCAGCCCATCGGATGCAACACGCTGAACCCGCAGGACATTTTGTAACGCGCGATGACATCGCCCATCGTGTAGTTGCGCACATGGCCCATATGGATACGGCCCGACGGGTAGGGAAACATTTCCAGCACGTAATATTTCGGCCTTGCAGGATCGCGCACCGCGGCGAATGCGCCTGCGTTCTCCCAGGCGGACTGCCATTTCGGTTCGATGTCTTTGGCGGTGTAACGGGACATCCTGCATGAGATCCTTGGCTAGAAACAGAAAACGCCGGGCGGTTTGGCCCGGCGTTGATACTTTGCGGCTTGTCCGGGGTCTAGAGACGTCCGTCAGCAATCCGCAACTGGCGCGCACGCGTGAGAATCGCATCCTCGACCGCCTGAACGGTCTCGCGACTCGCAGGCTGGCCGTTGCGGCCTTGCAGCGCCAGGTTCAGCGAACGCGCATCCAGCGCCGGATCCTTGATATAGACCGTGGCGCGATAGGCGCGGCCACCGCCGGGCGGTGTGCCGTAACCGGTTACGATCACGCCGGAAAACGGGTCGGCAGCCTGAATCGGCAGGAAATTCAGCACGTCAAGTGCGGCGTTCCATATGTACTTGTTCACCTCGACGGTGACATTCGGATCGTCAGAGTTGGAAAAGAGATCCCAGATGCTGCCGCGTTTGGCGCGTTCGCTGCGGTTGATCGCTACCGGAGTGTTCTGGCGCTGGCGCAACGTGCCTTCGCTGACCCGGCCGGCGTTGTCGCGCGGCGCAAAGATACCGCGTCCCAGACCTTTCCCTCCGCTATTGCCGCAGCCCGACAAAACCAATGTTGCCGCGATGATGCTGCCTGATATCAGATACTTGCCTAAACGCATTCGGTGTTGCCCCGCACCCACTTTGAGCCTGTTAGTATCGGACACACCCAGCAGCGACAAGACATTTTCAATTTTGCGGCGAAGGCGGGGGTCACATCCACTGTGACATAGCTGCATCAATCCCATTCGGTTTGTTTAGCGGCCCCGCTGGCATTCTTGCATTTCGGGGCGCTTGGAGCGACACAGCATCATACTCAATTCGAATACCGGGTTGGGGTACACCTTTTAATGAATGAGGGAAAACCAAAATGAAAAAGGTTCTCTTCGCTACCACAGCCCTCGTGGCCACAGCCGGTATCGCGTCCGCTCAGGGCATCGAGATCACCGGTTCGGCCGAGATGGGTATCATCGGCGGCACCCGCCACGGTGAAACGCAATTCCTCCAGTCGGTTGACGTGCGTTTTGCGATGACTGGCGAAACTGACAACGGCCTGACTTTCGGCGCAACCATTGACCTGGACGACCTGTCCGACATGGCAATTGGTGGTTCGGATCCTGTCGACATCGGCGGCACCAACGAGTTTGCTGACTTCACCGTCTTCCTGTCCGGTTCTTTCGGCACCCTGACCATGGGTGACACCGACGGCGCTCTGGACTGGGCCCTGACCGAAGTTAACCTGGTTGGTGGGTCGATCGACGACTCGGAAACCTTCCACGGTGGTTTCAACGGCAACGGCTACATGGATGGCCTTGGCGCACAAGAAGGCCAGGTTGCTCGTTACGACTACAGCTTCGGCGATTTCGCCTTCGCAGTGTCGGCAGAGCTTGACGACACCGGCGTTGAAGACCCGAACTTCGGTATCGGTGGTAAGTACTCCGGCGACCTCGGCGGCATTTCGCTGGGCGTTGGCCTTGGTTACCAGACCGGTGAACTTGCTGCTGGCTTCGGTGTCGATGCAATCGGTGTAAGCGTAACCGGTTCGTCGAACGGCTTCACAGGCGGCCTGAACTACACCAACTACGACTTCAACGGTTCGACCGTTGACCACTGGGGTATCGGCTTCGGCTACTCCATGGACGCTCTGAGCATTGGTGTGAACTACGGCGTTTACTCGTTCGGTGCTTTCGACAACGCTGGTTTCGGCCTGGCGGTGAACTACGATCTGGGCGGCGGCGCTGTTGCTCAGTTCGGTTACGGTTCGACCACAAGCTGCGAATTCGGCAACCCGATCCAGGGTTGTACGGTCGACGAGGACAGCTTCTCGCTCGGTATCGCGATGTCCTTCTAATCCTTCGGGATTTGGATAAGGAAAGAGCGGGCCATGTGCCCGCTCTTTTCGTTTTTAAGCCCGACTAAGGTGTATGGGCGTGGTCACACCCGACGACATTCGCAAACATCTGAAACGCGGTAATGTAGAAACCGCGCTTAACCTTGCCCGATCAGGATCGCGCCGCAGTCCGAAAGATCCGAACTGGCTTGACGTGCTGGCGCAAAGCTATGGGGCGGCGCGCGATTTTCGCAAAGCACTTGCAAGCTTTGACCGGCTTATCAAACTTGTACCGAATTCGGCCAAGCCATTGGCGGACAAGGCCCTTTTGCAGCAACAGCTGGGCGAAATGGGCGCGGCCGAAGAACTGTTGCGCAAGGCGCTGTCGATACTGCCGCTGAACGGCAGCCTGTTGCGCATGCTGTCGGTCAGTGCCCGGTTGGCGCCCGATGATCCCGTGGTCCAAAAATTCGTTCTGGCATGGCGGGACGGACGCTTGCCGGACAACGAAAAAATCCAGGCCGGATACGGACTGTTCAAGGCGCTCAGACGCGATGGTTTTGCTTATCTCAATGAAGCCAACCAGTTGCAAAGAAAGGCGAATCCCTGGTCGATCGAAGCGCGCCGCCAGACTGTTGCCAAACTGCAGGCCGCAATGCGCGCCGGCACATGGCCGCAGCTGGATCATCAGAAAAGCGGACGCGTGCCAATCTTTGTTACCGGCATGCCACGATCCGGGACAACCCTGGTCGAGCAGATTTTGTCGTCCCACAGCGAGGTCAGCGCCACAGGCGAAACCAGTCTGACACTGCGCGCGGCCTATTCGGTTTTGGTGGCGAACAAGGTATTTCAACCGGTTTCGTCGCTTTCGGCGCAGGATCTGGCGCTGATCGGGCAACGCTATATCGAAGGAATCGATCATTTTCACGCGCCCGGCGCGACGTTCACGGACAAGTCGATCCAGACCTATATGGTCATGGGTTTATTGCATCATATATTGCCACAGTCGCGGACCATCGTCGTGCGCCGCGACCCGCGTGACGTGGCCTGGTCGGTCTATCGCAATTATTTCGAAAGCGGCACGCACGGGTATTCCAACGATATGGCCGACATCGCGGCCTACATTGCCACCGTGGATGACATGATCGATTTCTGGCGTGACATGCGCCCGGACTCATTTCTGGAAATCCGTTACGAGGATCTTGTCCGCAACCCGGAGCCGGAGATTCGCAATATTCTGGATTATTGCGGATTGACCTGGGAACCGGCGTGCCTGAAACCCGAAGAGAACACGGGATCGGTCAAGACATTGTCGGTGGATCAGGTGCGCGCGCCAATCAGTCCGAAATCCATTGGCGGCTGGCGCGAATATGCAGCCGAGCTTGAGCCGCTGTTATCATCACTGGGGGACCGGGTGACCACATGGGACTAGGCGACGTTTCCGCGCGAATTTCCGAAGCCTGCAAGGCGGCCGGAAGAGACCCGGGTTCAGTGCGGCTGATCGCCGTTTCCAAGGTGCAGCCACTGGACCGGGTAGAGGCGGTCTTGCAGGAAGGTCACCGTGTATTCGGCGAGAACAAGGTGCAGGAAGCGGCCGGGAAATGGCCGGCATTCCGGGAGCGTTTCGAAGATATCGAACTTCATCTGATCGGGCCGTTGCAGACCAACAAGGCGCGCCAGGCCATGGAACTTTTCGATGTAATTCAAACAGTTGACCGACCGAAACTGGCAAGAACACTGGTCCGGCTGAAGGATGAGCTTGGCCATTGTCCACAGCTGTATATTCAGGTGAATACCGGCGAAGAGCCGCAAAAGGCCGGTATTGATCTGGCCGGGGTGGACGCGTTCATCGTCGAATGCCGCGAACTCGGGCTTCCGGTCGTCGGGCTGATGTGCATCCCGCCGGTCGATGAGGAGCCGTCATTGCACTTTGCCCTTCTGGCAAAGATCGCCGCCCGCAACGGGCTCGGCGAACTGTCGATGGGGATGAGCAGCGATTTCGAGCGCGCGATCGCGCAGGGTGCAACGTCGGTTCGTGTCGGTTCGGCGATATTCGGCGAGCGCGACCATGGGTGAACGCCGCCCGTGAACCCTGGCTGCGGCGCAAAATGCTTCTGGCCGGCGCGTCAGGGAACGATCAGCCGGGTTCCGGGTGAAATTCGTGCGCAAATCCAGGCCAGATGATCCCGTCGAAAGGCGATGCAGCCTTCGGTCGGGTGATGCGGTTTGCGCCATTGATGCAGAAAGATGGCTGATCCTCTGCCGGGCGTCGAAACCGGCCAGTTCCAGTCTGTTATCAGCACGATATCGTAAAGCGGGTCAGCACGGCGCAGGGATTCGTGACTGTGCGGGCAGGGCGCGCGTACCAGCTGGTTGTAGTCGGCATCCCCGGGATCGTCCGACCACAGATCGCCGGGCAAAATGGGTTCTGCCCAGCCGCAGGGACGCGCCACACGATCGGGGCGGTAAAGGCAGCCCGTGATCCGGTGCGTGCCGCGCGGCGTCGCACCGTCGCCTTCGCGCTTGTCCGACCGCAGACCGCCGCGCCCGACGGAACAGGGGAAATAAAGCCTCAGAAAGCGCATTCCGCGCGGGGAAAGGACCAGGTTATCGGCGCGCATCGGACTGCGCCTGACAGGTGGCGAAAAGGCTTGCGGCCAGCCCGCATATCGGCTCCATACGCGGCGTCACAGGATATGCCCCGACTTTTTTGCCTTGGTATCCAGATATTTGGCGTTCAGCGGGTTCAGACCGACATTCAGCGCCACACGCTCGGTCACGTCAATGCCGTTGGCCTGCATCATTGCCACTTTGGCGGGATTGTTGGTCAACAGGCGGGTGGCGGCAAACCCCAGACGTTTCAGAATTTCCGCGCCGATACGGAAATCCCGTTCGTCATCCTCGAACCCCAGGCGGTGGTTCGCCTCGACCGTGTCAAAGCCCTGATCCTGCAGGCTGTAGGCGCGCATCTTGTTGGCCAGCCCGATGCCACGACCTTCCTGGCTGAGATACAACAGCACCCCCGCACCCTCTGTCCCCATACGTTCCAGGGCGGCGTTCAGTTGCGCACCGCAGTCGCATTTCAGGCTGCCCAGCAGATCGCCGGTGAAACAGGCGGAATGCAGGCGGGCCAGCACCGGCGCGTCGCGCGAAGGCTGGCCGATTTCCACCGCGTAATGCTCTTCCGATCCGTCCTCGGGGCGAAATACATGCAGCCGCCCGGCCTCTGACACCTGCAGCGGGACGCGGGCGCTGATCACCGAATGCAGCGGGCTCAGTGCGTCCAGTTCGGGTGCGGCTGCGTCGATATCAACCAGCGTCAGCGCGTGATCCTTCGCGAATTCCGGCGCTTCGCCCAGATCCACAAGCAGGACCGCTGGCAGCAGGCGCGCCGACTTGGCCAGCCGGATGGCGGCGCGCGCCAACCCGGCATCACCATCGCGCAAACTGCGGAACGGCCCCTTCATCGGCATCACCAGATCGTCGGCCGGGTCGGCAACCTGCGAAACCCAGTCGATATCGGCATCTCCGGGCAAAACCAGGCGGGCCAGATCGCCGTCATAGGCGCGCGCCTTCAGCGTTTCGGCACGGCGCGCGGTTATCACGATCACCGGCGTTCCCAGCGCGCGCATCCCCGCCAGCCGCGCCGCACCCAGCGATTCCGCCGCCGCCACCAGCGCTGTTGCGTCGCCCTTGACCAGCACCACGGGCACGCCCATGCGCAGGTCGGCGCGGGCGCGGGCCAGGATTTCGACAATGGTCGGGGCCAGATTCATGGGCTATCCGTTGCAGTCAGAACTGTAACCTGACCCCCGGGATATGAAACATTTGCCCGACTGTCGACACGAGCGCGTGAAATCATTGCAGCAAATCTTGCCGGATCGCCTGTTGCACCTCAAGTCTGATCCAGAACAACAAGGAAGCGCGCCAATGTCCAACCTGAAAAAGATACTGCTGGTCGATGACGACGACGATCTGCGTGAAGCGTTGTCAGAGCAATTGGTGATGACCGAAGACTTCGACGTGTTCGAGGCAACCGATGGCCACGACGCGATGGAAAAGGTCAAGGCCGGGTTGTTCGACCTGGTAATTCTGGATGTCGGCCTGCCCGACACCGACGGCCGGGAACTGTGCCGCCTGATGCGCAAACAGGGTGTGAAATGCCCGGTTCTGATGCTTACCGGGCATGACAGCGACAGCGATACCATTCTGGGGCTGGATGCGGGCGCCAATGATTACGTGTCCAAACCCTTCAAGTTTCCGGTGCTTCTGGCCCGGATTCGCGCGCAGCTTCGCCAGCACGAACAATCCGAAGACGCGGTATTCCAGCTTGGGCCCTATACGTTCAAGCCGGCGATGAAGATGCTGCTGACCGAAGAGGAAAAGAAGATCCGTCTGACCGAGAAAGAGACGAACATCCTGAAATTCCTCTATCGCGCCTCCGAAGGCGTGGTGGCCCGCGATGTGCTGCTGCACGAGGTCTGGGGTTACAATGCCGGGGTCACCACCCACACGCTGGAGACGCATATTTACCGGCTTCGCCAGAAAATAGAACCAGATCCGTCAAATGCCCGCCTTCTTGTGACCGAAAGTGGCGGGTATCGTCTGGTAGCGTAAGGAATACCTGACTTACACGATGTGGATTGATCTGGCATCCTGACATCGGATTTAGTCAAACGAACCCCGCGCATGTCCGGGCTATGATGTGCAACCTCCCTGTTGACTGGCCCCGGCTTCGCGCCGGGGCTTTTTTCGTTTTATATTAATATGTTGCGGGTGCGGGGATTCGTTTGAAATTGGTGAATCCGGGCATCTGTGGTAAGATGAGAAGCCTATTAGGCGTTGTATTGAATTTTCTTATTTCAACCAAGGAGATAGCAATGAGCAAACCGATTCTCTTTTGCGCGGCCGTTGCATGCGCCCTTGCCACATTGGCGTCGGCGGAACCAACGGATGACGCGCTGCTTTCCCAGGATCCCGACAAGCTTGAATTCGTGCCGACCCCTGATTCTGTTCTGGAACTGACTGACAAGGATCCGACAGAGGAATACCTGGCGCGCTATGGCGACGTGCAGCGATTCTTTTCCCTGATGGACGAGCCGCAAAGCGAAGAGGCGCTGAACCAGATCCTGGACCGGATGCGGCGCGACCGCAGCACTGCCGGGCGGGTGATGGAGTTGTACAAGCAACTCGGCGAAGCCGCGAACCCCGAGAACGGCTTTTTTGCCGAGGCCCGCTGGCGCAGTCTCTATCTTCTGGGAGAGTTGGGATCGACCGACACGGTCGCATTCTTTGCCGAGCTTGCGGCGTCGCCCCTGCCAAAACCCGGC
>JAJDOB010000011.1 GCA_022340385.1 Rhodobacter sp.
TCAGGATCCGGCTGGCCGGACAAACCACGACCTCCTGGCCCGGCGCGATATTCGGGCGCGGCGGTTCCTGCAGGACGGCGCGGGCGTCAGCACCCAGTTGGGCGGCCATGGCCTGTATTGGTGTTGTCAGAGAGAATCGCCCCGGCATACCGCCAGCCTAGCCCTGAGCGTGCGCAAAGGCGATTGTTTCGCCGCCCGTCTGGGTTGTGCATCACGTCCCAGTTTCGGTATTTCGAAAATCTCGTTTCGGTCTAACAGACTATAAACAAAGGAATCTTGCAAACTCTCCCGCAATTGGTCACGTTGCACCAGAACCCTGATGCCGAGGTGAACAGTGGCCCGAACCTACGTGAAATCCGCAAGTAAAACATCGCGCACCGATGCCGTATCGGTGACCGAAACCGTAAGAGCGATCCTTGACGAGATCGAAGCAGGCGGTGACGCCGCCGCGACGAGATTCGCCAAGAAATTCGACAATTACTCTGGCCCGGTCCTGCTGAGTGACGAAGACAAGGCGCGCGCCGCCGCCAAGGTGACCGAGCAGCAGAAGGACGATATCAAATTCGCCCATGACAATATTCGCCGCTTTGCCGAGGCACAGCGCAACACGATGCAGGATATCGAACTGGAAATCGCCCCCGGGCTGGTTGCCGGGCAGCGCAGCATCCCGGTGCGCTCTGCCGGCTGTTACGTGCCCGGCGGGCGCTACAGCCATATCGCCAGCGCGATGATGACGGTGACCACGGCCAAGGTCGCGGGCACCGGCCACATCACCGCCTGTTCGCCGCCGCAGGGCAATGCCGGTCTGCCGCCCGCGATCATCTATGCCGCCGATTATTGCGGGGCGGACGAGATTCTCAGCATGGGCGGGGTTCAGGCCGTCGCGGCGCTGGCCTTTGGCCTGTTCGGGCTGCCCAAGGCCGATATCGTCGTCGGTCCCGGCAACCAGTTTGTCGCCGAGGCGAAGCGGATGTTGTTCGGCTACATGGGGATCGACCTGATCGCGGGGCCGACCGACAGCCTGATCCTGGCCGATGACAGCGCCGACGCGATGATCGTCGCCACCGATCTGGTCGGGCAGGCAGAGCATGGCTACAACTCGCCCGTCTGGCTGGTCACCGACAATCGGGAACTGGGCGAAACGGTACTGAAACTGGTGCCCGGCCTGATCGCAGACCTGCCAGAGCTGAACCGCAAGAACGCCGAAGCCGCCTGGCGGGATTATGCCGAAGTGGTGCTGTGCGACACGCGCGAAGAGATGGCCGCAACATCCGATGAATACGCCCCCGAACACCTGACCGTCCAGGCGCGCGATCTGGACTGGTGGCTGAACCGGCTGGTCTGCTACGGCTCGTTGTTTCTGGGCGAAGAGACGACCGTGGCCTTCGGCGACAAGGCATCGGGGCCCAACCATGTGCTGCCGACTTCGGGGTCGGCGCGCTATACCGGCGGCCTCAGCGTGCACAAATACATGAAGATCGTGACCTGGCAGCGCGCCACCCGCGAGGGATCGAAACGCGTCGCCCAGGCCACCGCGCGAATCTCGCGGCTTGAAGGCATGGAAGGCCACGCCCGCACCGCCGATATCCGGCTGAAGAAATACTTTCCGGACGAGGTGTTCGATCTGGGCGTCATCGCCGACGCGGCCGAATGAAGGCGCTGGTCTACACCGGTGTCGAAACGCTGGAATTCAGCGACATGCCCGATCCGGTGACCGGGCAGGGCGAATCCCTGATCCGGGTCGATGCGGTCGGTATCTGCGGTTCCGACATGCACGCCTATCTCGGCCATGACGAACGCCGCCCGGCCCCGCTGATACTGGGGCACGAAGCGGCAGGCGAAATCATCGAAGGCGCCTCGAAGGGCAGTCGGGTGACCGTGAATCCGCTTGTTACCTGCGGCACCTGTCGCGCCTGCAGGCAGGGGCGCAGCAATCTTTGCCCAACCCGCCAGATCATCTCCATGCCGCCGCGCGAGGGCGCCTTTGCCGAATTTCTGGCCATGCCCGCCGGCAATCTGGTGGACATCCCGCAGGGATTCGCGGTCGAGCATGCGGCGCTGGCCGAACCGCTTGCGGTGTGTTGGCATGCTGTCCGCCTGTCGGGCGTCGTGGTGCATGGCGGCCTGAAGACTGCGCGCTGTCTGGTCATCGGCGGCGGTGCCATCGGCTTTGGCTCTGCCCTGTCGCTGAAGGCCTTCGGCGCGCATGACATCACAATTGCCGAGTCGAATGACGCGCGCGCGCGTTTTGTCGCCGATCAATGCGATTTCAACGTGATCGCGCCCGGCGATGCGCCCGCCGGCGGTTTTGATCTGGTGATTGATGCGGTCGGCTACCGCGCCACCCGCGCGGCGGCCTGTGTCGCCGTTCGGCCCGGCGGCGTGATCTGCCATATCGGGCTGGGCGATTCCGAAGACGGCGTCGACATCCGCCGCCTGACCCTGCAGGAGATCACGTTTTTCGGAACCTATGCCTATACCGCACAGGATTTCCGCGATACCTGCGCCGCGATGTTCGACGGACGCCTGGGCGCGTTCGGATGGATTCAGCAACAATCCCTGAGCAGCGGCGCACAGGCGTTCCGGGATCTGCGTGCCGGACAGATCATGGCGCCAAAGGTGGTGCTACGTCCCTAGCAATGCGTCCCGCAGCCGTCGGGCGCCATCCAGCAACACCTCCTTGCGCGCAATCGCATGTTCGATCGAAATCCGCTGGACCGGCCCGTGAAACGCAAGAGAGGCAACATAGCGACCCTTCGCATCCACCACCGGAACCGCAATGGCCACCATGCCGTCCATGAATTCCTCGTCGTCCAGCGCATAGCCGCGCCTGGCGGTCAACGCCAGATCGTCCAGCAACGGTTCCGCACTGGTGTGGGTTCTTGCCGTCAGCCGTTCCAGATCAAGCCCGGCCACAAAGCCCCGCCGCGTCGCGGGGGGCAGGCTGGCCATGTAGGCCTTGCCGCTGGCGGTGCAATGAAACGGCACGTTGGTGCCCACGGGAAGCTGGATGCGAAACGGCCAATCGGTTTCCACCCGGTCCAGATAGCTCATGCCGGTCTCTTCGGGGACGACGAAATTGACCGTTTCGCGCACCTGGCGCGCCACGTCCAGCAACACCTGGTGCCGCGCAATGTGGCTGTGAGAGGAAAACAGCAGCCCCGCTCCCAGATCGCGCAGACGCCGCGCCGGCAGGTAGCGTTTCGAATTGCTGCCCTGGCGCATCAGGAACCCGGCCGCCTCGAGCGTCGTGCACAGCCGGTGCACGGTCTGCTTGGGCAGGCCAAGCGCCGAGTTGATCTCTGTCGCCGTCATCGCGCCGTCGCTGCGACCCAGCACTTCGACGATCATCAGGGTGCGCAGGTTTGTCGGGATACGTTCTGCCTGTGGCATCAATCCGGCCCGGCGGGCAGGGCCCGGCGGACATCCTTCCTTGTATTTTGTCAGAATCATTGTAACAGTAATTTTGGACAAATATCGAGACAAAAAGTCTCATTTTTTGATATTTTTGGGGGAATGGTGGAGTTTGACTTCGTCATCGTCGGGGCC
>JAJDOB010000035.1 GCA_022340385.1 Rhodobacter sp.
GACCGTATTCGTCGTCGGCTTTGCGGTGCTGGCCGATCTGTTGTTCTTGCCGGCCCTGTTGCTGGCCTTCAAAGGAGCCAAGTGATGGTCCGTCTGATATCGCTGATGATCATTCTGTTGTCCCTGCCCGCGGCGGCCGAAACCGCCGCCGAAAAGGGCCTGCGCATCGCCCGCGCCGCCGCCGCCGCCACCGAAGGATACGGCGATGTGTCGGTCAGCGGAGAGATGGTGCTGATCGCCAAGGGCGGGCTGACCAGCACCCGCAAGTTCGATGCGCAATGGGTCGAGGTTTCCGGCGGTGCGCGGTCGCTTCTGGTCTTTCGCTGGCCCGGCGACATCCGCAACACCGCGCTGCTGACCCACAGCTTTGACGGCAAGCGCGACGATCAGTGGCTGTATCTGCCGGCGCTGTCCAAGGTGCGCCGGATTTCCTCTTCCGGCCGGTCCGGGTCTTTCGTGGGCAGCGAATTCGCGTTCGAGGACATGGTCGACCAGGAAACCGCCACGTTCGATCACACCTGGGTCCGGGACGAACGCTGCCCGACCTCGGGCACCTGCCATGTCATCGACCGCCGCCCGCGCACCAAATCGGGCTACAGCCTGCAACGCGTCTGGTTCGACACCGGGCATCTGCGGATTCAGCAGGTCGCCTATTTCAACCGAAGCGGCGCGCAGGTGAAAACGCTGATCATCAGCGGGTACAAACTGTATCAGGGCCGGTTCTGGCGCGCGGCGAAGATGGAAATGCGCAATCACCAGACCGGCAAGGCCACGGTGCTGACGTGGAGCGGGTTCAAGTTCAACTCGGGCGTCAACCCCAACGCGCTGACCCCGAATGCGCTGAAACGGATCCGCTAGCGCCGTGCTGCGCGGGCTGATCATATCGCTGTTGCTGGCCGGTCCGGCACAAGCGCAATCCGGCCCGACACTGTCGGGGCAAATCGATTTCGGGTTTCGCAGCTATCCCGAGGCCGGGCTGTTCGCCGGGCAGTCGGCAGCGGGCACCGGGTTCTTCATCGGTGCCGAGGTCAATGGCCATCTCGGCCTTGGCGATGGCGACGTCACGCTGCAATTCCGCGCGCTCGGCGATGATCGCGACGGGCGCAGCGGGCTGAGCCTGACCAAGGCCCATTACACGCGGGTCTTCGACGCCTGGGATCTGCTGGTCGGCTACAATGTCGAGAACTGGGGCGTGGCCGAAAGCCGGTCCGTGCTGAACGTGATCAACCCGGTGGACGGCACCGACCTCGGCTTTGGCCAGGATCAGATCGGCACGCCGATGATCAACGCCAATTTCGCCACAAGTCTGGGCACGATCAGCGCCTATGCGCTTGTCGGGTTCGTGCAACCGAAGGTCCCCGGGCGCAACACCCGGGCGCGGGCGCCCTGGCCGACATTCAACAGCCGGGCGGTCTTTCAGGAAGGCAACGGGCGCAATCTGGACGTGGCGCTGCGGTTTTCCAACAACTACACGCTGGGCCAGGGCGCGGTTGATATCGCGGCAAGCTATTTCAACGGCACCAGCCGCACAGCGGTCGGGTTGCCGGGCTGCGGCCAGCCTTCGGCGCTGGTGCCGGCGGTGGCCTGCGACACGATCAACGCGGTGGTGCTGGAAGCTTATGAAAACGGCGCGCTGGCCGGAACCAGCAGCCAGGCCATAATTGACCAGCTTGCCGGCCGCCTGGACAAGGCGACGCTGCGGGCGTTGTCGTCGCTGCCATCTGTCGGATTCATTCCGTATTATCAGAAGGTTCAGAATTTCGGACTGAGCGCTGTCTATGCCCGCGGAGATCTGCAACTGCGCGTCGAGGGCGCCTATCGCAAACCGAAGGGCGAGAATGGCAGCTTTGCCGCCGTGGTCGGCGGCGATTACAGCTGGTCGGGGTTCGCGGGCGGCGACGGCACGCTGACGCTGGCGGTCGAATATCTTTACGACGGGCGCGATGCGCGCCAGCCTGCGGCAATATTCGACAATGACATGTTCCTGGGTCTGAACTTCCTGATGAACGATACCCGCGACACGCGCCTGCAACTGGGCGGGTTCTATGACCTCGACACCCATGCGCAGCTGTATCAGTTCGGCCTGTCGACCCGGCTGAACGACCATGTCCGGGCCGAGCTTTCCGCCTCGCACGCGCGCACCACCGGGTTCAACGACCCTTTGGCGTTTCTTGGCGACGACACGTTTATCGAATTGAAATTCAGCGCCTATTTCTAGAGCGCAATCCGAAAACTGGGAACCGGTTTTCGGAATGAATTGCGCGCAAAAACAAAAGGCCAGAGCGGCCCCACCGATTCACATTGAAAGGACGCCGCTCTGGTGGACCCGCCGGGGCGTCGGGGGGTTCCCGACCGGTCGCATCGCGCAAGGCCCGGAACAACAGGATGTTTCGATACGGTGATCCATCATCAAGCAGGCCCGGTGGCCCGACGCTTCGGGCGTTGCATTGTTCACCTGACGCGGGCAGCGCCGCCCGGGCCGATCAATCGGCGGCTGATCGCCCACAGGTCGGGGGCGCGATGCAATTACCATCTTACACAGCGCGCCCACCCCGTGTTAGCCTGCGCGCAAGTTCAGAATTCCAGCCCTACGGGGGCGAAACAACATGTGCATTTCTGGGGGGAACCATGTCAGGCTCTGTCATTGAACAAGACCTTACGGTCGACGGAAACATAAGATCCACCGAAGGCGCGGTCAGCGTAAAGGGCAAGGTCACCGGCGACATTGCCGCGAAATCCGTGGATGTGGCTGCGGGCGGCCAGGTGAACGGGTCGGTCACCGCCGATCATGTCAACATTCAGGGCCGCCAGTCGGGCAGCGTCAAATGCGTGGAACTGGCGCTTGGCGCGGCATCCGAGGTGCGTTCGAAGATCACCGCCCAGACGATGTCCTCTGAAAAGGGCGCCAAGCTGGTGGGCGAGGTTCAGATCACCGGTGGCTGACCCGATCGCGGAGCCGTGGCGATAGCACTACAACCTGCCTCGCCGGTCCGGCACCCGTCTGCGCCGCGCCGCAACGACAGCGGGCTGGGCATCGCCCTGATGGCGGGCGGCATGTTCCTGTTTTCCGCCGTCGATACGCAGGCGAAGTTCCTGACCGAGACATTGCACCCGATTCAGATCGTCTGGTGCCGCCAGCTTGGCCTGCTGATCGGCGTGTTCGTGATGCTGGGTTTTCGTGGTGTATCTATTCTGCGCACCGATCATCCGGGGCTACAGATCACGCGGGGCGCGCTGGCAGCCGGATCGGCCACGATCTTCATCGTGGCGATCAGCTATGTGCAGCTGGCCGATGCGGTCGCCGTCAGCTTTGTGGCGCCCTTCATCGTCACCCTGCTGGGCGCGGCGGTCCTGCGCGAAACCGTCGGCATCAGACGCTGGAGCGCGGTGACCATCGGCTTTGTCGGCACGCTGATCGTGATCCGCCCGGGCACCGGCGCGGTGCACCCGGCGGTGTTTCTGGTGATCCTGGCAGCGACGTTGTTCGCGCTGCGCCAGATCATCAGCCGCGCGCTCAGCGGATCGGACCGCACCGTGACCACAGTGGCCTACACCGCGCTGGTCAGCAGCTTTGTCCTGAGCTTCCCGTTGCCATTCGTGTGGCAATGGCCGCAGTCCGGCACCGAGTGGGCCCTTCTGGTCAGCATCGCACTGATCGCCGCGGTCGCCGAAACGCTGGTGATCAAGGCGCTGGAAGTGGCGCAGGCCGTCGTCGTCGCGCCGCTGCAATACACGCTGATCCTGTGGAGCACGCTGTATGGCTATCTTGTCTTTGCCGATCTGCCCGACATGTGGACATGGGTCGGCGCGCTGATCATCGTCGCCACCGGCATTTACACGCTGCACCGCGAGCGGATCGCAAGCAGGGCGCGCCGCTGAGGCGTTTCGCGTCAAACCTGACTCACCCAACGCTGCCGGACATCCAGAAAACCGGAAATCTGGCAACCGATTGCCGGCAAACAGGTTTTTGCCAGGATGGGCTCGCGGATCCGTAAAGATGTTCATCAAACGTAAATGCACGGGGCCCCGGTTACGACGCGCCTTCGGGGTGCAGTTTGTCCTGCGTCCGGGTGTCGAAATCGGCGGCGTCATGGCGTTCGTGCAATTGCAGCGATGGACTGCCGGATGTCCGGTTCACCATCCGCCCGCGCAGCACCGCCGGGCGCTTGTCGATCTTTTTCGCCCAGTCCAGCACGTGGCGATAGCTTTCCACGTCCAGGAACTCGCCCGCAGAATATAGCCGCCCCAGCGCAAGCTGACCATACCAGGCCCAGATCGCCATGTCGGCAATCGTGTAGTCCTCGCCGGCAATGAACGGCACCTCTGCCAGACGCCGGTCCAGAACGTCCAGCTGGCGCTTGGCCTCCATTGCGTAACGATTGATCGGGTACTGCCATTTTTCCGGCGCATAGGCATAGAAATGTCCGAAACCGCCGCCAAGATAGGGCGCGCTGCCCATTTGCCAGAACAGCCAGCTCAGCATTTCCGGCCGCCGTTCGACCGATCCCAGAAACGCGTCGAATTTCTGCGCAAGATGCAGCAGGATCGCGCCACTTTCGAACACCCGCACCGGGGTGTCGCCGCTGCAATCCAACAGCGCGGGAATCTTGGAATTCGGGTTGACCGCGACGAAACCGCTGCCGAACTGTTCGCCATCGCCGATCCGTATCAGCCAGGCGTCATATTCCGCCCCGCTGTGGCCCAGCGCCAGCAATTCTTCCAGCAGCACCGTCACCTTCACACCATTGGGTGTTCCCTGAGAGTAAAGCTGCATCGGATGCTTGCCAACCGGTAACGCCTTGTCATGGGTCGCGCCCGCGACCGGCCGGTTGATACCGGAAAATGTCCCGCCGCTTTCGATGTCCCAGGTCCAGACCTTCGGTGGCTGGTATGTGTCGGTCATGTCCATCCTTCCAAATTCGGCGCGCCCTGCGCAAGCTAGCGGCGCGGGCGCCCTCAGGCCGCCCTCAGGCCAGCATCTGCGTGTCGCCGCAGACCGAAATCGCCTGACCGGAAACCGTGCGGCCCCTTTCGCTGGCGATGAACAGGATCTGGTCGGCGATCTGCCGGGGCGTCACGTACTCTCTGATCGACGTATACGAGAACGCGGTTTCCTCGATCTCGTCAAAGCTTTTGCCCAGCCGTTGCGCCTTGGCCTCCAGCACGCGGCGTTGCCGGTCGCCCGCGACCAGCCCCGGCAGGATCGCGTTGACCCGCACACCGGATGGGCCAAGCTCGATCGACAGCGACTTGGTAAACCCGATCACCCCCCATTTCGCCGCCGCATAGGGCGTGCGCAGGGCAAAACCGACGCGCCCGGCCAGCGACGACAGGTTGATGATCGAGGCATTGGCGCTGGCCTTCAGATGCGGCACCGCGATGCGGGCCATGTTGAACTGTCCGGTCAGGCAAACCGTGATGCAGCGATCCCAGTCTTCGGGCGCGATTTCCTCGACCGGGCCGGTCGGACCGGCGATGCCGGCGTTGTTGACCAGCGTGTCCAGCCCGCCCAGTGCCGCGACCGCCTGCTGCATGAATGCGGCGGTGCTGTCGCGGTCCGCCACGTCGCATTGCGCGCACATCAGATCCGGGTCGCTGGCCGCCAATGCCGCCAGCGCACCGGCATCGGCATCGCTCAGCATCACCCGCGCGCCCTCGGCGGCAAAGCCGCGCGCGATCTCCAGCCCGATGCCGCTGCCAGCGCCGGTCACAACAACGCGATGTCCAGTCAGGTTCAAATCCATCGCCGCACTTGTACGGGTGTTCAGGCCCGAGTCAATCTGCCAAACTCCACTTCAACAAGGAGTGTTCACATTGCCCAGCCCCTGCATCATCACCGCCGCCATCACCGGCGCGATTCATACGCCCTCGATGTCCGACGCGCTGCCGGTCACAGCCGAACAGATCGTCACCCAGGCGGTCGAGGCCGCCCGCGCCGGCGCGGCCATCGTCCACCTGCATGCCCGCGATGAACTGGATGGCCGGCCCGACCAGTCGGCAGAGGCCTTTGCCGGCATCCTGCCCGCGATCCGGGATCAGGTCGACGTTATCATCAACATCACCACCGGCGGCGCACCGACGATGACGGTGCAGGAACGGGTCAGACCCGCGGAACACTGGCAACCCGAACTTGCCTCGCTTAACATGGGTTCGATGAATTTCGGCCTGTTCGGCATGCTGGGCCGCTTCAAGAGCTTCAAGCACAACTGGGAGCCCGACTATCTTGGCAACAAGGGCATCCTGTTCCGCAACACATTCGAGGATATCGAATACATCCTGACGACGCTGCGCAACTCGGGCACGCGGTTCGAGTTCGAGTGCTACGATACCGCCCATCTGTACAACCTGGCCCATTTCCGCGACCAGGGAGTCGTCAGCGGCCCGTTCTTCATCCAGACGGTGTTTGGCCTGCTTGGCGGCATTGGCGCGCATCCCGATGACGTGGGGCACATGAAACGCACCGCCGACCGGCTGTTCGGGGACACCTACCAATGGTCGGTGCTGGGCGCGGGGCGCAACCAGATGAATATCGCCGCAATCTCGGCCGCGCAGGGCGGCAATGTCCGCGTCGGGCTTGAAGATTCCATATGGCTTGAAAAAGGCGTGCTTGCGCAATCCAGCGCCGAACAGGTCATCCGCGTCCGTCAGATCGTCGAGGGCCTGGGCCGCACCGCCGCCACCCCCGACGAGGCCCGCGAAATGCTGGCCCTGAAAGGGCCGGACAAGACCAATTTCTGACGGAACCGACGCCCGACACCGCGCGGCGCACGACGATGCGCCCTCTCTCTCTTGAAAAGGCACTGTGATGAAAACCTACAAACTCGTCGCCATCCCCGGTGACGGCATCGGCCCCGAGGTGATCTCTGCCGGGGTCGAGGTTCTGAACACATTGGCCGAACGCGCCGGGACATTCGGTTTCGCCGTCGATCATTTCGACTGGGGCGGCGAGTACTACAAGATCCACGGCCGGATGATGCCCGAGGACGGCCTTGACCGGATCAAGGACCATGATGCGATCCTGTTCGGCTCTGCCGGGCACCCCGATATCGCCGACCATATCACGCTGTGGGGGCTGCGGCTGGCGATCTGCCAACCCTTCGATCAATACGCCAACGTCCGCCCGACCCGCGTGCTGCCGGGCATCACCTCGCCGCTGGGCGCGGCGGGGGATGCGATAGACTGGGTGATCGTACGCGAAAACTCCGAAGGCGAATACGCCGGCGTCGGGGGGCGGGTGCACCGCGGCTCGCCTTTAGAGGCGGCGACCGATGTGTCGATGTTCACCCGGGCCGGGGTCGAACGGATCATGCGGTTTGCGTTCCAGCTGGCGCGGGGCCGCCCGCGCAAATTGCTGACCGTGGTGACCAAATCAAACGCCCAGCGCCACGCCATGGTGATGTGGGACGAGATCGCGGTGCAGATCGCGGCAGAGTTCCCCGATGTCACCTGGGACAAGATGCTGGTCGATGCGATGACCACGCGGATGGTGATGAAGCCGGCCAGCATCGACACAGTGGTGGCCACCAACCTGCACGCCGATATCCTGTCGGATCTGGCCGCCGCCCTGGCCGGGTCGCTGGGCATCGCGCCAACCGCGAACCTGAACCCAGAGCGCGCCTTTCCGTCTATGTTCGAACCGATCCACGGTTCGGCCTTCGACATCACCGGCAAGGGCATCGCCAACCCGATCGGCACCTTCTGGTCGGCGGTGATGCTGCTGGAGCATCTGGGCGAGGCCGCCGCCGCCGGGCGGCTGATGACCGCCATCGAGCGGGTGACGGCGGACGCACGGTTCCACACGCCCGATATCGGCGGATCAGCCACGACCGCAGAAGTGACGGCGGCGGTGGTGGCGGCCATTCGCGGCGCCAATGACTAAGCGTTGGGAAGCGCGGATTTGCCCGCTTCCTTCGCGCTTGTCAGCGTGCCGCTTGGCCCGGTCGACGGCTGTTCCGGCATATTTGTCCGGGCCGGCCCTGCCAGCCCGGCGAAAACGGACAGACAGGGAAGTTGTGAACGATATGCCGGACGGTCATGGCATCATTCCAGCGGCGGCCCGGTAAACGCAAGGTTGTGCCGGCGGGCGGATTCCTCGATTGCCGGCATGTCATCGGGAATTCGGAACTGGCCCGCGGCCATTTCGGCAAAGAAGCCTTCGAACCCGCCCGGGGTCAGGATCACCAGATGCCGCGAAGGCGCGTCGCCTGTGACCTTGAAAGTATGGTTGGTGCCGCGCGGGATAAACACGCTTTCACCGGGGCCGGCCAGACTTTCCGTGCCCTCGATCCAGACCTTGCAGGTTCCCGAGAGCATGACGAACGTCTCATCCTCGTTGGCATGGACATGCCTTGGCGGCCCGCTGCCTGCCGGTGACCAGCTGTCGACGATGGACATCGCGCCGCCGGTCTGGTCCGGGCCGAGGATCGTCTTGTATCTGACGCCAAGCCATTCGAAGGCGCCAATTGCGTGTGTCAGGTCTTTCATCGTTTCACCCCTCGACTGTGGATTGAAACGAAAGCGCTTTCGTTGACATGATCGTAAAGCACCACCACGGTATCGTTGCAAACCGTATCTATTGATAAAGGATATCGACCAGGTGAATTTCGCGACCTTTGACCTGAACTTGCTGCGCGTCCTTGACGCCCTCTTCCGCGAAGGCTCGACGGTGAAGGCCGGCGAACGGCTGGCCATGTCGCAATCCGCGGTTTCCGGGGCCTTGTCGCGCCTGCGCCACGCGCTTGGCGACCCGCTTTTCGTCAGGCAGGGCAACCGGTTGGTGACAACAGACTATGCCGCCGCGCTCAAAGACCCGTTGCGCGAAGAACTGGAGCGGCTGGAGGCGCTGCTTGCGTCGGCTGACGCATTTGAACCCGGGACCGCCGCCGGCACCTTCAGAATCGCGGCCAGTGATTTCTTCGCGGAACTGCTGATGCCGCCGCTTGGCGACCTGCTGCACCAGCGTGCGCCCGGCATCCGCGCGCAACTTGTTGATCTGGTCCCCAGGAACCATGTCGATAGCCTGGAAAGCCGCAAAGCCGACATCGCGCTTATTCCCGATGCCGATCTTCCCGAATGGGTGCAGCGACGACCGCTTTTTCACGCGCCCTTTCACGTGATTGCCCGGGCAGGAAACCCGGGAATCGCCGGATTGGGGGGCGGTCAGGTCATGCCGATGGATACCTTTTGCCGCCTTCATCACGTGATATTCTCTCCCGAAGGGAATCTTTCTGCCATGGGCGATACGGCGCTTGGACGCGTCGGGAAACATCGGCAGGTCGCAATGACCGTGCCAGTCTTTTCCGGGGTCTGTCGCGTGGTGGGCGAAAGCGATCTGATCGCATTGGTGCCCGCGCAACTGGCCGCCAGGGTCGCCGGAACCTTCGATCTCGCCGTGTTCGAACCGCCGGTGCCGATCGAACCGGCCCTGATCATCGGGATCTGGCACAAACGGTCCGACAAGGCACCGCTGGCGACATGGATGCGCGAACAGGTCTTCGATCTCATGCGCTCACTGGATGCGTGACGGCAATCCGGGACAGGTGTTGCGGGCAGAGATGGTTGCACAAGACAAAAAAGCGGGAAGAACGCCGGCACAGGGTCCGGTCAACGCGACCTCGCCCTAACCGCCCTTGATCCTTTGAAGCAGGTAGACTTCGCTGTCCTCGGCCACCGGCTCTGTCAGGTTCTGGGCATAGATCTTGCCGTCCACCGACACCGAAACCCCAGCTTCGACCGCATCCGCCAAACCGGGATGGGCGGCGACCAGCGCGTCCAGCATCTGGCCGATGGTGGCGGCGCGCACCTCGACCGCCTCGGCCCCGTCCGCCAGCGAACGAAGCCCGGACCAGAGGTGTACCTTGACCAGCGGTTTGTACATCACAATTCCAATCGGGCGGGCGCGAACACCCGCCCCATTTCCGGCCGCCTAGCCGGCGGCCTGTTTTTCCAGCGCCGCCAGAATGCGCGGCGGCGACATCGGCAACTCGTGCAACCGCACCCCTGCGGCAGCCGACACCGCGTTGGCAATTGCCGCCAGCGGCGGGCAGATCGAGGTTTCGCCAACGCCGCGCACCCCGTAAGGATGCCCCGGATTCGGCACCTCGACGATCACCGTGTCGATCATCGGCAGATCGCTGGCCACCGGAATGCGATAATCCAGGAACCCGGCATTCTGCAAACGCCCGTCCGCGCCATAGATATATTCCTCGTTCAGCGCCCAGCCGATGCCCTGCGCGGCGCCGCCCTGATACTGGCCCTCGACATAGGTCGGGTGGATCGCCTTGCCGGCGTCCTGCACCACCGTGTACCGCACCACCCTGGTCGAGCCGGTTTCGGGATCGACCTCGGCATCGACGATATGGGTTGCGAAAGAAACGCCGGCGCCTTCCGGTGTCGCCTCGTAATGGCCGACGATCGGGCCGCCGGTGCGGCCCATGGATTTGGCGATCCGCGCAATCGGCAGCGGATCGAAATCGCCGGCGTTCGGCCCCGAAGGCACCGCGCAGCCATCGACCCAAGACACGGCTTCTTCGTCGATACCCCATTTCGCGGCGGCGCGTTTGCACAGCTTCCTGATGGTATCGCGCGCAGCCTCGATCGTGGCCAGACCCGAGGCATAGGTCACGCGGCTGCCATGCGAGATCTCGTTATAGCCCAGCGTCGCGGTGTCGGCGATGGTGGTCCGCACGTTCTCGTAAGGGATGCCCAGTTCCTCTGCCGCCATCTGCGCCATCGAGGCGCGGCTGCCGCCGATATCGGGCGTGCCGACCGACAATTGCACGGTGCCATCCTCTGACAGCGCCATCTGCACGGCGGTCTCGCCACCGTGGTTGAACCAGAACCCGCAGGAAATCCCGCGCCCCTGCCCCGGCTTCAACGGCGCGGTGTAATGCGGATGCGCCTTGGCGGCCTCCAGGCATTCGACCAGGCCGATGCGGTCCCAGGTCGGGCCAAAGGACGCCTTTGTGCCCTCCTTGCTGGCATTTTTCAGGCGGGTTTCAATGCGGTCCAGCCCCAGCTGCTCGCACAACTCGTCGATCACCGATTCCACCGCAAAGGCCGCCATCGGCGAGCCCGGCGCGCGGTAGGCGGCCTGTTTGGGGCGGTTCGACATGACGTCAAAGCCGATCTGGCTGACATTCGCCAGATTGTAGGGCGCGAAGGCGCACATCGCGGTGAATTCCATCGGCGCGCCCGGGAACGCGCCGCCCTGCAGGCGGAACACGCCCTTGGCAGCGGTAATCGTCCCGTCCTTCTTCATGCCGATCTTGACATCCATCGAGGTAGAGGACGTCGGCCCCGTCGCGCGGAAACATTCCGAACGGGTCATCACGATCTTGACCGGGCGATTGGCCTTCAACGACAGCGCCAGGGCCACCGGTTCGATGAACACCGCCGTCTTGCCCCCGAACCCGCCGCCGATTTCCGACGCCGTGACGCGCAGCTTGCTGGTTTCGATGCCCAGCAGCGCCGCGCAGACCTTCTGCACGTTCCAGTGGCCCTGCGTGCAGCACCAGATTTCGCCCCGCCCGTCATTCCCCAACTGGGCCAGACAGGCGTGCGGCTCGATGTAGCCCTGATGCGTCGCCTCGGTGCGGAACGAATCCTCGATCACCAGATCGGCCTCGGCAAATCCGGTCTCGACATCGCCATGGCCGGATTCGTGATAGCGCACCACGTTGGGGTGCAGGCCGGCGGGCACCGATTTGTCGGCCGCGCCTTCGCGGATCACCGGGGCGCCCTCGGCCATCGCCTTGTCGACATCGGTCACATGCGGCAGCACCTCGTAGTCCACGACAATCGCCTTGGCCGCATCGCGCGCCGCCAATGAACTGGTCGCGGCAATCGCCACCACCGCGTGCCCGTCGTAAAGCGCCGTTTCACCCGCCATCACGTTTTCGAGGATGTTCCAGTTCTCGCCGGTCAGGCCGGTGGCGAAATCGGCCCGCGTCACGACCGCGTGCACACCCTTCATCGCCTCGGCCTCGCTGGTGTCGATCTTCAGGATCCGGGCGTGGGCGTGCGGGCTGCGCACGATGACGCCATGCAGCATCCCCGGCGCGGTCGCATCGGCACCGAACCTGGCGCGGCCCGTTACCTTGTCGATTCCGTCCGGACGGTTGGGGCGTGTGCCGACAACCTTGAAACCTTCGGTTTTTGTCTCGTCGAATGCCATCAGCTGGCCCCCCGCATTTCAGCAGCCGTATCCATGACGGCACGAATGATCTTGTCATATCCGGTGCAGCGGCACAGGTTTCCCGCCAGCCAATAGCGAACCTCGGTTTCGGTCGGGTCGGGGTTCTTTTCCAGAAGGTTCTTGGTCGCCACCAGAATGCCCGGTGTGCAGATGCCGCATTGCAGGGCGGCGTATTCGATGAACTTCTTTTGCAGCGGGTGCAGATCCTCGTCGGTCGCGATGCCCTCGACAGTGCCGATTTCGCGGCCCTCGGCCTCGGCCCCCAGCATCAGGCAGGAACAGACCAGCCGGCCGTCGAGCGTCACCGAGCAGGCGCCGCAGTCACCGGTGCCGCAGCCTTCCTTGGCCCCGGTCAGCCCCAGACGGTCGCGCAGCACGTCCAGCATGGTTTCACGCGGATCGCACAGGAACTCGACCTCGTCGCCGTTTACGGTGGTGGTTACGTGGATCTGGCTCATTTGGCACCTCCGGCCCGGTCGTAGGCGATGCGCGCGGCGCGCTTTGCCAGCACGCCCGCAACATGGGTGCGGAACCGGATGGTCCCGCGCTTGTCGTCAATCGGTTTGCAGGCCGCTTCGGCTGCCTTCGCCAGGGCCTCCAGCGCCGCATCATCCAGCGCGCTGCCGATCAGGGCCTTCGCCGCGTCCTCGACCAGCAGCGCCGTCGGCGCCACGGCCCCGAGCGAGACGCGGGCCGCCGTGATCGTATCGCCGTCGCGCGTCAGGCTGACGGCGCAGCCGACAACGGCGATGTCCATCTCGGTGCGCGGGATAAAGCGCAGATAGGCGTCTCCTCCGCCGTGGCCACGCGGCGGCAGGTTCACCGCCGTCACCACCTCGCCCTTTTTCAGCGCGGTCTTGCCGGGCCCGGTCGGGACATCCGCGACCGCGATCTCGCGGCTGCCGTCGGGGCCGATGACGCTGACCGTCGCCCCGGCCGCAATCATCGCCGGAACGCTGTCGGCGGCGGGCGAGCCGTTGCACAGGTTGCCGGCCAGCGTGGCGCGGCCCTGCACCTGCGTCGAGCCGATCAGATCCATCGCCTCGACGACGCCGGGCCAGGCCTGACCCAACAGGGCATTCTCGCTCATCTCGGCCCCGGTCACCGCCGCCCCGATGCGCCAGCTGCCATCGCGCAGCGGCGTGATGTCATGCACGCCCGCGATATGCTTGATGTCGATCAGGTCATCCGGTGTCACCATGTCAGACCGCAACTGCACCAACACATCGGTGCCGCCGGCCAGGAACCGGGTCACGCCATCCGCGCCCGCCGCGATTGCCGACGCATCTTCGAAATTTTCAGGGGTGTGATAGCGCATCCGTCCTCCAGCGATACATGTGCCCGAACTGGACAGAGCCTGTCACAGTCACCGGCCCCTCTGCAACCCCGGCAATGTGGCATCAACGCCTTGACGCGCCGATTTCGGCCTGCTCTGGATCGGGCCATGACAAAGTTGAAAAGCATCGAAAGCTTCTGCACGCCGGATGTCGGTTTCGTCCGGGTGACGGCAATCGACGGGGCGATCGGCTGGGGCCAGGTTTCGACCTATCATTCCGACATCACGGCACAGGTTCTGCACCGTCAGGTCGCACCGCATGTGTTTGGGCAAGACACCGACGATCTTGACGATCTGCTGGATCTGGTGACCGAGCGGGAACATAAATTCCCCGGCTCGTATCTGCGCCGCGCCATGGCCGGGCTGGACACCGCGATCTGGGACATGCGCGGGCGGCGCGCGGGCAAGCCGGTGGCCGAATTGCTGGGCGGCAGCGCCGGATCCATCCGCGCCTATGCCTCGTCGATGAAACGCGACATCACACCCGCGCACGAGGCCGAGCGGCTGAAACGGCTGGCGGGCGAGAACGGCTTTACCGCCTTCAAGATGCGCGCCGGGGCCGAGGTCGGGCGCAACCGTGATGAATGGCCGGGCCGCACCGAAGAGATCATTCCGGCCATGCGCCGGGCGCTGCCGAACGCCGACCTGCTGATCGACGCCAACAGCTGCTATACGCCAAAGCGCGCCATCGAGGTCGGCCATATCCTGCAGGACAACGGCTTTTGCCATTACGAAGAACCCTGCCCCTACTGGGAACTGGAACAGACCAAACAGGTAACCGATGCGCTGGTCATCGACGTCACCGGCGGAGAGCAGGATTGCGACCTGCCGACATGGCGGCGGATGATCGACATGCGCGCGGTCGATATCGTGCAGCCCGATATCCTGTATCTCGGCGGCGTCGCGCGCACGCTTCGGGTGTGCCGGATGGCGGCGGCGGCGGGGCTGCCGGTCACCCCGCATTGCGCCAACCTTTCGATGGTCACGCTGTTCACGATGCATCTGCTGCGCGCGATCCCGAATGCCGGGAAATACCTGGAATTCTCGATCGAGGGCGCCGATTACTACCCGTGGCAATACGGCCTGTTCACCAACGATCCCTACCGGATCGAGGACGGCCATGCCCGGATCACGGACGCGCCCGGCTGGGGCGTCGAGATCGCACCGGACTGGCTGGCGCGATCAAGCTATCGGATCAGCGAACGCGCCGCGGACTGACCCGGCGCGCCCCGGCGTGCGGGTCAGATCAGCCCGGCAGCCCTGAACAGGCCCTTGAGATCGGCCTCGACGCGCGCGCCGACATGGCTGATCACCTCGGACCCGCCGATGCAGCCCATGCGCCCGCAGGTTTCCAGATCGAACCCCTCGACCAGACCCCACAGGAACGCACCGGCAAACAGATCGCCCGCGCCGGTCGCGTCGACCACTTTCGTCGGCACTCCGGGCACATGCCAGCGCCGGCCGCCGGACAGGATATGCGCGCCTTCGGCACCATCGGTGCAGACCACGATCTCGATCTCCAGCGCCGCCTGTTCCAGGGCTGCGTCGAAATCGTCGGTTTCATACATCGAAAGTATCTCTGCCCGGTTGGCGAACAGCAGGTCGACATGATCCTTCAGCATCGCCGCAAAGGCGGCGCGGTGGCGCCCGATGCAGAATGGATCGGACAGCGTGATCGAAACCCTGCCGCCCCCCGCCTTGCAGGCCGCGATCGCCTTGGCAAAGGCCTGATGGCTGTCGGGGCCGTCAAACCTGTAGCCTTCCAGAAAGATCCACTCGGCCTCGGACATCATCGCCTCGTCGATATCGGCCGGAGTCAGGAACTCGGTGACGCCAAGATAGGTGTTCATAGAGCGTTCGCCGTCCGGCGTGACCAGCACGATGCAGCGCCCGGTTTCCGCCGGGTGATCCCTTGGCGCCAGCGCGGTCTCGTAAACCGCCCCCTGCGCGCGCAGGTCATGTGCGAAGATCGCGCCAAGCTGGTCGTCCTTGACCTTGCCGACATAGGCGGTGCGCCCGCCCAGATGCGCGATCCCGGCAATCGAATTGGCGCAGGATCCGCCGGAAACCTCTTTCGCCGGACCGACGCGGGCATAAAGTTCGACCCCACGCGCCATGTCCGTCAGTTGCATGATGCCTTTCTCGATGCCGTTCTCGGCCAGAAATTCATCCGTGGACGCGGCCAGCACATCGACCATGGCATTGCCGATGCCAACCACCTGAAACCGTTTCGTCACGTCGTCTTCTCCTCATACGGGCACAGGTCGGCGATCGGGCAGACCAGACATTTGGGTTTTCGGGCCGTACAGATATAACGGCCATGCAGGATAAGCCAGTGATGGGCGTGCTGCTGAAACTCTGCCGGAATATTGTCCTCGATGGCACGTTCCACCGCATCGACATCCTTGCCCGGTGCGATCCCGGTGCGGTTGCCGACGCGGAAGATGTGCGTATCGACCGCCTGTGCGGGCTGTCTGAACCACATGTTCAGCACCACGTTGGCGGTCTTGCGCCCGACACCCGGCAGCGATTGCAGCGCAGCGCGGGACGAGGGCACCTGTCCGCCGTATTGCTCGACCAGTATCCGGCTCAGCTTGATGACATTCCTGGCCTTCTGACGGAAAAGCCCGATCGTCTTGATATGTTCGATCACACCCTCTTCGCCGAGGGCGAGCATCTTTTCCGGTGTATCAGCGATCCTGAACAATTCGCGCGTCGCCTTGTTCACACCGACGTCGGTGGCCTGCGCCGACAGCGCCACCGCGACCACAAGCGTAAAAGCGTTGACGTGTTCCAGTTCACCCTTGGGTTCCGGCTCGTTCGCGCGAAATCGCTCAAAGATCGCGCGGATCGTGTGATAGTCGAGTTGCTTGGCCATTTGCCGGGCGGTATGCCCGTTGCCGCGCCGCGCGGCAAGCCCTTCGGAAATGTCTCGAATTTTAAACAAACCTGCCGGGTTTTCGGCGGTTGCGTTAACGGCTTGTTTGCCGTCGGCACCGAAACCTTGGCCTGTCCCATTTGCCGGAGCCCGCTCCATGACCCTGCCATTTTCCACGACACTGCCGGTTCCGGATCTTGCCACCCATTGCCGGGTACTGCCTGCCGGGCGATCCGTCAGGCGCCCCGACGGATCGGCGCTGGCCGATACGCATGCCTTGCCCGGGTTCGGGCCGGGAACGCTGATTTCCACCACCGACGGGGAATTGCCGGTGGAATGGCTGACGCCGGGCGACCGCGTGATCACCCGTGACCGTGGCATCCAGACCTTGCGCCGGATCGCGCGAACTCGCCTTTCGCCGACGGATCTTGCAGAAAATCCACAGCTTTGCCCGGTGCTGATCGAACCGGACAGTTTCGCCGGCTGGGCGCCGGACACGCCGCTGGCGGTGTCGCCGGCCTTGCAGATCGTGGTAACCGGCTGGGATGTGCAACTTTATTTCGGGGCGGATGTGGCGCTGGCAGATGCCGGACATATGTGCACCGGCCCGGCAATGGTCGAACCCGGACGCGACTATTGCTATTGCAGCCTGCTGTTCGATGCGCCGCAGATCATCCGTGCAAACGGAATGTGGATCGAAAGCCGGGCTCTCAAAGCGCGCAGAGGCAGAAACGGCGCAGCGCGCGGCGCGGGGTCCGGGACCGGGATCGCCCGCACTGCCACCTATCCGGTGCTTCTGCCCGACGAGGCGCGACTGCTTTGCCTCACGCGCCACTCCGGCGCGCTGAAACGAACCCGCAACGTAGCCTGAGCGCGGGTCATATCCGCAGGAATCGGGTCGCACGCCGGCATTTCGTGGCTTATGTCTTGGGTCCAGACAAAGGACCGACCCGATGACCCACCAAAGCCCCGAACATTCCTATCATTACGCCGTCATCCGCCGCGCGATTGACCTGATCGACACCGGCGACGCGGCACTGACGCTGGACGATCTGGCGGGCGAAATGAACATGAGCCCGGCGCATTTCCAGCGCATCTTCAGCCGTTGGGTCGGTGTCTCGCCCAAACGCTACCAGCAGTATCTGACGCTGGATCACGCCCGCGCCATGCTGCGCAATCATTTCACCACGCTGGAAACATCCGTTGAACTGGGCCTGTCGGGATCGGGCCGCCTGCATGACCTGTTCCTGCGCTGGGAGGCGATGAGCCCGGGCGAATTTGCCCGCAAGGGCGCCGGCCTTGCGATCAGCTATGGCTGGTTCGACAGCCCGTTTGGCCAGGCCCTGGCCATGGGCACCGATCGCGGAATTTGCGGGCTGGCCCTGACGGACGAAACCGGGCCCGACGCGGCCATGGCCGACCTGCGCGCCCGCTGGCCCGAGGCAAGCTTTACACAAGCCCCGGAAAGGATCGCGCCCTGGGTCGAGGCGGCATTCCAGATGCGCGGAGACAGCGCATTGCACCTGATCGGGGCGCCGTTCCAGATCAAGGTCTGGGAGGCGCTGCTGCGCATCCCGTCGGGTCAGGTCACCACCTACAGCGAGATCGCGCAGTCGGTCGGAAATCCGCGCGCGGTGCGCGCCGTCGGCACCGCGGTCGGGCGCAATCCGGTCAGTTGGCTGATCCCGTGCCACCGCGCCCTGCGAAAGTCGGGCGGGCTTGGCGGCTATCACTGGGGCCTGCCGGTCAAGCGCGCGATGCTGGCCTACGAGGCCGCGCGCAGCGAAGCGTCAGCCTGATCCGCGATATTTCCCGATGCGGGCGGAAACCCGCCGAGCCAGATCCCGGAATCGCTTTGGCCCCGGCCGATAAGCCCGCTATGGTCGGCCCAGACCCGCTCATCGCGCAAACAAAGGCTTACCCACATGAAACTGAAATTCCCTCTGATTCTGGCTGCGGCGCTTCTTACGCTGACCGCCTGCACCGAACCCGTCATCCGGGACGACGACCCCAACAAGCGCACCAAATCCGGGGCCTTGATCGGCGGTCTTGTCGGGGCAGCAGCCGGCGTGATCTCTGGCGACGATGCCGAGGCCCGGCGGCGCGGCGCGCTGATCGGCACCGTGGTGGGGGCCGGTGTCGGCGCTGCCATCGGCTATAGCCTCGATCAGCAGGCGGCAGAGCTTGAGCGTGACTTCAGCAACGGCCGCATCCAGATCATCAACAACGGCGACCACCTGATCGTGCGCATGCCCGACGGCATCCTGTTTGACGTCGACAGCGCGGCGGTCAAGCCCGGACTTCGCTCTGACCTGCAGGTGCTGGCGGGCAGTCTGAACCGCTACCCCGGCTCGACCGTGCAGGTTGTCGGCCACACCGACAACACCGGCACCTCTGCCTATAACCAGGATCTGTCGGAACGCCGCGCCAGCGCGGTGTCGTCGGTTCTGATCGGTGCCGGCGTCAACGCCGGCCGCGTCCAAAGCTTCGGCCTTGGCGAAAGCCAGCCGATTGCCACCAACCTGACCGCCGAAGGCAAGGCACAGAACCGCCGGGTCGACATCACCATTCGCCCCAACAGCTAGATCGCGGCGCAAGCAACAGCAAAAGGCCGGGACACAGCGCCCGGCCTTTTTTATTGTCGCACACGGCATGTGAACATAAAGTCTGACAAACCCCACTGCCGCAGGTCGACATGCCATTTCACAAGGTCCAGCCCGAAAAACTCTCGCATTCCGTCGTGCGCCAGATCGAACTGCTGATCCTGCGCGGTATCCTGCGCCCGGGCGAGCGGCTGCCGTCGGAACGCGAACTGTCCGAAAGACTTGGGGTGTCGCGCCCCAGCCTGCGCGAAGCGGTGTCGGAACTGCAGACCCGCGGTCTGCTGGACACGCGCGCCGGGGCGGGCATCTATGTGGCCGATGTTCTCGGCTCGGCGTTTTCGCCCGCCCTGACCCGGCTTTTCGCCTCGCATGACGAGGCGGTGTTCGACTACATCGCATTTCGCCGCGACATGGAAGGGCTGGCCGCCGAACGCGCGGCGCGGCTGGCCTCTGACACCGACCTGCAGGTGATCGACGCGATTTTCCGCAAGATGGAGGCCGTGCATTCCAAGCGCAACCCGGCAGATGAGGCCGCCTTTGACGCCGAGTTTCACCTGTCGATCATCGAGGCCAGCCACAATGTGATCATGCTGCACATGATGCGGTCGATGTATCAGCTGCTGCGCGAGGGCGTGTTCTACAACCGTCAGATCATGTTCAAACAGCGGACCCGGCGCAGCGACCTGCTGGACCAGCACCGCGCGATCAACATCGCGCTGCAATCCCGCGACGCCGCACATGCACGGGCCGCCGTCGAAGCGCATCTGAATTATGTCGAAGAGGCGCTGACCAACCAGCAGCGCGCCGAACGCAACGAGGCGATCGCCCGCCAGCGGTTCGATCACGAACAGGCGCGCGGCTGATCTGACCCTCGCGCGTCCGCCCGGTGCCAATCAAGTGTCCGGGGAACGGTCGCAACAAGCTGAACGGCAGCCCCCACCTTGCTCGCCTGAACCGCAGGCCGAACCTCCCCGATTTCGTCCCGGCGCGGGTCTGTCCGGTCGCTCGGCGAACGCATGTCATCCGATAACAGCGCGCTGATATTGCCTGTCGGGGTGGCCTGATGCCCGATGGTGTCACCAAGTTCAAACCGCAACCTTCAGCCCGAACGGATAGACACCATGACCTTCTGCACCGCACACCGCCCCGACCACCGCCCAACCCAACAGCGCGCACCGCAACTGATCCCGATCCCTTTGGCAGAGCGTCGCCGCCACAACCCGCCCGGACCTGCCCGCGCGCCCGAACGCGCCGCCGTCCAGATCTTCACGGACTGGGCCAGCATCTGAAATCTGCCACCGCCACCGCCCGCCCCCCAAAAAAAGACCCGGACCAATGGCCCGGGTTTTTTTCGTTTCGGGATGTGGCTGCGATCAGTGCAGCTTTGCCTCGACCGTGGTGATGGCCTCATCGACCAGCTTGTTGCCGTCGGCGGCGGTCATCTGCTTGGCAATCACTTCGCGGGCAGCGGCAATCGCCACCTGCACGGCCTGATCGCGCACTTCCTTGATGACCCGCGCCTGGGCCGAGGCGATCTGATCCTCGGCTGCCGCGATCCGACGCGTCATCGAAGCGCCCAGATCGACCTTGGCCTGCTCCGCGGCCACGCGGGCCTCTTCGCGGGCGTGGTCGATGATGCGCTGCGACTGTTCGGCCACTTCGCGCTGTTTGCGCTCGTAGGACGCCAGAACGGTCTGTGCCTCTTCGCGCAGGGCCTTTGCTTCGTCCAGATCGGCGCGGATGGCCTCGGCGCGCTTGTCCAGCATGCCGCCCAGCATGCCCGGCACCTTGAGGTAGATCAGGATGCCGACAAACAGCAGGAACGCCAGCAACACGATGAAGTTGGTGTTGGCCAGAGAGATGAACGGCCCGGTCGCCGCGAATGCGGGCGTGGCGCTGAGGGCGAGTATGGCGAGCGATTTTTTCATGGCCTACCCTTTCATCTGCGCAGTGACTGCGGCGTTCACGGTCTTGGCATCGGCCTTGCCGCCCATCGCCGCGATGACGTCTTTCGCCACATCCTTGGCCACGGTTCTGACGCTGTCCAGCGCGCCGGCGCGGATTTCCCCGATCGCGGCTTCTGATTCCGCGGCCTTGGCCGCGATCTCTGCATCCGCCTTGCCGATGGCGACATCAAGATCGGCCTGGATATCGGCCTTCGCCTCGGCGACGATCTTGTGCGCCTCGGCCCGGGCATCCGCCAGCGCCTGATTATAGGCATCTTCGGCTTCGAGCGCCTTTAGCTTCAGTTCTTCGGCGGCGGCGATATCATTGGTGATCGTGCCCTGACGTTCGGACAGAACGCTGGCAATCCGCGGCAGCGCCACCTTGGTGAGGATCAGGTAGATAACCACCAATGTGACCACCAGCCAGAAAATCTGGTTGGGGAACGTCGAAAAGTCGAGTTGCGGCATCCCGACGGATTCGGCCGCGCCATGCGCCGCATCCGCCGCACCATGTGCCGCGTCCGCCGCACCGTGCGCGGTATCGGCAGCGCCCTGCACGGCATCCGCCGCGTGACCCGCCGTTTCGCCGTGGGTATCTGTTTCAGTTGCCATGTCGTCCTCCCGAAACCTCGTTCACATCGGGCGGGCACGCTGCGCGCCCACCCGACCGTAAGGAGTGTTCAGTCGGATCAGACGGCGAACATCAGCAGCAGGGCGACGAGGAACGAGAAGATCCCCAGCGCTTCTGCGAACGCGATACCGATGAACATGGTTGCCGTCTGACCGGCAGCAGCCGACGGATTGCGCAGAGCGCCCGACAGGTAATTGCCCACGACGTGACCCACGCCGACAGCAGCGCCGCCCATACCAGTGCAAGCCAGGCCTGCACCTGCATATTTGATGCCATCAGCGATCAGTGTTGCTGCGTCAAGTTCCATGAGAGTTCTCCTTACGATGGAATTTCAGTTGTTCATGTGGCAGGCGAACCCGCCGATTTCCGTAGGGCGGGGCTTGGCCCGCCAAACCTTTAGTGATGCGGGTGCAGTGCGTCTTTCAGATACACGCAGGTCAGAATTGCGAAGACATAGGCCTGGATGAACGACACCAGCACCTCAAGCGCGTACATCGCCGTGATTGCCACAATCGCGAAGGGTGAGATTGCCAGAATTGCGGCAAATGCGGCAAACACCTTGATCACTGCGTGACCGGCCATCATGTTGCCGGCCAGACGAACAGAGTGGCTGACGGGACGCACAAAGTAAGAGATGATCTCGATCAGGGCCAGGATTGGCCGCAAGATCAGCGGCGCCTGTCTGATCCAGAAAATGTTCAGGAACCCAACGCCGTTCAGAACAAACCCCAGAATGGTCACCGTCAGAAACACCGCCATCGCCAGAATCGCCGTCACGGCGACATGCGAGGTCGTGGTGAAGGACATCGGCAACAGGCCCAGGAAATTGGAGAACACGATGAACATGAACAATGTCATGATATAGGGGAAATATCTCACCCCGTCCTTGCCGGCCACGTCCTCGACCATCTTGTAGACGAAACCGTAGGCCAGTTCGGCGATCGACTGGACCCGGTTCGGCACGATCGCGCGGCCGCGCGTGCCCACCACCAGCAGCAGCGAAATCGCCAGCACGCTCAGGAACATCCACAGCGTCACGTTGGTGGGTGTATACCAGTAAACCGGGCCATCCCCGAACAGGGGCTTGACGACGAACTGATCCATCGGGTGAAAAACCAGACCGCCGCTCTCTTCTGTCGCCATGGTCTCAATCCTCGTCCTTTGCGGGGCCAGCCCCGCCATCCGTTGCGGAGGCAGCCCCCGCCTGATCCATCTGCACCTCGGTGGCGGTGCGCAGCATGGTGCGTACCCCGGCCACGAAGCCCAGCAATACAAACAGCACCAGGAAGATCGGCACTGTGCCAAACAGCACATCCAGTCCGTACCCGATGCCAAACCCAAGGCCGATCCCGGCCACAAGCTCGATCACCATACGCCAGGCCAGATGCGCCTGGGAATGATGCTCTTCGATCTTCGATCTCGGGGCACCGGTCTTCTTGGCTGCCCTGATCCGCTCTTCAAGGCGCTGCATCTGCGCTTTGTCCACCGGATCGGCCATCGCATCGGACCCTTTGATCGTTCCGGCGGACACTAGAAACGCAGCGGCGCAGAGTCAACTGGCTGTGCACCCAGACCCGCAAAACCTAACGTATTGTAATATATTGATAAAAATTTGATGCGACAGGATGCGCACCCCGGCCGGGCCGCCCCCGGGGCCATCCGGCATATTCAACCAAACGGTTGATCTTTATCCGCATCCATCATCCGCATCCATCGGCTCGATCCGCAATTCGCGGCTTTGACCCAGCAACCAGGTGCGGAATGCGCGCGCCGCGCAATGTCGGGATCAGCCCGGCCGATCCGGAACGGCGGGCATTCGAGTGGCCTTCGGAAACCATGCGCCATCCGATGCTTTGACCGGCTATCGCTGACCGGCCAATCCGGCTAGATACGGCTTATGACCAGGGAACTTGACCTTGTATTCGCGGCCCTTGCCGACCCGACGCGCCGCGCCATCCTGTCGATGCTGCTGGAAGACGACATGGCGGTCACCGACGTGGCAGAGCCGTTCGAGATGTCGCTGGCCGCGATCAGCAAGCATCTGGGCATCCTCGCCGCCGCCGGCCTGATCGCGCAGGAAAAGCGCGGCCGGGTGAAATGGTGCAAGCTGGACCCGGATTCGATGCGCGCGGCCAGCATCTGGATGCAGGGGTTTGGCCAGTTCGAACCGGTCAACCTGGACGCATTCGAACGCTTTCTGAAGGCAGAGTTCGCCGAGGATCAGTCCTAGGCGCTTTCGGTGCGTCCATCGACCAGCAACGCCCGGCTTCCGGCGCGCTCAGCCCTCGTCCTTCAGCAGCAGCCACAGCGCCACCGCCGTCAGCGCGATGCCAACCAGCACCAGCAACGGCGGCACCCCGTGACCCAGCGCGATCTCCCAGCAAAGCACCCAGGCCGGCGTCAGGTAGGTATAGGCCATCACCTTGGCCGACGGCAGCACCCGGGCGGCGTATTGCAGCATGAAAAAGCTGCCCGCGCTGGCAAAGATCGCCAGATAGAACAGTGTCACCCAGACCAGCGCGGGCAAACTGGCCCAGTCGGTGGCCATCAGATCGCCCCAGCCCCACAGGGTCAGCAGGACGAACCCCGCCACCATGAACAGGAAGGAATAGACCAGCGACCGCTCTCCGCGGTTCAGCAGTTTCAGCATCGGGGTGAACGCCGCGTGAAACACGCAGCCGATGAAATAGATCGCCTCGCCCCGCCCGATCTTGAACGCCAGCAGCGCCGCCAGTTCGGCGCGAAAGATCACCCACAGCGCGCCCGCCGCCCCGATCGACAGCGCCAGCGCCATCCGCGGGGTGGTGATCTGGCGCAACAGCAGCCAGCCGAACCCGGCGGTGACAATCGGCGTCAGCGTGAACACGGCCGCCGCCGACACTGGCGGCGCGGTCTTCAGCCCCTCGAACATCAGCACGAAATACGCACTGAACAGGCCGCCCAGCACCAGATAGCGCCAGGGTGCGCGCAGGGCGGCGCGCGGTATGCCCCCCGTCGCCAGGACCAGCGCCCCCATGATCAGCCCCGCCAGCAGGAACCGCAACGCGTTCAGTGCGGCGGGTGCAATTTCATTGGCGATCATTCCGCCCAGCGAAAACGAGCCCGCCACCAGCGCCGAAAAGATCAGCATCGCCAGGTGGCCGCGCGTGGCCGGCATCAGCGACTTCATGACTCGGGCCAGCCCTTTGCCTCTTGCTTCAGGAAATTCGTGAAGGTCTGCACCTTCATGGTCCGGTGCAGGTCGACATGCGTGACCAGCCACAGCGGCGCCGTCCATTCGTCACGCGGCGGCAGAACCTGCACAAGGTCGGGGTAATGCCGGGCGTCCCAAAGCGGCATGAACCCGATCCCCGCCCCGGAAAGGATGGCGCTGCGCATCACCCCCTGCTCGGCCGTGCGAAAGCTGACCTGGGCGCGCGGCAGGTGGTCGCGCATCCACCTGTCGAACGGCGCGCGGGCATTTTCGTTGTCGTGGCCGACAAACCTGTGGCCTTTGAAATCGGTCTCGTCCCGCGGCATCCCGAAGCGTTCGACATAGCCGCGCGTGGCGTACATCGCGCCGCGCTGGCCGCAGAACGGCTGCACCACGTTGTCGGGCTCTTCTGGCGCGGTCCCCGCCCGGATCGCGACATGCGCCTCGCCGTATTCCAGCCGGAACACCCGCTCGCCGGTCAGAAGGCGCACGATCAGGTCGGGGTGTTCATCCCGGAATTTCACGATCGAGGGGACCATCAGCGCCGCCAGACCGTTCAGCGTCGTGACGATCAGTTCGCCGGTCACCTCCTCGCCCCGGCCCCGGATACGACCGGCCAACTGGGTGAACTGGTCATCGGTCGCCTGCGCGACCTTCAGCAGGTCGGTGCCGGCCTCTGTCGCGGTGTATCCGCGCGCGTGGCGCTGGAACAGCTTGGCGCCCAATCGGGACTCCAGCGCGTCGATATGCCGGATCACGGTGGCATGATGCACACCCAGCGCCTCTGCCGCGCCGCTTACGGTGCCCAGGCGCGCCACGTGATAGGCGGTGCGGATTTCATCCCAGTTGTCGACAGCAGTCATTGTGCATCCTCAAACAGAACCTGTTCAAATATTTGAATTGCGTTCGCAGATGCAACAAACAAATACTTCTCACAACCGAAATCAACTGGATATAGTACCCATGACCCACAATATTCTGCGTATCGACGCCTCTGCCCGCCGCACCGATTCCGTCAGCCGCGCACTGACCGACCGCCTGACGGATCGTTTCATCGCCGCCGGCGATGCAAATGTCGTCACCCGCGATCTGGCAAACGCCCTGCCCCAGATCGACGAAGCCTGGATCGGCGCGAATTTCACGCCCCGGGACGATCGCACCGACGCCCAGCGCGACGCGCTGGCCCTGTCCGACACGCTGGTCGCTGAACTGCAAGACGCCGACACCATCGTCATCGGCCTGCCGATCTACAATTTCGGCGTGCCCGCCAGCCTGAAAGCCTGGGTCGATCTCGTCGCCCGCGCGGGGCTGACGTTCGAGTATACCGCCGAAGGCCCGCGCGGCCTGCTGTCGGGCAAACGCGTTATCGTCGCGGTTGCGTCCGGCGGCACAGAGGTCGGCTCCAACATCGATTTCGCGACCGGTTATGTCACCCATGTCCTGGGCTTCATCGGGCTTGACGATGTCAGCTTTGTCTCTGCCGACCGGCTTGCCATCGACGCCGAGGCAACGGTCAAGGCCGCGCAGGAAGCCGTCGACAAACTGCCGCTGGCCGCCTGATACCGGGTCAAAAGCCGGGTCGTCGGGCGCGCCAGTCACTTGTCGCCATCGCCGAGCAGGGATCGCATGCGGTCCAGGGCACCCCGCAGCCGGCCGGGCGTTTCTTCGGATACGTCCGGCCCGCCGGCCTCGTCCGCCCCGTGCGCGCCACCGGCAAGCACGCCCGACAGGACCACATCCCAGAACTGATCCAGATCGCCCGACCGCAGGTTCCGGATTTCATTCTGGTCCAACCGCAACCGGTAGCCGAAACTGGCGTTGCCGCCGCGTGCCGCGACCAGTTTCTTCAGCGCCCCGGCCAGAACCTTTTCGCCCGCCTTGGCGTTCTCGGGCGCATTGATGCTGACATCGGCCAGCGTTATCCGCCAGTCCATGTCGACCCAGTCCTCCGACAGGCTCCAGCGGTCATCGACCACGGCGCTGAAGGTGCCGCTGTCCAGCCAGGTCAGCGGTGCCTTGGCGACGATCAGCTTCAGCCTGGCGGCCTCGACATCCTCGAAGCGCCAGCGCGTCTCGCGCCCGAATTCGGTGATGTCGCGCGTCTCGACCAGCAACGGCTGGCCGGCGATCTCGGCCTGCAGGTTGGACCGGAACAGCAAGTCGAAAAGCGCGACCCTGCTGCGGAACGGGGCCACCTCGGCCTTGTCGATCCGCAGCGCGTATGGCGTGCCGCCGGCGGGACGGATTTCGATGTCGAGCGCGGACACCTGCGCCAGGTCTGCGCGGAACGCCCGTTTCGCGCGCACCGGCCGTTCCGCGCCTTCCGTGCGTTCCGGGCTGCCATCGCGCGCAGGCGGGCTGACAAATCCGGTCACGCCGTCGACGCGGGCCAGTTCGATCCGCGGTTCGGCGCTCAGAAGGCTCCACAGATCGACATCCGCCTCGGCCCGCTCCACCGCCAGATCGAAACCCGGCCCGGTCCCGACTTCGCGCCGCAGGACGATGCCCTGCAATTCCACTCGGCCAGACAGAAGCGAACCGGTTGCAGTGTCATAGCTTATTTCCATCCCGGCCTTTTGCGCCGCGGCGTCCATGACGGTGCGCAGGATCGGCTGAAACAGCACGACCGAGGCCACGACCCCGATCACCCCGCCCGCCGCCAGGATACCGGCGAGCCAATGGACCGCCTTTCGCGGGATCAACGGTGCGCGCGCCGCGCCGGAGGCAGGCGTCTTGCGCTTTGCCGCGCGCGATCCGAAGCCACCCGAGAACAAAAGGCCAATCAACGCGGCCAGCAATTCCAGCAGTGCGGCAAAAAACGCCCCGACGATGGCAAGAACCGGCGCCAGGCAGGCAACCAGAATTTCAGCGAAAATGAACAACAATGCTTCCACGACGAACTCCGCACCTGCAATACGCCGCTACTTTAGCCGCGCGCCGTGATTGCGCAACTGTGCCGACCCGACTTGACAGGGCCAAGCCATATGCGTAAGCGACGTCGCATCCCGAGGGTCTCATAACCCCCGGTCCCGGGCCTGACCCGGGATCGCCCCCCACCAGCGTGTCACGCCCGTGGGGGCGGTTTGCGTTTGGTCCGTTCCTTCCTGTCTGGAAGGGGCACACGGTAAGGAGAAGGCCGCCATGTTCGAAAACCTGTCCGAACGCCTGTCCGGCGTCTTCGAGCGGCTGACCAAACAGGGTGCGCTCAGCGAAGACGATGTCAAGACCGCGCTGCGAGAGGTCCGCGTCGCCCTGCTGGAGGCCGACGTTTCGCTGCC
>JAJDOB010000119.1 GCA_022340385.1 Rhodobacter sp.
CCGGGCGCCGACGGGTTGCAGGTTATGCCCGGTCCTTCGGGCTGGTTCAGGGCCCGGATCTGCCACGCGTCCGGGATCACGCCCGCCCGGCAAGCCTGCAGCGATACGCCGTCGCCCAGGAACGCCGGCGCGGCGGTCGCCAGAACCTTCTGGAATTCTGGGGCTGATGAGTTTCAGTTTCATCTGTTAGGGGTGGATCGGAGATGAATCGGAGCGCCTCTATATGAAACCGCCTTCACTGGGCTACACCGAACTGTGGCGGGCACTGCGGCCGGGGCGGGGCCTTTTGGCCTGGGTCTTCGTGTTCAGCGTCTTTGCCAACCTGCTGATGCTGACCGGTCCCTTCTACATGCTGCAGATCTACGACAGGGTGCTGTCCTCGCGATCGGTCGAGACACTGATCGCGCTGTCCGCGCTTGTGGCCGGGCTGTTCGCCCTGATGGCGATGTTCGACTATGCGCGCGGCCGGCTCATGGCGCGGGTTGGCGCGCGATTCCAGAGCGCGCTTGATGCCCGGGTCTTCGAGGCGAGCCTGAAGAGCGGGCAGGGGGCACAGGGCCAGATGGAGGCGGCGGGTGCCTTGCGCGATCTCGACGCGTTGCAGAGGCTGTTTGTCTCACCGGTCCTGATGACCCTGATGGACCTGCCCTGGACCCCGGTCTTTCTGGTTCTGATGTTCCTGTTTCACCCGATGATCGGCTGGCTGGCGGTGGTCGGCGGTGGCGCGCTGATCCTGCTGGCGGCGATCAATCATGTCGTGACCGCCCGGCGGACGCGGGCGTCGCAACTGACCACGCAGCAGTCGCATGATATGGCCGCAGAGACACGGATGGGCGAGGAAGTGGTGCTGACCCAGGGGTTGCGGCCCGTGATGATCGATCGTTGGTTCCGGCTGCGTACAGAGGGGCTTCAGCGTGGAATCGGTGCCAATGACTGGACCGGCAGCTTTGCCGCAGTCACCCGCGCGTTCCGGTTGCTTCTGCAATCCGCCGTGCTGGGGGTCGGTGCCTATTACACGCTGAGAGGAGAGCTGACCGGCGGTGCGATGATCGCCGGCTCGATCCTGCTGGGCCGGGCGCTGGCGCCGATCGAGCAGGCGCTCGGCGGATGGCCGGTGCTGCAACGCGCCCGGGCCGGATGGACAGCCCTGGGCAAATTCCTGGCCAAACACCCGCCGATCCGGGCGCGCACCGAATTGCCGAAGCCCGAGGCCGATCTGCTGGTGAAAAATCTCACCGTCGTTCCTCCGGGCGGGCGGGTGCCGGTGCTGCGCAACATCAACTTTCACATGACGCCGGGCCAGGCGATCGGGGTGATCGGCCCCTCCGGATCCGGCAAGTCGACCCTGGCGCGGGTGCTTCTGGGGTACTGGCTGGTTTCCGCCGGGGAGATCCGGCTGGGCGGGCCGACGCTCGACCAGTATGGCCCCGACACGCTGGGGCGGCATATCGGCTATCTGCCGCAAAACGTTCGGCTGTTCTCGGGTACGATCGCGCAAAACATCGCCCGCATGGCCGTAAGCCCGGATTCCGCCGCCGTCGTGCGCGCGGCCAAGGCCGCCAATGCCCATGAGATCATCACCCAGATGCCCGACGGTTACGACACGGAACTGAGGGCGAACGATCTTCAGCTGTCTGGCGGTCAGTGCCAGCGGATTGCGCTTGCCCGGGCGCTTTATGGCGATCCGCAACTCCTGATCCTGGACGAGCCGAATTCGGCGCTCGACGCCGAGGGTTCTGCCGCGCTGAACCAGGCGGTGCGCAGCTTCAAGGAGCAGGGCAGGGGGGTGATCATCATGACCCACCGGCCCAATGCCATCGCCGAATGCGACCTGCTTCTGGTGCTGGAGAACGGTATTGTGACGTCTTTCGGGCAACGGGATGCGGTGATGCGCAAGATGTTGAAAAATGCCGACACCGTGCAGCGGACGCTGCACAGCCTGCCGGGAGGACGCAGTGAATAAACAAGGCGCAGATTCGCCGGTCTGGCCCGCGCGGCTGCCGCTCACGATCGGGATTCTTGCCCTGATGCTCCTCGTCGGGGGGCTTGGCGGATGGAGCGTAGGCACCACTCTGGCGGGTGCGGTGATCGCGCCGGCAAAATTGCAGGTCGAATCCAACCGCCAGGTGATCCAGCATCCTGACGGCGGCGTGGTCCGCGAGATTCTGGTCCGCAACGGAGACCGGGTTGAGGCCGGCGAAGTGCTTTTGCGGCTCGACGGCCGTCGGCTGCAATCCGAACTGGCGATTCTGGAGGGGCAATTGCGCGGGCTTGCGGCCCGCCGGGCCCGGCTGATCGCGGAACGCGGCGACGCCAGCAGCGTCGACTTTCCCGCCGAGCTTGTGGACATGGCCGAAACTGACGCCGAGGCGCGCGCGCTGATCGAGGGTGAGGCGGATCTGTTCGAGGCAAGGCTTGAATCGCTGGAGCAACAAAGCGGGCTGCTTGACGAGCAGAACGAACAGATCGCCAACCGCATCGTGGGCAATGAAGCCCAGCTTGCCGCGTTCGAGCGCCAGAAGGAGCTTGTCACCAGTGAACTGGTCAGCAAGCGCAAGCTGCTCGATGCCGGGCTGGCGCCGGCCTCTGCGATCCTCGAACTTGAACGTGAACTGTCCAGGATCGAGGGCGAATCCGGGCGGCTCGCGGCCGATATCGCCGGGCTGAAGGGCGAGGTCACGGGCAACGAGATCACGCGTCTGCAACTCTGGACCGCGCGCCGCGAGGAGGCGACGAGCGCCGAGCGCGACCTGCAGTTTTCGGAGATGGAGATGAAAGAGCGGCGCCTTGCGCTTCTCGAACGTGTCTCACGTATGGATCTGCGCGCGCCGGTGGCCGGTATCGTCTATGAATCCCAGGTGTTCGCCGAGCAGGCGGTGGTATCGCCCGCCGAGCCGGTCATGTACATCGTTCCCCAGGACCAGCCGCTGATCGTGTCGGCGCGTGTCGCTTCGATTGATATCGACGAGATTCATATCGGCCAGGGCGTGGCGATGCGGTTTGTGGCTCTCGATCAGAAAGGCCGCGAACCGGCCTCGGGACAGGTGATCCGGGTCTCGGCCGACGCGATCATCGACGAAGCGACCGGAAGCAGCTATTACGCCGTCGACATCCGCCCGTCCGCAAAGGCCATCGAGGATCTGCGCGCTGGCGAGGAACTGGTTCCGGGCATGCCGGTCGAGGCGTTCATCCGCACCCGGGACCGCACCACCATCGCCTATCTGGCAGAGCCATTCACGGCCTTTTTCGACCGCACGTTCCGGGAATAGACCGGGGCAAGGGGTGACACAGCGGCAACAGGCCGCCATCGAATGCCGGCTTTTGGCACGCGGGCATGAGAGCTGCAAAAAAAATCTGCTATGGTCGTTCTCGGGCCGTTTGAAGGCGCTCCGGGACGTGGGCGCCACGAATGGCCGCGAGGCAGAGGCAGGAACGACGATGGGCTTAGGCACAGCGGCGCAGCGATGCGCGTCCGGACATGGTGGCAGAGCGCTTGCCTGGGTGTTGACCTGCGCGCTGGCCGCCTGTGCGCCAGAACTGACCGATGATTTACCGGATCTCGATCTGACCGCCGCCTATGCCAGCGTGCCGTTGGCTTTGCGTCAGGAAGAGGGCCCCAGCGAGATGGGGTTCTCGGACCCGATCCTCGACCGGCTCATGGCGGCCGCGCTGCAGGGCAACCCCGGTCTTGCCACGGCCCGCGCCCGTCTGCGCGCCGCCGCCGCCGAGGCCCGCGCCGCCGGGGCAACGGTCACCGGCAACGGGGATGCCAGCCTGAGTTTCAATAGCCGGGGCTCGGATGTTTTCTCTCTCGGGCTGGGTGCCCGTCTCGATCCGAGCCGCGCCGCCAGACGGGTCGCGGCCAGCGCCCGTGCCGAGGCGGCACAGTACGATGCAAGGGACGCACGCCGGTTGCTGCTGGAAGAACTGGCCACGACCTATGTCAACCTGCGCTACTATCAGCAACTTCTGGAGTTCCGCCGCGCCGATGTCGCGTCGCGTCGCCGTACGCTGAGCGAGATCGAGATCCTGCGCGGCGCCGGTGCGGCGACCGAGATGGATGTGATCAGCGCCCGCGCGCTGCTTGTCGAGGCGCGCGGACGTCTGCCGGGAATCGAGGCCGAGGCGGTGCGTCAGCGGAACCTGCTGTCGACGCTGGTCGGCCGGCCGGTCGGCGATCTGGACGTGAATCTGGCGTTCACCCGGACACAGCCGCTGCCAAAGGGTGTGGCCGATCACGGCGTGCCCGCGGATCTGCTGCGCGCCCGGCCCGATATCCGCCGCGCCGAACGGCTTTATGCCGCGGCGCTCGCCGATATCGCCGCAGCCCGGGCCAGCCTTTATCCGTCACTCAGCCTCAGCGGGCTGGTCCGGGTGCCGCTTGACGGCGGTGCCGGAACCGCCAGCCTGGTGCCGGGACTGACGATTCCGGTTTTCGCGCGCCCGTCGCTGAAGGCCGGTGTCGAGGCCGCCGACGCGCGCGCCATCGCTGCGTTCGAACAGTGGCGCAGCACGGTGCTTGCCGCGGTGGAAGAACTGGAAAGCGCGCTGGCCGTGCGCGCGGCTGCAGGGCGTGCAGCGATTGCCTCGGCCGAGGTGGTGGCGCTGCAGCGCCGGGCGCTCGATCTGTCGCGCCGTCTGCTGGTGGCGGGTGGCGAGATCACCGCGCTCGATATCCTCGATCGCGAACAGGCTCTGTCGGCGGCCCGCGCGACGCTGGCCCAGGACCGCCGCGAGGTGGCGCTGGCCCATATCCTGCTGCTCGCGGCTCTCGGTCTGGACCGGGTTGGCGTCGAAAAGCCCAGATCGTGACCGTGATGGACATTGGCGTGATGGACATTGGCAGGATGTGCTGAATGTCTGCATATTTTGTCCGTGTGGACAGTTTTTGACAAGCTCAACTCAATCGATGTCGTGGGTGCCCTGACATCCGTGTCTTCCGTTGCTTCCAAAATTTCCAAGCAAAGCGTCTACAAATCTAGGGGCGCCCCAGTGCGCTCACCTGCAAAGGGCTTGCTTTCGGTTGTGTGAGGGTGGCAGGAAATAGCAACGTATTACATTTGTGACAAATGACCCGAAGACTCGATCACACAACCCGGCAATCCATCGCCAAGAAGGTCCGGGAAGGTGTCCGGCCAGAGGTGCTGGCCCGCGACTATGGTGTGACCGTGCGGACGGTCTATCGCTGTGCCCAACTGATGCGGCAGATACAGACCGAACGGGGCAGCAGGACGGAAACGGTTGTGTGCCGCGTGTCGCCTGCGGACCTCGCTTTGTTCGATGCCAAGCTGAAAGACGCGGGCATCCGCAATCGCAGTGAGGCCCTGCGCAATGTGATCCGGAATACAGGCGGCATGGCTGCGCCGGATGCGGAGCTTGCCGAGGCGCTTCATGCCATGAAAGGGGCGCTGAACAGGGTTGGCAACAACGTGTCTCAGATCGCGAGGCGGATGAACGACGCGAAGAACCGCGGCCAGCCTCTGCCGCTTAGTGAGGAGGACCACACGGCGATCCGGCACCTGTCGGGCCTTGTTCTCGACTTCGCGGATGAGATCGCGCTGATGGCTGAAGGGCGCCGCAATAACCTGGAGCTTGAAATATCTGACCAGCTGAAACGGCTGGCCGAGCGTGGCGTCTAGAGGCCCGCGCCCTCCCCGCCATATGGGGGCGGTCGGGCGCTACCGCCTCGGGTCCATCAGCGCCTGAATTTCTCGCACAACCTGGTCATGGGGCTTCAAAGGGCGCAGATCGTCCAGCGCTCCCTGGTCGGTGGTTGGGCTTGCTGCCAATTGTTTTATGGACAAAATGGACATTTTAGCCATATGTTGTTGATGAGAAAGGAAGTCAAAATGACCCGCGTTACAGCAACAGAGTTCAAGAACAACATCGGGGCTTTCAGTGATGCCGCGATGAGCGAGCCTGTGATCATCACAAGCCATCAGCGTGACCGTCTCGTGCTTTTGTCGGCAGATGAATATCGCCGCCTGACAGGGGTAGCAGAGGGTATCACTGACAGTGACAAGGAGCGCATCACGCACGGCCTTGAGCGCCATCGCAACACCATCATGGAACTGGCGAACAGATGACAACACCCAAATGGGTGACGCGCCAGCAGGTCGAGTTCATCCATGAGGCCGTGATCGAGATCGGCGGCGGCTCGCATGGTTTGCGGGACGCAGCGTTGCTTGAGTCCGCCCTTGCACGGCCAAAGAACCAGCACGCCTATGGGGAAACCGACACGTTCCAGCTTGCCGCCAGCTCTATGCGGAAGCGATTTCCCGCAACCACGCTTTTGTGGATGGAAACAAGCGCACGGCATTCTATGTGGCCGTCGATTTTCTTGATCAGAACGGCTACCAGCTACAGGCGGCCAAGG
>JAJDOB010000190.1 GCA_022340385.1 Rhodobacter sp.
TCAAGTGGAATATTTTACAGCAATTGAAATAAAATTCGCTTTAGATGCGGAGAAACCTGATGCGTGACGACTCTGCAACCGACCGCGAGGCCAGCCTGGCCATTCGCGCGGCCTGGTTGCACTACGCAGGAGGTCTGACCCAGGCGAACGTGGCCAAACAGCTTGGGATCGCGAATGTGAAGGCGCACCGGCTGATCGCCCGCGCCACCCAGGCCGGCGCCGTCAAGGTTACGATCGAGGGCGATGTCGCCGAATGCATGGAACTAGAAGCCGAACTGGCCGAACGCTTTGGCCTGAGCTATTGCGAAGTTACCCCGGACTTGCTTGAAGACGGCCTGCCGGTCCGCGCGCTTGGCGTCGCCGGAGCCGCGTTCCTGAAGCGCGAGATCGAGAACGGCAACAGCTCGATCATAGGTGTCGGGCACGGGCGGACGCTGGCCGCGGTGGTCCGCCAGTTGACCAAGGTTGATGCCGGCAACGTGAAATTCGTCTCTCTGCTGGGCGGTGTGAACCGCAATTATGCCGCCAATCCCTACGAGGTGATACACCGGCTTGCCGACCGTACCGGTGCCACGGCCTATGTCATGCCGGTGCCGGTCTTTGCCAATTCGGTCGAGGATCGCGAGGTGCTGCTGTCGCAGCGCGGCGTGCAGGACGTGTTCGATCTGGCGGCGAAGTCGGAACTGAAATTCGTCGGGATCGGCACTGCCAAGCCGGACGCATCCAACGTGTCCACAGGGATGATCGAACCGGCAGAACTTGACGAGGTGCTGGCCCGGGGCGGGGTCGGGGAACTGCTGGGCAACTTCTTCGACGCCGGCGGCGCGTCCGTCGAGACTTCGCTGACAGAACGGACACTGTCCGTCAGCCTGGAAGATTCCAGGGGCACCCGAATTGTCGCCGTTGCGGGCGGCAAGGAAAAGATCGGTGCGATCCGGTCTGTCCTGATGAGCGGCCGGCTGGCCGGCCTCATAACCGACGAGCGCACGGCAAGTGCGCTGGTCGGCAAACTAGTTGCTGAACAGAAAACCAACGGGAGGAAACCTACCAATGTATGACAAGGAAAAGAAACTGGTCGATGCCTATCTGCGTGGCACAGTCAGCCGCCGCAGCATGATCAAGGGCCTTGGCGCGATGGGCATGACCGCCGCAACCGCCAGCGTGCTGGTCAACGCGTCCGCAACGCGTGCCCTGGCGCAGAACGGGTTTGACTGGAAAAAACATTCCGGCCAGACGGTCAAGCTGTTGCTGAACAAGCACCCCTATGCCGACGCGCTGATCGCGAACCTGGACAATTTCAAGGAACTGACCGGGATGGAAGTCGAGTATGATGTCTTCCCCGAGGATGTCTATTTCGACAAGGTCACTGCCGCGCTCAGTTCGGGTTCCAGCGAATACGACGCCTTCATGACCGGCGCCTACATGACCTGGACCTACGGCCCGGCGGGCTGGATCGACGATCTGAACGAATACATCATGGATCCCGCCAAGACCAACCCGGACTACAACTGGGAAGACGTTCTGGAAGGTGTGCGCAAATCCTGCGCCTGGAACGGCCGTCCGGGCGGTGCGCTGGGGTCGGAGGATGCCAAGCAGTGGTGCATCCCGCTGGCCTACGAGCAGAACAACCTGACCTACAACAAGAACGTCTTTGAACGTGCCGGCCTGTCGGTTCCCACCAATATCGACGAACTGGTCGAGACAGCCGCGGCCGCAAAGGCGGCGATGAACGGCGGCTATGGCATCGGCGTGCGGGGTTCTCGCTCATGGGCCACGATCCACCCGGGTTTCCTGTCCGGCTATGCCAACTTTGGCCAGAAAGACCTGAACGTGTCGGATGACGGGCTGCTGTCGGCGGCAATGAATACCGACGTGTCCAAGGACTATCACGCCAAATGGGTCAAGATGATCCAGGATTCCGGCGCGCCGGACTGGTCGACCCATACCTGGTACCAGGTCGGCACCGATGTCGGCGCCGGCAAGTCGGCTATGATGTTCGACGCCGACATCCTGGGCTATTTCATGAACGGCGGCACCGCCGAGGCCGGTAACCTGGCCTTTGCCCCCTTCGCCGCCAACCCGGATGCCGCGGCGCCGACGCCGAATATCTGGATCTGGGCCATGTCGATGTCGTCCTTCTCGAAGAACAAGGACGCCACCTGGTACTTCATGCAGTGGGTCACCGGCCCCGAGCATGACCTTTTCGGTGCCCGCGAGATGGACCTGGTGAACCCGGCGCGGTCCAGCGTCTGGGCGGACGAGATGTTCCGCGACAAGCTGGCCGCCTCGTATCCGGGCTATGTCGAGATGCACGACGTCTCGGCACCGGGCGCGTCGATCAAGTTCACCGCGCAGCCGCTGTTCTTTGACCTGACCACCGAATGGGCGGCGACGCTGCAAAAGATGGTGGCGCGCGAAGTGCCGGTTGACGAGGGGCTCGACCAGTTGGCCGCCAGCGTGGACGCGCAGCTCAAGGATGCCGGTCTCGGTTAAGGCCGGACCAATGAACGGGCGCCCGTAGGCACGGGCGCCCGCCTCGACTAACAAGTCAACAGACGACGAATTGCGCATTGGCCCACGGCCAGGCGAGCGGGAGGAATTTGCATGGCTGACATCGCGCGCCCCAAGCCGCGGAAAGGCTTTCGGATCAGCAGGGGGCTGCTGCCCTATCTGCTAAGCCTGCCGGCACTTCTGGCCTGTATCGGCATCCTGGTTCCGTTCTTCACCGCCGTCGCCTATTCGCTACAGCGTTACCGGCTGTCCCAGCCTTGGGCGCGGCGCTGGAACTGGGGCGAGAACTATTTGAATTTCCTCAGCGATTCCTCGTTCTGGAATACGCTGAAGGTCTCTTTGACCTATGCGTTCCTGACCGTGGGTGTCGAACTTTTGCTGGGCCTGGGCATAGCGCTGTTGCTGCAAAAGCGCAGCCGCTTCAACAATTTCGTTTCGATCATGCTGCTGATGCCGCTGATGACGGCGCCGGCGCTGGCCTCACTGATGTGGAAGCTGATGACAAATCCCGGTTTCGGCATCCTCAGCTATTTCGCCTCGCTCATCGGGCTGGAGGATTTCCGCTGGGCCTCGTCGCCACAAACCGCGATGCTGACCGTGGTTCTGGTCGATGTGTGGGTCTACACGCCGTTCATCATGATCCTGCTGCTGGCCGGCCTGCGCTCACTGCCGCAACAGCCGTTCGAGGCCGCCGCGCTCGACGGGGTGCCGCGACTGTTCGTGTTCTGGCGCATCACCCTGCCGATGCTGACGCCGTTCCTGCTGACCGCGACGCTGTTCCGGGTGATCGAATCGATCCAGCAGTTCGACATCATCTATGCCATGACCCAGGGCGGGCCCGGCGACCGGCTGACGGTGTTCCAGGTCGAGGCCTATCTGAACTTCTTCCAGTCCACCAACGTCGGCCGTTCGGCGGCGCTGCTGATGATCCTGTGGGCCATCACCTATTTCCTGTCGAACGTCTTCATCAAGAACTGGCTCAAGCTGCGCGAAAAGCAGCGCGGCGACATCTGAGGAACGACCCATCATGCGACACACAAGCACATTCGAACGGGTCTTGCGCGGCACCGCCATCACGCTGGTGATCCTGTTCTTCATGTTCCCGATCTTCTGGATTTTCCTGATGAGTTTCCAGACCAACGAGACGATCCTGCGCGTGCCGCCCTCGGTGGTGTTCCAGCCGACATTCTCGAACTACGCGGCGCTGATCACCGGCAAGCTGGAAACCGCCGCCGGGTCGCTGGAAATCAATTTCATGCGCAACCTGTGGAACTCGCTGTTCCTGTCGACCGCCTCGGTTGCGGTCGGTCTGCTTCTGGGGATCCCGGCGGCCTACGCCTTTGGCCGGCTGAAATTCCGCGGCTCAGAGGATATCGCCTTTACACTGTTGTCGTTCCGCTTTGCGCCGCCGCTGCTGGTACTGCTGCCGCTGACGATCTATTTCCAGAAGCTTGGGCTGGCCGATACCTATTTCGGCCTGATCTGGGTCTATCAGCTGATCGTGCTGCCGCTGATCCTGTGGATCGTGCGCGGGTATTTCGAGGATATCCCCGCCGATATCGAATACGCCTACCGCATCGCCGGGCATTCCTGGTTCGCGACGTTCCGCAAGGTGGCGCTGCCGCTGGCCGGCCCCGGAATCGCGGCGGCCGGGCTGCTGGCCTTCATATTCGCCTGGAACAACTTCATCTTCGCGCTGGTGCTGGCCTCGGCCGACAAGCAGCCGGTGACGGTTGGCGCGCTGGCTTTCGTCACCGCCAGCGGAATCCAGTATGGCCAGGTCGCGGCGGGGATCGTGCTGTCGATCCTGCCGACCTTCGCACTGGCGTTGTATGCGCAGCGCTACCTTGTCGAAGGTCTGTCGCTTGGCGCGGTGAAAGGATAACGCCGATGTCCCTGAAACTCACCGACATCGTCAAGCGTTTCAAGACCGACACGGTGCTTGACGGCGTGTCCCTTGAAGTGGCTGACGACGAAACGCTGGTGCTGTTCGGGCCCTCGGGCGCGGGCAAGACCGTGCTGCTGCGCCTGATCGCCGGGGTGTTCGACCCGGACGAGGGCACGATCGTGATTGATGGCTACGATATGGCCGGGGTCGAGCCGGAAGACCGCGGCATCGGCATGGCGTTCCAGAATTTCGCGCTGTTTCCGCATATGGATGCCCATGCCAACATCGCCGCACCGCTGACCGCGCGCCGCGACACCACGACCGCGATCAAGACCCGCGTCGAAGAAGTCGCAAAGCTGCTGAAGATCGACCACGTTCTTGACCACAAGCCCAAGGAGCTTTCGAACGGTCAGAAACAGCGCACGGCCCTTGGCCGGGCGCTGGCGGGCGAACCGTCGATCCTGCTGCTGGACGATCCGCTGCGCAACGTCGACGCCAAGCTGCGTTTCGAGATGCGCCTGGAACTGCCCCGGCTGCTGCGCGAACAAAGGACCACGGTGATCTATGTCACCCAGGACTACAAGGAAGCGATGGCGCTGGGCGACCGGATCGCGGTGCTCGACCATCACGGGATCTCGCAGGTCGGCACGCCGGAAGAGATTTACCTGACGCCCCGCACCACGAATATCGCCCGTCTGTTCGGCGACCCGGCGATCAACCTTTTGGACGTGACGCCCGAACGCGGCGAAAGCGGCGTGCATGCCCTGCTTTCCGGCGCGCAAGTTCCGCTTGATCCGGGCTATTCGGGCCTGATCGGGCGCGACTGCATCCTTGGTGTCCGCCCCGAAGCGATCAGCTTTGTGGATGCGGACGCCCCCGGTGCCTTCGAGGTCGAGATCGAGGCGGAAACCCCGCTGAACGAGAAGACCGTTACGCTTGCGGCGACCCGGCGGCATCGCGAAATCCTGATCTCGCGGCCCGGCGGCACGCCCGGCCCGGACCACGGCACCGCCCATGTCGCCATCGACACCGGGGCGGTCCTGCTGTTCGACCGCGCCACCGGTGCGCGCCTCGAACGCCAGCCGGCGCAGCAAGTCTCGCAGGGAGAATCCGCATGACCCAGCCGATGCTCAGACTGGAAAACGTCGACAAGTTCTATGGACCGATCGGAACCGGGGTACACGCGGTCCGCGACATCACGATGGATGTCGGAAAGGGCGACATCATCGCGCTGCTCGGCTCTTCGGGCTGCGGCAAGACCTCGACTCTGCGCATGGTCGCGGGGTTCGAGGAAACCAGCCGCGGCAAGATCCACCTCGCCGGGCGCGAGGTGCAGAAACTGGCGCCGGTCAAGCGTAACGTGGCCATGGCCTTCGAGGGTTATTCGCTTTATCCCACCGTGAATGTCCGCGACAATATCGCCTTCGCCCTGAAAGCCGCGCGCCTGCCAGCGGCAGAGGTCACCGCCAGGGTCAACGAGGTTGCCGGGATGCTGGAAATCACGGATATCCTGGACCGGTCGCCCAATTCCCTGTCGGGCGGCCAGCAACAGCGCGCCTCGCTGGCGCGCGCCCTGATCCGCGACGCCGATCTTTACCTGTTGGACGAACCGATGGGCCAGCTCGAACCGCAGTTGCGGACCCTGCTGCGCGGTCGCATCAAGCATTTCATCAAGGAACGCGGGCTGACCGCGATCCTGGTGACCCACGACCAGACAGAGGCAAACGCGCTGGCCGACCGGATCGCGGTGATGGAGGACGGCGTGCTTCAGCAATACGGCTCGCCGGCCGAGATCAAGGACCGCCCCGCCAACCTGTTCACCGGCACCTTCGTGGGCGAGCCGCCGATGAACGTCTTCCCGGTCTCGGTCTCGGCGCAGGGCGGCAAGCTGCATCTCGATTTCGAGGGCGGGCTTGACGTGACCTACCCCGAAGACGCCTTCGCCCCGGAAGTGCGCGCCGCCATCCTGGCCCGGCGAAAAGTGGTGATCGGAGTGCGCCCCTATGCCGTGCGCCGCGCCGATACCGGGGCCCCGGCGCAGGTCCTGACCAACCAGTGGCTTGGCGACCAGAGCCACATCGCCGCGTCT
>JAJDOB010000214.1 GCA_022340385.1 Rhodobacter sp.
CCCCTGATCGACGGCACGATCGAGATGGAAACGGCCTTTGTCCGCGCGATGGAACCGTTCCGCGTGTTCATGGCCGGGCGTATCCAGCCCGATACTTTGCAAACGCTCGCGGAACTTCGTGAAACGACCGCCGGTCTCAGCGTGGCAACGCCGGATGCTCCGCTGTCGCTGCTGGTGCCATCCTTCCTGCTGAGCGAGATCGAGCGTGCGTTTCAGATCGGTTTCCTGATATTCCTGCCGTTCCTGATCATCGATCTGGTTGTCGCCGCGGTGCTGATGTCGATGGGGATGATGATGGTGCCGCCGGCGATCGTCTCATTGCCGTTCAAGCTGGCCTTCTTCGTCGTCGCCGACGGCTGGAGCCTGATTTCCGGCGCCCTGGTGCAAAGCTATTTCTGACGTGGACCGGCGCGGTATCGGACGCGCCCGCCAGACCAGGCGATGCAGGCATCGCAGCCGGGGGTAACGGGCCTTGGAATGCGGACCGCTGCATCCACCGGCAATTCGAATCCCCAGTTTCCCGCCGATAGGGCATGCGCCGCTTTCAGCGAACGATGAATTCCGCGTGCAGCGCGCCTGCGGCCTTGATGCTTTTCAGGATGTCGATCATGTCGCGCGGTGCGACGCCCAGCGCGTTCAGCCCGGCGATCACCTCGGACAGGGAGGTTCCGCCGCTGACCTCGGCCAGCCCGATCCCCGGCGCCTGTTCGATCGAGGCACTGGTGCGCGGCACGATGACCGATGCGCCTTGCGAAAACGGGTTCGGCTGGATCACCAGCGGCGCTTCCTCGATCCGCAAGGTCAGATTGCCCTGGCTGACCGCCACACGCGAGATCCGTACATCCTCGCCCAGAACGATGGTGCCGGATCGCTGGTCGACGACAACGCGCGCCTTGCGCTGCGGTTCAACGGCGATGTTTTCGATCTGGCCGATGGCATGGGCCGGTGAAATGGCCCCGGTGGCAGCGATGTCCAGCACGATCGTGCCGGAATCCAGCATCCGCGCCACCGCACGGCCTGCATAGACATTGATTGCGTTCTCGATCCGCCCTGCCGTGGTGAAATCGGGCGTGCGCAATGCCAGCCGAATGGATTTCAGCGCGGTGAAATCAAAGTCGATCTCGCGCTCGACGCGGGCGCCGGACGGGATGACACCCGAAGTCGGCACCCCCTGCACCACACTGGCGCCATTGCCCTCGACCGAGGCGCCGCCCGCAATCACCGTGCCTTGCGCGACCGCGTAGATTTGGCCGTCGGCGGCATTCATCGGGGTCATCACCAGCGTGCCGCCCAGCAGGCTTTTGGCGTCACCGATGGCGGACACCGTGATGTCGATCGTCGATCCGGCGCGCGAAAACGCCGGCAGTTCGGCGGTGACGAATACGGCGGCAACGTTCTTTGGGCGAAACTGTTCTCCGGTGATGTTGACGCCCAGCCGTTCCAGGATGTTCGACATGATCTCTTCGGTGAAGGGCGCGTTGCGAATGCCGTCTCCGGTGCTGTTCAATCCGACCACCAGCCCGTATCCGACCAGATCGTTGCCGCGCACGCCGTCGAATTCCACCAGATCCTTGATCCGGACCGGGCTGGCAGTTGCTGCGGCGGCAGCCGCCCACAGAACAAGCGCTATCAGAAACCGGGTCATCACAGATACTCCGCCAGGCTAAGGCGCGACAGGCGCGCGGTGATTGTGTACAGCGTCTGCAATTGTGTCTCGGCGGCCTGCAGATCGGTCGCGGCAGTGTAGGGATCGACGCGCACGATTTCGGATCGCGCCATTTCCAGTGCCGCGACCTCGGCATCGTTGCGGGTCCTGGCGGTTTCAATCTGGCCCTCGGCAGTGCCGACTTCAGCGCGCAGTTCGGCAAGCGCCTTGTCGCCAGACAGGATTTGCGTGGCCGAAAGGCCGATCAGCGCCACGCGTTCGTCGTGGTCCGCCGCCAGCGCCCCGTCAGACACCAGGGCCGCCATGGCAAAGCCCTTCAGCACGTCGCGGATATTCTGGTCATCGCCCCTGACCGACAGGGAACCCTGCTCGTCCGGGCCCAGCCGGAACGGCGCCAGATCGGTCGTGCTGCCCAGGTAGCCGCTGGTTTCAAAGCCGCCGCCGGTGTCGTCAAACCAGGCATCCACGGCAGCGGCGACGCCGGCCGCCGTCGTCTCTGCGGCGATGGCGATCTGCAGATCGGCCAGCATGGTTTCGGACCCGGCCAGGGCATCTGCGCCGATCGCGGTGCCCGACAGAATCGCGCGGTCGGCGATCTTGGTGTTCAGCACCGAAACCACGGCGGCGAAGCGGCTGCGCGCATCGGTGGCCGCGGTCTGCACCAGCGTCGCCTCGCCGGTTGATCCGGCAATCAGCAGCGCCGGTCCGATCTCGGATGCGTGGACCTGCACGGTTTCCAGGCTGCGCTGGATGGCCTCGGTGAACAGGGCTGCCTCATTCGCGGCGACGTGATATGCACCCAGCGCATTGATCACGCTTTCCAGCCCGGCGTAATTGCCCAGATCGCCCTTTGTCGTCGCGCGCAGATCGGCGGTTTTGCCCGAGGCGAGTTCCTGCCCCAGGCGCTGAAGTTCGGTTTTCAGGCGCTGATTGCTGGCCTGCAGCCGGAACGGAGACGCCATGTCGCCAAAGGTCAGGGGTTGCATGTTTCAAAGCCTCAACAGGGTTTGGATCAGTTCATCGACGGTCGAAATCACCCGGGCATTTGCCGCGAAGGCCTGTTCGACCAGCAGCAGTTTCTGAAGTTCGGCGTCGGTATCGACACCGTTTTCCAGTTCCATCCCGATCAGCGCCTCTGAATGGGCCCGGGCATAGGATTGCCGGGTCTCCAGGCTGAACAGGGACACCGAGACGCCGGAAAGCAGATCGGCGCTGATCCCGGTGGCGGAATGCGGCACGATGAATCCGCCGGAGCCGGGCAGACGATGGCTGTTCAGCGCATCCGACAGCGCGTTCAGCAACGTGGCATCGCCGTCAGCGCCCGGACTGGCCGCACCCAGACCGTCGCGCAGCCGCCACAATGCGCCGCCGTCGCGCGGATCGACCAGCGCGTTCAGGCTGATACGGCCCGCAAGACCGACCTCGTCGGCAATCACAAGCGCGCCGCCCGCGTCAGTGAACAGACCCGGATCGCCCGGGCCCAGCGTCGGATCGACAGCCGGATCCTGGAACCGTTCGACAAGATCGCGCGCCACCGCATCCACCCGCGTCTGCAGTTCAGGTGCCTGCACGTCGCGCACATCGAACAGCCCCGCCAGCCGGCCGCCGGCGATCGGGCCCTTTTCGACACTGGTCGAAACCGGTTTGCCATTGATCGTGAGGCCGGACAGGGTGCCCGCGCCGATGTTCATTTCCGGCATGATGACACCGGCGTTGGTGAAGCCCAGCTTTGCCGGGGTGCCGTCCAGCAGGATCGCGCCGCCGGGGGTAAACAGTGCGATGGTGCCATTGTCACGCGGCACTTCGCGGATCGGGATCAGCTCTGATATGCCGTCGATCAGGCGTTGCCGGTGATCGGCCAGCGGCGAGCCGTCGTTGGGTCCGGCACCGATGCGCAGCATCTGACCGTTAAGGTCGGCGATCTGCTGCAGCGAGGTGTTGATGAAATCGACCGACGTGGCGATCTCGCGATCCGCGGCCATGCGTTGTTCCTGTATCTGGTCCGACACGGAATTCAGTTGCGTCGCAACCGAACGCGCGGCCTCGACCGCGGCCTGCAGGCGCGCCTCGCTGTCGGGGCGGCTGGCGGCCTGGATCAGGGCTGCGTCAAATCCCGACATTTGCCCGGACAGCGATGACGGATCGTCCGGCAATCCGATGGCGCGCTCCAACGCGGCCAGAAAGTCGGCCCGCGCGGTGATCTGCCCAAGCTCTGCCCCTGCCAGCCGCCGGTTGCCGGTCAGCACCGGGTCTGTTTGCCGGGTGATCCCGTCGACCTGAACCCCGGAACCATGCCCGGCCACGGTGCGGTTCGACAGTTGCACCGCGCGCACGCCGTAGCCATCTGTATTGGCGTTGGCGATGTTCGACGAAACCGTTTCGGCGATACGAGAGACCGCCGAGAGGCCCGAAAGCGCGTTGCTGAGGGTGCCGGAAAGGTTCATTTCGGTCCTTTTGGATTACCGGTCTATCGCTTGATGTTGGTGGTTTCCTGCAGCATCTCATCCACTGTCTGGATAACCTTGGCGTTTGACGAATAGGCCCGCTGCGTCTGGATCAGGTCGGTCAGTTCCTTGGCGACGTCGGTGGCGGATTCTTCGCGTGCAAAACCGACAACCTCGCCCCAGGGCCCGTCACCTGCGTCCCACAGAAAGTACGATCCGCTTTCCGGCGAGACCTGATAGGACTGGTTCGACAACGCGATCAGCCCGTTCGGATTGGGCACATCGACCAGCGGAATCTGATAGATCGTGCGGGTGAATCCGATGTCGTAGATCGCGTGGACCAACCCGTTCGCGTCGACCTCGACCGAAGTCAGGTTGCCCACCGGCGCGCCGTTCTTGGATATGGCGACCGGGGCGAAGCTGTCGCTGAGCTGGGTCATGCCGGAACTGTCGCCCAGGACACCGATATTGATGTCGATATCGCCCCGGGCGGCGGTGATCGTCAGGTTTCCGCTGACGGAATCGTAGGCACCCCCACTTGTGGTCGTAACCGAGGCCAGCGTTCCGCCCGAGGTTTCCGTATCCGAGAATGTCAGCACGTATTCGCCAACCACCGCGCCGCCGCTGGCTTCGTCCGCGATGGTCATGGTCCATTCATTCGACGATCCGCCTGCCGGAACCGTCGGAGTGAAGGTGACGGTCAGCGTTTCTGACGTGCCCAGGTTGCCGTAATATTCGATCGACAACTCTTGAGGATCGCCCGCAGCGGTCGAAGCGGTTTCGGTGGCAGGCAGATTGACACCCAGCGTCATTCTTGTCGTCGGATCGCCGGCAAACTGATTGACGTTGACCTGCACCGGCTGCAGCCCGGCGATGGTGTCGCGCGGATATGATGGAATCGTGCCGTCGATATTGGCGGGCCAGCCCAGCAGAACCATGCCGGCCTCGTTGGTCAGAATACCCCCCGCATCCGGGCGGAACGATCCGGTTGTCATCAGTTGCAGCGGCAGATTGCCATTGTCGGCCTTGACCGCCGCGGCGCTTGTTACCGGCAGCATGCCACGCCCGCTGACCGCGAGATCGGTCGAGTTGGACGAGGAGATCAGCGGTCCACGCTCGTCGATCAGCCGGGTGTAGGCGGTGCGCACGCCGCCCGCAGTATAGGTGCTGCGCGAGCCGGGAACCACGAGGGTCGAAAATTCCGTCTTGGCGCGTTTGTAGCCGTAGGTGGACGAGTTCGCGATATTGTCAGAGATGGTCGCCAGTCGCGCGGCATTTGCGTTCAGACCCGCCACTCCTGCAGCAAGTGAAGATGAGATTGTCATAGGGTGCGCCTTTCTGATGCATAGCCCGATATTGCGGGCCATGGTTAGCGGGCGCGGCTTAACAGGGCACTAACAGTTAAAATTAGCGCTTTCTTTTCATAGATTGTCCCGCAGCAGGATCAGCTCGATACGGTTGTTGCGGGGCGCCATCGGGTTTTGCGCCACCGGCTTGCGGTCGGCGAAACCGCTGACCCTTTGCACCCGCCCATCCGGCAGGCCGCCGTCACCCAGCAGTTGCCGCACGCGGTTGGCGCGGTCGCTGCTGAGGGTCCAGACCGGATTGTCGGTTTCGACGATAGAGCGCGCGCGCGTGAACCCGTTGACCGCAACTCCGTTGCTTACCAGCGCGAACACTTCGGTCATCATCGCCGCCAGATCGCGCATCACCGCCGTCGGCTCATCGGTGCCCAGAGCGAACAGCGGTTCGCCCGGCAGGTCGAAGATCTCCACGATCAGCCCCTCGTCGGTGATCTGGGTGACGATATGGCGGGCCATGTCATTGCTGACCATGCTTTCACCGGATTTCGCGGTCAGCATGTTGTCTATGCTGTCCAGAACCACCTTTTCCTCGGCGGTTTCGGAGGCTTCCGCGTCCGCATCCGTTACCCCGGAATCGCCCCGCGCCATATTCTTTTCGGCCGGGTTGCGCTGGGTCGCGCCATTGCCGGTGCGTGCAAGATTGTCTTCCGAAAATATGTCAGAGCCGCCGAAGGCACCGTCGCCGCCGCCCGAGATCCGGTTGATCGGAATTGTCGGGTTGAAATAGTCGGCGATGCCCTTGCGCTGTACCTCTGTTGTTGCGTTCAACAGCCACATCAGCAGAAAGAACGCCATCATCGCAGTGACAAAGTCGGCATAGGCCACTTTCCAGGCGCCGCCGTGATGGCCGCCGCCCGCGATGATCTTCTTTCGCTTGATTATGATCGGCGCCAGATCATTCGCGCTCATCACACCACCTCGTTCACGATACCCCGGCCCGTGGGTATCAGGCTGCGGTGAATGCGGGCTTAACCTTTCAAATTGTCGGCAATCAGGTAGCGCGGATCATGTCGGCGGCCTTTTCTGCTATCATGATCACCGGCGCATTGGTGTTGCCGCTGGTGATCGTCGGCATCACGCTGGCATCGACCACGCGCAAACCGTCGATGCCGCGCAGGTGCAATTGCGGATCAAGCGGAGCCTGTGCATCGGCACCCATGCGCACCGTGCCGACCGGGTGGAAGATCGTCGTGCCGATGTCGCCGGCAGCCCGGGCCAGAGCCTCGTCGGTATCGAACCCCGGGCCGGGGCGAAACTCCTCTGGTGCGTAGTGCGCGAGCGCCCGCTGCGCCATGATCCGCCTTGTCAGCCGGATCGCGCGCGCCGCGACCTGCCGGTCCTTCAATGCCGCCAGATAATTCGGGCTGATCCGCGGGTGCGCGGTGGGGTCGGGCGAGGTCAATTGCACCTGGCCGCGGCTTTCGGGGCGCAGGTTGCAGACACTGGCGGTGATTGCGTCAAAGCCGTGCAGCGGTTCTCCGAACGCATCCAGCGACAGGGGCTGCACATGATATTCAAGATCGGCTGTCGCCTCGTCGGGGCCGGATTTCGCGAAGGCGCCCAGTTGCGACGGTGCCATCGACATCGGCCCGCTGCGGAACATGGCATATTCGGCGGCAATTCTGGCCTTGCCCCACAGGCTGGCCGAGATTGTGTTCAGTGTCTTCGCCCCGTGCACCTTGTAGGCGCATCGGATTTGCAGGTGATCCTGAAGGTTTTCCCCCACCTGGGGCGAATCCCGGACCACCGCGATTCCGTGCTGTTGCAGCAGCGCGCCCGGCCCGACGCCCGACAGTTGCAACAGATGCGGCGATCCGACGGCCCCGGCACACAGGATCACTTCTTTTGCCGCGCGCAACTCGCAGGTCTCGCCATTCCGGCGATAGCGCACCCCCACGGCCCGGTTGCCCTCGAACAGAATGCGTTCGGTCTGGGCATGGGTTTCCACCCGCAAGCTGTCGCGACGTCGCGCGGAGCGCAGAAACGCTTTGGCCGTATTCCAGCGAAACCCGTGTTTCTGGTTTACGCGGAAATACCCGACGCCCTCGTTGTCTCCGGTGTTGAAGTCATCGCGTGCGGGCAGCCCGGCCTGCACGGCGGCGGCCATAAAATCATCCAGCACCTTCCAGTGCAGCCGCTGATGATCGACCCGCCATTCGCCACCGGCGCCGTGCATTTCGCTGGCGCCATCCGCGTGATCCTCGGATTTCAGGAAATACGGCAGCACATCGTCCCAACCCCAGCCGGTGTTGCCAAGCTGCCGCCAGTGATCATAGTCCGCCGCCTGCCCGCGCAGATACAGCATGCCGTTGATCGAAGAGCAGCCGCCCAGCACGCGACCGCGCGGATACAGCAGGCTGCGCCCGTTCAGCCCCGGTTCCGGCGCGGTCTTGAACCCCCAGTCGGTGCGCGGGTTGCCGATGCAGTAGAGATAACCGATCGGAATGTGAATCCAGTGGTAGTTGTCGCTGCCGCCCGCCTCAAGCAGGATCACATTCGCAGCTTCAGACAGCCGGTTGGCCAGAACGCATCCGGCAGAGCCCGCGCCGACAATGATGTAGTCCGGGGTCATGGCGCCCTCCGAATTCGCACCAAGACTGGAATTGACCTTGGAGTATGTGCGAATTTGCACATGACCGGTGCCAACATGGTGCTTTTCTTTCCAGCCAAAAAGACGACATTCACAATCAAAGCACAATGCGCCGCGATACCTGTGGGCGCATCAACCATCGAGGAGCCGACAATGCTGAACCAGATCAAGGGACTGCACCATGTCACATCGCTGGCAAGCGGGGCACAGTCCAACAATGATTTCTTCACCAAGACGCTTGGTCTCCGCCGGGTGAAGAAAACCGTCAATTTCGACGCGCCGAATGTCTATCACCTGTATTACGGCGATGAACACGGCACGCCGGGATCGGTGATGACATATTTTCCCTTCACCGGGGCCGCGCGCGGCCAGCATGGAACCGGCGAGGTGGGCATCACCGCGTTCACCATTCCAAGGAACAGCAGCGGGTACTGGAAGACGCGGCTGGCCGGGCTGGGCGTCGCCGGTCTGCAGGACGATGCCAGTTTTGGCGAGACCCGCCTACTGTTTCGCGGCCCGGACGGCGATGACTTCGCGCTGGTCGAGGCAGAGGATCCGCGTGCGCCCTGGGTGGCGGGGGGC
>JAJDOB010000221.1 GCA_022340385.1 Rhodobacter sp.
GTGCTATGACGCCATGTTGCAGGAAACGCCGCTGGCCGTGGATATCCAGATCCCGGACGCGATGCAAAAGGCGCCGTCGCCGATGGCTGCCGACCCCGATACGCTGGAAGCCATTGTAAAGACATTGCTTTACGCTGATCGTCCGTGGATCATGGCGGAATTTACCGGTCGCCAGCCGGGCAATTTTGAAAAACTTGTAACGCTGGGCGAAACCCTTGGTGTCGCGGTGTGGGATGTGAACTCTGCGCTGTGTTTTCCCAACCGCCACCCGCAGGCCCTGTCGATGGACACCGAAAGCCTGGCGCAGGCCGACGCCATCCTGGCGCTGGACGTGGTGGATTGGGAAAAGGCCACGGCAAAACTGGACAGCACCACCCGCGATCTGACGTCCTACCTTGGCGATGACTGCAAGTGGATGGAGGTCGGATTTCACGAGACCGGCATCGGGTCATGGTCGCTGGATTATGGCCGTTACCTGCCCAAGACGCTCAGCGCGCTGGGCGACCCGCGCCTTGCGATGCCGCAGATGACGGCGATTGCACAGCGGTTGATAGCCGGGGATCCCGGTCTGGCCGACAGGATCGCAAAACGAAAGAAGGCCATAAGCGCGCGGCATGACTTGATCTTTGCGAACTGGGCCGAAGAAGCGGCGAAGGATCGCGAGGCGTCGCCGCTGACCACCGCGCGGCTGGCGTCCGAGGTGTATGAGGTCATCAGGGACGAGGATTGGGTGCTGGCCTCTGGCACGTTGCGGCAATGGACGCGCAAGCTGTGGGATTTCGACAAACCCCACCGCCATCCCGGCAAGGGGCTTGGCACCTCGACCCAGATCGGCATTTCGCTGGGCGTCGCGCTGGCGCACAGGAACAGCGACAGGGTGGTGGTGACATTCCAGCCCGACGGCGACCTGATGTATGATGCCGGGGCGTTGTGGACGGCGGCCAAACATCAGATTCCATTGCTGATTGTGATGTTCAACAACCGCGCCTATTACAACGACTGGCACCACCAGATCCGCATGGCGCGGGCACGCGGTACTGACGAGGGCAAGGCCCATATCGGCATGGATATTTTCGACCCCGAACCCGATTTCGCCACCATCGCGCGCGGCATGGGCATGTGGGCCGAGGGTCCGATCGAGCGGCCAGAGGATGTGGGCCCCGCCGTGGCGCGCGCGCTGGAGATCGTCAAATCCGGCAAGCCCGCGCTGGTCGATGTCATAACGCGGCACCGGTGAAACCGCGCAAGCCCCCAATCGGGATTCCTCCGGATATCCGCCGGACGTTCATCGAACCCGACGGGCCGGATGAACGATGACGACACGCCCGAAAACCGACCGCTTCGCGCTGTTCCGTCACGCCGGATACCTGCGCTACTGGATCGCCCTGATCCTGACCGGGTTCGCCTTCCAGATGCAGACCGTCGCGATCGGCTGGCAGGTTTACGACCTGACCCGCAATCCGCTGGATCTGGGGCTGGTCGGGCTGTCGCAATTCCTGCCCGCGCTGCTTCTTGTGCTGGTCACCGGGGCGGTCGCCGACCGCTATCCTCGCCGGCGGATCCTCGGCGTCTGCCTGATCGTGCAGGCGATCTGCGCCGCCGGTTTCGTGTGGCTGTCGAACGCGGGCCTGACGGGGGCCTGGCCGATCTTCGGGCTGCTGGTGGTCTTTGGCGGCGCCCGCGCGTTCTATAACCCGGCCAGGCAGGCGATCGTGCCCAATCTGGTTCCGGCAGAGGATCTGCCGCGCGCCATCGCGCTGAACATGACAAGCGGCCAGGTCGCCACGATCTGCGGCCCCGTCGCCGGAGGGCTGCTGTACGGGATTGCCCCGTCGGCGGCCTATGGCGCCACGCTGGCCTTTCTGCTGGCCTCCGGGGTGCTGGTGCTGGGCATTCCGAAACCGGCCCAAAGACGGCCCGCGGCCTATACCAACTGGTCGGTGATCAGCGGCGGGTTCCGGTATATCTGGTCGGAAAAGGTCGTGTTGGGCGCGATCTCGCTGGATCTGTTTGCGGTTCTGCTGGGCGGGGCCATGGCATTGCTGCCGGTTTATGCCCGCGACATCCTGGAGGTCGGCCCGGCGGGGCTGGGCATGCTGCGCTCGGCATCTGCGGTGGGTGCGATCTGTGTCGGGGCCTTCCTTATTGCGCGGCCGGTCAGGGACCATGCGGGCCGGATCATGTTTGCCGCCGTCATCGCCTTCGGTCTGTTCACGCTGGTCTTTTCGCTGTCCCAGACGCTTTGGATTTCGGTGGCGGCACTGGTGTGCATGGGCGCGGCGGATATGGTCAGCGTCAACATCCGCGGCACGCTGGTCCAGATCTGGACCCCGGACGATCTGCGCGGGCGGGTGAACGCGGTCAACCAGGTTTTCATCGGAGCCTCCAACGAGGTTGGCGGATTTCGCGCCGGAACCATGGCGGCGCTGATCGGTCCGGTCGCGGCGGTGGCGGTCGGGGCGCTGGGAACGCTGGCGGTCGCGGGCCTCTGGATGCGGGCGTTCCCGCAACTGCGCCGCATCCGTTCATTGACCTGAGATTCCGCCGGACGGGCCGCAGCCGGCCCCGCCGAAAAGCGAGTTTCGGCGCTGGCGCAATGGGCGAAATTGGCTATTCAATCTGACCAACGTTGCGGGTATACAATCGCATGCCAGCCGAGCGGGCTGCTTGTGGTTTGCCTGAACATTGGGGAATTGAACGTGAAGATCCTTATCCTTGGCGCGTCCTATGGCTCGCTTCTATCGACGAAACTGCTGATGGCCGGTCACGATGTGACGCTGGTGTGCCTGCCCGAAGAGGCCGACCTGATCAATGCCGAGGGCACCGTCGTGCGCATGACATTGCGGGGCGAAGACGCGCCGCGACTGATCAGGTCGGGCGACCAACCGGGCAGTCTGAACGCGCTGACGCCGCCCGATGCCGACCCGGATGCCTATGACCTGATCGCGCTGGCGATGCAGGAACCGCAGTATCGCGCCGCTCCGGTGCGCGCGCTGCTGGGGCGGATCGCGGCCAGCCGCAAGCCGTGCCTTTCGATCATGAACATGCCGCCGCTGCCGTATCTGCAACGGATCGAGGGGCTGGATACCGGCGCGCTGACCGACTGTTTCACCGATGCCAGCGTGTGGGACGGGTTCGATCCGGGCTGCATGTCGCTGTGCAGCCCCGACCCGCAGGCGTTCCGCCCGCCCGAGGAAAAGCTGAACTTCCTGCATGTCGGCCTGCCGACGAATTTCAAAGCCGCCGCCTTTGCCGACGACGCCCACACCGCCATTCTGCGCACGCTGGAGGCCGATATCGCCGCCGTCAGGCTGGACGGTAAGGACGTGCCGGTGAAACTGCGGCTGCACGATTCGATTTTTGTGCCACTGGCGAAATGGTCGATGCTGCTGACCGGCAACTACCGTTGCGTGACCCGGGGCGAGGCGCGCGCGATCCGCGAGGCCGTGCACGGCGATATCGAACAAAGCCGCGCCATTTATTCCTGGGTCGATGCGCTGGCGCGGTCTCTGGGGGCGGATGCCACCGACCAGGTGCCGTTCGAAAAATACGCCAACGCGGCGCAAAGCCTGCTGAAACCATCGTCGGCCGCGCGGGCGATCTATGCCGGGGCCAAGGATATCGAGCGGGTCGACAAGCTGGTCCAGGCGATAGCCGCCAGCCGGGGGCTGCAACTGGACGCGGTGGACGAGATTGTCGCAACGGTCGATGCCAAGCTGGCGGCGAACCGTGCCGCCTGAAGCGATCCGGTCGCCTTTCTTTGCCGGCACGATTGCAGCAGGCTGAAAATTCGAAAGGGCACCGCCGGGGGTGCCCTTTCTGGTTGGCAATACCGACACCAGTCAGTCTCTCCAAAACACCGACCCGATCTCAAGTTCTGCGCTATTGATGCTGCACCAATTCACTCCAGCACGGGCCGACCTTTTCACGGGGCCTGAATGGATTCCAGATAGCGCACGAGGGCGGTGATCCGACCGTGGACCATGGCCGCCGCATCGACGTCGTGCGGCACCTCGCCCGCGCGCTGTTCCGCCAAGGACCAGTAGCGCGGCCCCCAGACCGGCATCAGCCTGTCGCCATGGGGGTTTATCATCTTCTGACCGTCCACCACAGCATAGATATGTTCGCGCGGAAACTTGCCTTCGAACTTCTTGCTGATCTGGGTCAGGTCGCTGGGCTTGGTGGATAAGACTTCGGCGACCGGGCCGTCGCCCATTCCGTGCGGCCCATGGCACGCGGCGCAGTTGCTCATGTACTCGCTCTCGCCCAGCTTGATCTGGGCTTCGTCGTCAAGCGCGTAGGCGGCGCTGCCGGGTATCAACAGGCCAAAGGCGATAACGGCGGCGGACGCGATTTGTACGGGTACGATATGGGAAAACGTCATGTTGATCTCCTGTTCAATGGTACCGCTCTGGCGGTCACCTGAGATCCTGTTCGCGTATTTAATCTATGTGCTCGCGCGCAAATCGCAATGTGGACGCGTCGAACTGTCTCACCATACGTCCACATGCCAATGTTCCTGCATGTGAAAAGGGGCGCTCGACAGCGCCCCCCGGTCACATCTTCTCGCCCGGCTGCTGTCAGTTCTTGCAGGCGACCGACTTGAACTCGATCTCATCGCCGGCCTCATAGCCGAACTCGCACTCCATCCCGACAGTCAGGTCATCGCGCTTGGCCTCGGCGCCGTTAAGGGTCAGCGCGGTGCGCTTGCCGGATACGGAACCCATCTTTTCGGCACCATCGGCCATGAAGGTGACTGCCTTGTTGTCGTCGGCCAGACCAGCGATCTTGCTGGATACCATCATCATGGTTGCGGCGGCCTGCATTGCCTCGCCAGTGCAGGCGACCGTCTTGAACTCGTTGACGTCAGAGCCGGGATCATATTCCAGTTCGCAATTCATGCCGACCGCAAGATCGCCGCGTTCGGCCTCTGCACCGTTGACAGTCACGGTGGTGCGCGAGCCGGAAATCTCGCCGATGACTTTCGCGTCGCCGGACATGAAGGTGACCACCTTGTTGCGGTCCTCCAGCGCAAGAATGTCGGTTTTCACCTTGATGGTCGGAACCTCGACGTCCAGCGCGGCAGAGATGATCGCCACCGTGTCGGGGCTTTGGTTGAGCGCCGCCTGCATCAGTTCGGCAACGCGGTCGCCGCGCGCGGCGCTGATCGGCAGGCCCAGCTTTTCCGCCTCTGCAAGGAATGCCGGATCCGCCATCACCGCCATATAGGCGTCGCGCAATTCCTCGAGCACATCGGCGGGCGTACCCGGAGGAGCAGCGGTCAGGCGGCCGAGGTTGGAGTTGGCGTCGATCAGGTTGACGATGGATTTCGCCTTTTCATCACCTGCAAAGTCGATGGCGCTTGGAATGCCTTCTTCCTGCCCGACAACCAGCGCGAAGAACCCGTTGCCCGCATCAACGAAGGGTTGCAGGGACGCCTTTGAGCCGACCTGGCCCACGACCTCGCCGCGCAGCATCGCCATTTCGCCCTCATTGCCCTGATAGCCGGGAATGATGTTGATGTTCAGGCCAAAGGCATCGGCCAGCATGTTGGTTTCGTTGAACGAGGCAGAACCGACGCCGGAGGCCGCGAAATTCACCGTGTCAGGGGAATTCAGCAGATCGTCAAAACTGCTCATCCCGGAATTGTTGCCAAGCGCGATGGCGCGCACATCGGCGGCAGCCTTGCCGACCCATTCGAACCGGGTCAGGTCGAAGGCCACGCCCTCGGATTGCAGGATCTGCGCATAGATCAGGCCGGTGTTGAACGTCCCGATCGTGAAGCCGTCAGGATCAGAGGCGTACAGCGTGTTGGCCCCGATGATATGCCCGGCGCCGGGCAGGTTCTTGAAGATCACCTTGTCGGCGCCAAGTTTTTCTTCCAGATGGCGCCCGATCAGCCGCCCGTAGGCGTCATAATTGCCGCCCGGGTTGGTGGCGATGATGTAGGTGATCGTCTTGCCGGTAAAGTGATCGGCGAGGGCGGGCATTGCTGAAACCGCAAGGGCGGCTGCCGTCATCAATAGTCGTTTCATGTGTCGTCTCCCTGGGTGGTGCGGGGACGATGCTTTGTCAGGCGGCGTCGTTCCCCGCTTTTTCTGCTTATTCGTCGGCTGGTGGTATCCAGTATTCCTCGAACCCTTCGGCGGGTTCCAGTTGGTCGAACCAGTCCAGCCCGATGGCCTTCATCACGCGGCTGTTGCAGACGATGACCCGGGCCTCGATATCGGACGTGTTCACCCGCTTGTGCGCCACGTAGGGCGGGACATAGATGAAATCACCCGGACCCCAGTCGTATTTCTTGGGCATGGTGTCCCAGGTCCATTCAAAGGCGACGTTGCATTCGAACTGCACATCATAGTGCAGGTCATGCCCGGTGCCTTCGATGACGAACGCGATCTCTTCGGACAGGTGGCGGGACGTGCCGGTGGATTTGCCGGCGTCGAGGAACTGCATGTAGATGTCGATACAGCATTCCTTGGTGTCCATGCGTTCGTTGATGATGTGCTTGATAAGCCCGTCGGCGGAACGCTCCATCGGCATGGTGTCGTATTTCACGACATTGACGCGGTCCTTGTATTCGCGCCGGAAATCCTGGCTGGCCTGCAACGCCTCTTTGTAGAATGACACTTCGGGCGCGCCCTGTTTGGCGCGCTGGCGTTCGATGGCGTCGGCGAAAGTCGAGGGGTCAATGCTCATGGTGTTGGCCTCACAGGGGCAGTCCGAAACGCGGGAACCGGTTTGCCGGTCAAACGGCAGGTCATCCTAAAGCGTCGCGGGGGGTGCGTAATCTTCGTGACCCGGTACCGGGTCTTCGGGCGGGAACTGCACCATCTTCTGAAAGATCATGTGCATGAACAGGAACAGCGGCTTGGCCTTCAGCACCAGCACGAAGGTTTCGTCGTCGCTGTCGTTCAGGTGCTGGTGCACGCAGGCGTTTTCGACGATCAGCGCGTCGCCCGCCTCCCACGGCAGTTTGCGGCCGTCGTGGATGTCATGGCCCTTGCCCTTCAGCACGAAGAACAC
>JAJDOB010000247.1 GCA_022340385.1 Rhodobacter sp.
CCTCGTCACAGGTAACGGTCGTGGCGGACAACCCGCGCGAGCGGGCCTGCGCCACGATGTCGGGCAGGTAGTATTCGCCACTGGAATTGTCATTTCCGATGGCGCTGACCAGTTCGAACATTATCGACGCATTCGCCATGACAACGCCGCTGTTACAGAAGGTTACGGCGCGTTCTTCATCTGTCGCGTCCTTGAATTCAACGATTCTTTCCAGCGTGTCGCCGGACATGATCAGCCGGCCATAGCGCCCGGGATCGGCGGCCTCGAACCCAAGAACCACCACGTCATGCCCCGCCGCGCGGGCCACCTGCATTGCCTGCAGGGTTTCGGGCCGAATGAACGGCGTGTCGCCGTACAGGACCACCGCATCGCCGCTGAAACCGGCCAGCGCCGGTGCGGCCTGCGCGACCGCATGCGCGGTGCCAAGCTGTTCGGACTGCACCACCACGGCGATTTCGGGGTCCAGATCATGGGCCGCCCTGGTGACCGCCGTGGCGCCGTTGCCCACCACCAGCACCACATGTTCCGGTTCAAGTGCCGCGCCCGATGCCAGCGCATGCGCGAACAGCGGTGCGCCGCCCAGAGGGTGCAGCACCTTGGGCAGTTCGGAGTTCATCCGGGTTCCCTGTCCGGCGGCCAGAACGATCAATGCGGTTGCCATAAGCTGCTCTTGTTGCCTGTTTGCGTTCTTCTACCTTACCCTGCGTTTGCCGCAAGGGTCAGGGCTATCAAAACTGATGACAGCCCATTACACGCATGCTCACATTCCTGCCCAGGGGGGCCCGATGCGCACGGTTATCTTCGATCTCGACGGTACGCTGGCCGACACCAGCGGCGATCTGATTGCGGCGGCGAATGCCTGTTTTCGCGGGCTCGGGCATGGCGATGTGCTGGACCCGGTGACGGATCAGTCGACCGCCTTCAGGGGCGGGCGCGCGATGCTGCAGCTTGGGTTTGACCGGCTTGGATCGGGCAGTGGAGACATTGACGGACAATATCCGGTACTGTTGCAATATTATGGACAGAATATCGACGTATACACGCGGCTGTATCCCGGCGTTGTGGCAGCGGTCGGCGGTCTGGTGGATGCGGGGTACAAGGTCGGGATTTGCACAAACAAACCCGAAGGTCTTGCCGAAACGCTGATGACGCGGCTGGGGGTGCGCGCGCTGTTCGGCTCGCTGGTCGGGGCCGATACGCTGCCGGTGCGCAAGCCCGATCCGGCGCCGTATCATGCCGCCGTCGAGCGCGCCGGGGGCGTTGTGGCGCAATCGCTGCTGGTGGGCGACACGCTGACCGACCGCGAAACCGCCCGCGCTGCCGGGGTGGCGTCGGTTCTGGTCACATTCGGCCCCGACGGGCGCGACGTGACCCGCCTGAACCCGGAGGCGCTGCTGGATAATTACGCCGATCTTGCCGATGTCGTGGCGTCGCTGATCGGCTGAGTGATCCGGTCATACAGCGGCATCAGCCCCCGTGCGGGCAGATCATGCAGCCCGGCCTCGATCGCGTTTGCCCGCGCGCTGCCGATGATCGGGTCGGCCAGGTCGTGGAATTTGCCACGCAGATCGGCCTCTGACGGTGGCGCATCCGCGTCCCATTTCGGTGTCACAAGCGGGCTTTCCAGCCGGGTGCCGTCGCGCAGGGTCAGGGCCACGCGGCCAAGGCGCCGGTGCGGAAAGGCGGCATTGGCGGTGTCATCCTCGATCATGGTCGTGGCGCGTGACAGGCGCAGGATTTCAGGGTCGTACAGCGCGTCGCCCGTGATGTCGGCGGGGCCGACTCCGCGGCGCACCAGTGCAACCGCGGTCGGGAAGGAGGTGGAATACTGCGCCTCTTCGGTGGTTTGCGGCGCGGCCGTGGCAAGGCGCGTCGCCTCGTGGAACGTGGCGATTTCGATTGCAGCGATGTCGGTGCTGCGCAGATCGTGCCGGGCGCGCAGCGCCAGCGCCGCCTCGATCGGCGACTGGGCCCATCGGCAGACCGGGTAGGGTTTGTAATACTGCCGGGTGGTCAGCCAGGTGTCGCCGAGATCCGCCCACAGGGCAGGCGGGTCCGACAAGGTCAGGGCCGGCGCGCCGGTAAAGCCGTCGCGCGCCAGCAGCGCCGCGGACACGCCCGCCATCGCGCCCCAGCCAGAGCCGTCCTTCAGCATCGTCGGATGGTCTATGCAGCGCATCATCTGGCTGCGCGGTCCGTGATATTCGGCGATCCCCAGCGCGTGCGCGGTCTGCGCGGAGTCCAGCCTCAGCAACCGCGCCCCGGCGGCGGCGGCGGCCACCGCGATCCAGGCGCCGGATGTGTGATAGTCCGGCGTGGTCGCGTGCAGCGCCGGACCCAGGCGCGACCCAAGCTCGTATCCCAGTGCGATGGTGGTCAGAAACGCGCGCCCGTCGGATTGTCCGGCCTCCAGCGCGCAGGCCAGAGCCGCCGGGAACAGCCCGCATCCGACATGGCCCTTGGCCGGATTGTACCCGTCATGGCCGTCGAGCGCGTCGATGGTCATGCCCGCCGCCAGCGCGAACCCCGCGGCGCTGGCCGGGCGGGCGTCGAACAGCATCGCGTGGTTGCCGCCGAACTGGCTGGCGGCATGGGTGTTGATGATGTCGCTCAGCCGGGTCGTGCGCCCGCCGATTGCGATGCCCAGAAGGTCCAGCAGATTCAGTTCGCCCTGCAGGCGGACCTGCGGCGGCAGATCGTCCCAGCGCAGGGCGTGGATGAAGGTAAGCGCGTCCATAAACCGGAGTTTGCGACGTTTGCGTCCGGGCAGAACGCTGATTTGCGACATGCGGCATGGTATGCGGCGACATTGACGAATACCGCGCTTACGCTACAAGTTCGACGCATGAGCGAAAAATTCAACGGCAGTTTCACCCAGCAGGAACCGATACCGCAGGCCGGAATCGATGCGGCGATGGCCGTGCTGCGGCATGGGCGGCTGCATCGCTACAACCTTGCCGAGGGCGAAACCGGCGAGGTTGCGCTGCTGGAACAGGAATTCGCCGCCTTCACGGGCGCGAAATACTGCCTTGCGGTCACCTCGGGCGGCTATGCGATGGCCACGGCGCTGCGTGCGGCGGGGGTGAAACCGGGCGATCCGGTGCTGTCGAACGCCTTTACGCTGGCGCCGGTGCCGGGCGCGATTGCGGGTGTGGGCGCGGTGCCGGCCTTCGTCGAAGTGACCGAGGATCTGACGCTCGATCTCGACGACCTGAAAGCCAGGATTGCCGCATCCGGCGCACGCGTCCTGCTGCTGAGCCACATGCGCGGGCATATCTGCGACATGGATGCGCTGATGGCGATCTGCGACGCCGCAGGGGTGACGGTGGTCGAGGATTGTGCCCACACGATGGGGGCCGAATGGCGTGGCACGCCCTCTGGCCGGCACGGGATCGCCGGGTGCTATTCGACCCAGACCTACAAACACATGAATTCGGGCGAGGGCGGGTTCCTGGTGACGGACGATGCCGACCTTGCGGCGCGCGCGGTCATTCTGTCCGGCTCGTACATGCTGTATGGTCGCCACAAGGCCGCGCCGCCGCCCGAGGCGTTCGAAACGGTGCGCTACCAGACGCCAAACATGTCGGGCCGGATGGACAATCTGCGCGCTGCCATCCTGCGCCCGCAACTGCGCGCGCTGCCCGACCAATGCGCCCGCTGGAACGACCGCTACCGGGTGATCGAGGACGGCTTGCGCGACACGCCGGGGCTGCGAACCATTCCGCGGCCCGCAAATGAAAGCTATGTCGGCTCGTCCTTCCAGTTTCTGTTGCCGGGATGGGACGCACCCCGGCTGCGCGACGTGTTGGCGCGGTGTCATGCGCGCGGGGTCGAACTGAAATGGTTCGGCGCCGAGGAACCGGTCGCCTTCACCTCGCGCTATGACAGCTGGCGCTACGCACCCGAACAGCATCTGCCACAGACCGACCGGGTGCTGTCGGGCCTGATCGACATGCGCATACCGCTGACCTTCTCGCCACAGGATTGCGCCCAGATCGCGCGCATCATCCGGGCAGAGGTTTCGGCGGTCTGGCAGGCAGCGCCCGGGTGACGGACTGGTCGAAAGGCGCGGCGTGGATGGATGGCGCCGTGATCCCGGTTGCCGAGGCCAGGATCGGCGTGACCGACTGGGGCGTGACCCATTCCGACACGGTCTATGACGTGGTGCCGGTGCGCGACGGCGCGTTCTTTCGTCTTGCGGACTACATCGCGCGGTTCCGGGATTCGATGGATTCGGGCCGGTTCGATATCGGCATGGATGGGCGCGACATCGCCGCGGCACTGACGGCGATGGTGGCGCGTTCGGGCCTGCGCGATGCCTATTGCGCAATGGTCGCGATGCGTGGGGTTCCGCAACTGCCCGGCAGCCGCGATCCGCGCGATTGCAAGAACCATTTCTACGCCTGGGCCGTGCCTTACGTGCATGTCATCAGGCCGGAAACGCTGGCGCAGGGGGCAAAGCTTTGGGTTGGCAAGGGCATGCGGCGCATCCCTGCCGACAGTGTGAACCCGCGCGCCAAGAACTATCACTGGGGCGATTTCACGGCCGGACTGTTCGAGGCGAAAGAGGCCGGGTTCGAAACCGTCGTGCTGCTGGATCACGCAGGCAACCTGACCGAAGGCCCGGGCTTCAACCTTTTCGCGCTGATCGGCGGCAAGGTGGTGACGCCCGACACCGGCGTGCTGCACGGCGTCACGCGGCGCACGGTTCTGGATATCTGTGCCGAGATCGGCCTCGATTGCGAAACACGGGCGCTGCCGCTGGACCAGCTTTGGACCGCTGACGAAGTGTTTCTGTCAAGTTCCGGTGGCGGCGTGCTGCCGATCGTGCAGGTCGATGACCGGATCTTCGCCAACGGCGCACCGGGACCGGTGGCTGCGCGCCTGTCGCGGCTGTATTGGGACTGGACCGCCCGGGCGCAGTACCGCACGGAAATTGCCTATCCCGACGGCTGACGGGATTGGCGAAAGTTGTTTTGACACAGGCCCGCGGCTGGCGTATTAAATGAACAAGCGTTCAATAAGCGGAGATGAAAGATGTTTACCGCATCCATGACTTTCGATCTGGGCGAAGATGTCAACGCGTTGCGCGACATGGTGCATCGCTGGGCGCAGGACCGGGTCAAACCGAAGGCCGCCGAAATCGACCGCACCAACGTTTTTCCGTCAGAGCTGTGGCAGGAAATGGGTGAACTGGGCTTGCTGGGCGTCACCGTCGAAGAAGAATACGGCGGCGCCGACATGGGCTATCTGGCGCATACGGTGGTGGTCGAGGAAGTGGCGCGCGCCTCGGCCTCGGTGTCGTTGTCCTATGGCGCCCATTCCAACCTTTGCGTCAACCAGATCAGGCTGAACGGAACCCCGGAGCAAAAGCGCAAATACCTGCCCGGGCTGATTTCGGGCCAGCATGTCGGCGCGCTGGCAATGTCAGAGGCGGGCGCGGGTTCTGACGTGGTGTCGATGTCGCTGCGGGCCGAAAAACGCAACGATCACTACCGTCTGTCAGGGAACAAATACTGGATCACCAACGGTCCCGACGCCGATACGCTGGTGGTATACGCCAAGACCGACCCAGACGCCGGTTCCCGCGGCATCACGGCATTTCTGATCGAAAAGACGATGACCGGCTTTTCCACCAGCCCGCATTTCGACAAGCTGGGAATGCGGGGGTCGAACACGGCCGAACTGATCTTCGACGATGTCGAAGTCCCGTTCGAGAACGTGCTGGGCGAAGAGGGGCGCGGCGCACGCGTGCTGATGTCGGGGCTGGACTATGAAAGGGTCGTGCTGGCCGGAATCGGCACCGGCATCATGGCCGCCTGTCTGGACGAGGTGATGCCCTACATGGCCGAGCGCAAGCAATTCGGCCAGCCCATCGGGACTTTCCAGTTGATGCAGGGCAAGATCGCCGACATGTACACCGCCATGAACAGCGCGCGCTCCTATGTCTACGAGGTCGCCAGATCCTGCGATCGCGGGCAGGTGACGCGCCAGGACGCCGCCGCCTGTGTGCTGTACAGTTCCGAGGAGGCGATGAAACAGGCCCATCAGGCGGTGCAGGCGATGGGCGGTGCCGGCTTTCTGGCCGACGCCCCGGTCGCGCGCCTGTTCCGTGACGCCAAGCTGATGGAGATCGGCGCCGGCACATCCGAAATCCGGCGGATGCTGGTCGGGAGAGAGCTGATGGGGGCA